>JAFGTA010000109.1 GCA_016934355.1 Candidatus Bathyarchaeota archaeon | reverse complement strand
TGATGAGGACCCTGGACGAGGTGTACAGGGTTGTGATGGGTAGGCCGCCGCTCTACGAGTACGCGTACGGCATCACCAACGCCAACATATTCCAAGGTGAGCAGGGCATCGAGTGCATCCACATCGGGCCCCAGCGTGGATACGCCCACGGCTCCAACGAGCACGTCAAGCTGGAGTGGCTGCCCCCGGTCAGCGAGATGTACGCTAGGATCGCCATCAGCTACCTCACATAGGCTAGGCTTAAAAGCAGCCGAAATGAAATGAGCCAGTGAAACGAGATGAGTGAACAGGTATCCTTCAAGGACTTCAAGAAGCTGGACATACGCATAGGCACCGTCAAGGAGTGCGTCCAGGTGAAGGGCTCGGACAAGCTCTACACATTCAAAGTGGACATGGGAGACGAGGTTAGGCAGATAGTCACCGGCCTGGTCGATTACTACACCGCGGAGGAGCTCACCGGGAAACGCATAGCGGTCGTCATGAACCTCAAGCCGGCCAAGATATTCGGCCAGATGAGCTACGGGATGCTACTAGCAGCCGAGACGAAGGAAGGCGACCTCGCGCTCCTCACCACGGACAACCCCATCGCCAACGGCGCAAGGATCACCTAATGTTTTAACGCCCCTAGACGCCTCAATCGATTATGCGAGGAGTAATAACCGTCACGGCTGTGGCCGTCTGCCTCTCTAAGGCACGTCTGCATAGGCAGGCCAGTCGTACACGTTCGGGTGAGGCTGGCGTCTTTGGATGGATATAAACCTTATAAAAGACTCGATTTAAAGATACAGGACCCATTAAAGTGTTCACGATGAGCTCGAAATCTCCGGCTGAAATCGCTGAAGCGATGTGCGCCGCAGGATACAAGAAGACCACTCTGCCGATCGGCAAGATGTTCCTCCTCGGCATACTGGCCGGTGTCTACATCGGCTTCGGGGCCCAGCTCATGACGACGGTGAAGGTCGGTCTAGCCGACGCCGTCGGATCGGGTTTCGCGAACTTCCTCGGGGGGGCGGTCTTCTCCGTGGGGCTTATGCTCGTCGTCCTCGGTGGAGCGGAGCTCTTCACAGGCAACAACTTGGTAGTCACCGCTTGCTTGAGCGGGAGGGTGACCTTCGCCGGGCTCCTCAGGAACTGGGTGGTCGTCTACATGGGCAACTTCGTGGGGTCCCTCCTCCTCGTCTTCATCATGTTCAACGCCTTCTACGCCTACAGGGACCCGGGCAGCATGGGCGCCCTGGCCATCGCCGTCGCCGACGCCAAGGTCAACCTCCACTTCGTCGAGGCCATGTGCAGAGGAATCGGGTGCAACTGGTTGGTCTGCCTCGCCGTCTGGCTGGCCGCCTCCGCCCACGACACGACCGGCAAGATATTCGCCTGCTTCTTCCCCATCATGGCCTTCGTGGCGATAGGGCTGGAGCACAGCGTAGCGAACATGTACTTCATACCGATGGGGCTCCTACTGAAGGGGGTGGGGCTTGAGGCGAGCCCCCAACTGAACTGGGGTGGTTTCATACTGAACAACCTTGTCCCAGTGACCATCGGCAACCTGATCGGCGGTGCCCTCTTCGTGGGGATAGTCTACTGGTACATGTATCTACACGAGAAAGAATGAAGCGACCCATTTTTCCCAGGCAGCGAAACAGGGTGCTTGATCCTAGTTTCACTGCCTCATAGTAGTCGTGTTGTGTACATGAAAAATGGATTAGGTTATACAGGACTCGGCTTCTGTATCCTATTGCTGTCCTATTTTCAGCTCCTCGGAAAAGCTACGTGTTAAGGCCTACAGGAAATGCAGCATGTCAGCTAAATTGTCAAGGATCAGAGGCTGGTGGAGAAGAGGGACGCCATGAAAAGGGCCGCTCCGTCATCTTTAGGTGGAATCTATTCTTTCTTTCTCAGGTACCATGTCTCGCCCTTTGAGCTCGTGATTATCTCGAACTCGGGGTTGTAGTGGAGCATCTCCTTCACGAACTCCCTCATCGTGGCCTTGGTGCCGTCGCTCCGGGTGATGACCTCGTCCAGCGAGATCGTGACCCGTTTGCCTTTACTCTCATCGACATCCAATTCGATCAATGATTAAACGGCGCAGCACCCTTATTATTTTATAGGGTGCCGAGAGCTGACGCTAGTAACTGTGTTGAGGCTCGGGCACAGACACACCGTTTTATCGTGAACAGTCGGTATCCGAGAAGGGAAGACGAGTCAGTTAGGGAGCTGAACCTTGAACACGGGCAGCCATCAGGCTCTCTTCATGGTGCGTGTAACTAATTGGCAGACGAGTGGAGTGCTTCCGGTAGATGCCCCGAGTGCGGCGGCGCCATCAACTGGAACCCAAGCTACATCGTAGTTCAGGAAGATGACACAGTAGAGATCGGGAACTACCGTTGCCTGAGCTGCGGGGCTGAGAGCGGTAAATGTGAGCGCGTAGTGGAGCATGGCAGGGGGTCGATTGAACCCATGACGAACCTCGGGCTCGGCACGCCGACTGCGGCTAACCCTATCATCGGGAAAAGTAAGATCACGTTAAACGAGATCATCAAACGGATAGCCAAAGAAGTCCATGAGAGCAAGTTAAACGAGGAATAACGTCCTTTAGCCGAGATGTTTCTCTGTTAACGTGCCTCTGCCATAGCGCCCTCATGCACATATATGATGGA
>JAFGTA010000108.1 GCA_016934355.1 Candidatus Bathyarchaeota archaeon | reverse complement strand
TGCTGTCATGTTCTCCTGAATTTATTATAAACCAAACTGAGCCAAAACCTACATCACAATCCAGGACCAGATTTGACTCAATGAGTGATAAAGAGAAAAAAGAACTACGGAAGAAAAGGCAGAAAAATAGAAAAAAGTGTTCAGGAACTCGGGCACCCTCTCGGCATGGTTGATGTAGCCGCACCACTTGGTGACGCCCTGGAATGCCATCTCGATATTGAACCTCTCACGGCCGTACACCGAGGGGGACACTCCGTCGGTGAGACAGAGGAGGGGCACGGAGTCCTCGTAGGCTTGGGCGAGTGCCCCGTAGGCCATCTGTGTGCCTGCGGCGTTTCCTCCGCCCATGACGCTGCAGACGCCGAAGGCTTTGCCGTTGCTGACGCGGCTGAACCCGTCGGCCACTGCGACGGCGTACCGCTCGTCCCTCGCCATGAAGTTCTTGACTCCCTCCTCACCGCAGGCGTTCCCGAAGACGTGGGTGGGGAAGGTTCCCACCCACTCGACGCCCTCCTTCTTTAGTATTCGTACTAAACCGTTCGCTGCCTTGACTTTCATGTAGAAGCCTCACATGTTTCTCCGCTTATGGGAAGAAAAAAGCACCGACGGCGGAGCGCGGCAGCCCCTCAATCTAATTTAAATCTCTCTCTTCCGAATACCATAGTGGTGTTGACTTGGACATCATCTCACTGTTAATCGGGATAGTCGTCGGAAGCATCATAACCGCGCCGTTCCTCTGGCTCGCCGGTAAATGGATAGTCGGCGGGGACAAGGCCCGGTTCATGGACGCGGTGTGGATTGGGGCCCTAGGGTCCGTTGTGAACAGCGTCATCGGCGCCCTCGTGGGCGGCAGCATAGGGCTACTCGCTCAGCTCATCGCCTACCTGTACCTCGTGAAGACGTACTACGAGACAGGCTGGGGCAACGCCGTGATAATCTCTGTGCTCGCCGTAGTCATCATGGTGGTCGTGTTCGTCGTCATCGGGATACTGTTCGGCGTGACACTCGGGGCAACAGGCTACATGCCCACCCTCTAAACACACCGATTTTTATCTTAAAAAAGAAAGAGATTATTTTCTCCATTTAGCGTCGACGGGGTAGAGACCCTTGGGTATGTTCTTGTAGCTGTGCTGCGTGAGGTCCGCCGGCCCAAGCCCGGGGGCGTCAACGACAACGATGCTACCAGCCGCGTCGTTGTAAAACGCCCTGAAGTGCACCCTGCTCTTGATGGCGACGATGTCAAGCTTCTTTAAGTCGAGGCCCACCGCTGGGAACAGCGCGTCGTCCAGCACCTGATGCAGCGTCGGCGTCAGTACTACGTGGTTGTTATCGCCGAAGCCGATGACCGCCGTTGTGCCGAGGCTCCTCTGCGCGCCCCTACTCATGGGGCCTGTGAGCTTGAAGCTGCACTCCCCAAGGTACTCCACCTTGCCCGTGATCTTCACTGGCTTCCCGGAGTAGCTGTCGGCGTGCCCGCCCACTTCCACAGTGACGCTTTCACCGGTCTTCGCCTTGGACTTGATCCGCCCTATGGTTGCCTCGTCGCTGATGGTGGCTACGCAGAAGCCTGTGGCTCCCTGCTCGATGAGTTCCTTTAGTATGTGGGTGCTGTCGCCCATCCTGTCGCTGTGGTCGGCTATGATGACGGGAGTCTTCCCCGCCTTCGCCAGCTTGATGGCCTCCGCGACGCCCTCCCTGGTCTTGGGGAGCTTCTTCCCCGCGAAGGGCTCCCTCAGGCTCCAGATGTAGCCGGACACGTCCTCCGCTATCTTCTCGGCGAGGGCTTTGTCGTCGTCTGTGACGGCGATTACGGTGGCTCCCACGTCCGGTACGTCGGCGTAGGCGAACCCGAAGGCGACGCTAACTGAGCGGCACTTGGCCTCCTTCCTCTCCCAGCCCTTGGCTCTCTCCATGATCTCCTTGGCGGGGGACTCGCCCGTGCCCTGATAGACGCTGGGCGTGAAGACGCCGGGCTTCCTTATCGCCATCACGGGCTTGAAGCCGCCCTTCACGGTGTCTATCATGCAGCTCCCGGCCTCGTACCCTATCTCCTCCGAGTCCACGTGGGGGTACGTCTTGAGGATGAAAACGGCGTCCGCGGCGTCTGTCAGCTCGTGGTCCTCGTTGGCGTGGAGGTCTAGGGTCACCATGATGGGGGCGTCCCCCACGGCGGCCCGCGCCCTGCGCACCACCTCGGCCTCCGGCTTAGGGTAGCCCGCCGCAGCCATCGCGCCGTGGAGGGCGAGCAGCACGCCGTCCACCTTACCCGCCTTCCTCAGGCCGTCCGCTATCCCGTTGGAGTACTTGTCGAAGCACTCCTTGGTCAGCCAGCTCCCGCTTGAGCCGCCCCGGCTCCGCGACGCAGCCAGTATCCCCACAAGCTCGACGCCTTCGCGCTCCTCAGCCGCCTTGATGAAGCCGTTGATGTAGTTAGGTATCCCCCTGGCGGACTCCAACACGGCGTCGCCGTAAAGAACTCCCCCCGCCTCGAAGTCTCCGACCGTCGTGGGCTTGGGGCAGAAGGTACACGTCTCGTGACTGAATGATGCTACAGCTATTCGCATCTGATTCACGGGTGAGGATTCACCCGTGAGCCGATAAATCATGCGATCTCTGCTACCAGGAAACCCACGCCTACATCCGTGACCTTGACGCGCGAGTACTCGCCTAACCCAGCGTCGGTCTCCACGGCCACCGCCTTGTACGCGTAGTTGCGGCCCACCTTGGTGCCTGCCTTCCCCTTCTCGGTGAGCAGTATCTCGCCCTCCCAGCCGAGCCAACGCCTACCCACGTCTACGGCCAGCTCCTTCCACAGATGGGTGAGCCTCCGCGACCGTTCCTTGGTGTCTCGGCCGTGAAGCCTTCCCGGCATGGTGGACGCCTCTGTGCCGGGGCGCTCCCAGTATCGTGAGATGTTGAGCACGTCCGGCCTCAGCCACTCGACAAGGTCGAGCGAGTCTTGATACTGTTCCTCGGTCTCCCCTGGGAACCCGCATATGATGTCCGTGGATACCCCGAGCTCGGGGTACGCCTCCCTGAACCGCGTCACGAGGCGCTTGAAGTCCTGCACCGTGTATCTGCGGCGCATGTTCCTGAGTACGTCGTCGTTGCCTGACTGGATGGGGATGTGGAGGAACTTGTAGACTTTCTCGTCTGAGTAAGCCTCCACGAGGCCATCCACCAGCGGGAGAGCCTGGTTGGGCGTCATCATGCCGACGCGTACCCTGAAATCGCCTTCGATGCCTGTGATCTCTTTTAGGAGCTGGGGAAGCCTCACACCACCGTAGTTATAGGCGGCGGTGTCCTCGGCGGTCACCCAGACCTCCTTACACCCCTCGTCTACGGCCGCCTCGGCGTCCCGGACGATGCCCTCCGCGGGGAAGGAGTGCAGCCGGCCGCGGGCGTGCTTCACTATGCAGTAGCTGCAGTTGCCCAGGCAGCCGCTGCAGATGGGGGCGATGTGGATGAGCCTGTTAGCCCTTATCCGGGGTAGGCACGTCCTGTCTGTGGGCTCGCCGTTCACGTACACCGCTTTCTCGCCGTTGAGCGCCTGCTCTACGGCCTCGACCATGTGCTCGATGTCGTCTGGCCCCACCATGGACGCGGTGGGCACCGTTTCCTCTACGTGTGACTGCATCGCCTTGGGCATGCACCCGGCTACGACGATGGGTTTCCCGGCGTCGCGCAGCCTCCTCAGCAGCTTCGTGACCTTCTGCTCCGTCGGCGTCTTGACGATGCAGGTCAGGAGGATGCTGAGGTCGGCGTCACCCGGCGTCTGTACCAGCGTGTAGCCTGCATTCTTCAGCATCCCTTTTGTTATCTCTGCGTCCGCCGTGTTGGCGCTGCACCCGTAGGCTTTCACGTAGATGTTGGGCATCTGATTGTTCCTGTGTGGTTTGGCTCGGCCTGTTTTAAACGGTGTGGCTGATGCCGGTATTTAAGCGGGTTTTACTGTTAATGGGGTCTGAGCGTCGTCGTTTCGGGTTTTCTTTTATATCTGGGGGATGGCGCTTACCCCATTTCCTTTAACGTTTCATGTTAATGGTGTGGTGGTGTTGAGGTGTGGTTTGTTCTTTTTATGTTATCTCCTGAGGCTGTTTTTGCTGGGTTTCAGTTAATAGTTACTCTCATGGTTTGAGAGCGTTGAAAGTTACCCTATAAAGAGGAGGATATTTTGCATTTACATGGAAAAACCGAATGTCCAACCATTCCTAGATGTTATAATGTTTATAACATATTCCAATGGCGACGCCGATACACACGCCTAGCTGAGACAAAACAAGGCTGTGTATGATGATATCATCAGGCATCAGAATGGGGGAGAATAAAGAGACATGGTTTTAATGGAGAAGGCGCTCAGCCTACGGCGCCAAGACATCGTCGTGAACACAGCCATGGATCACGGCGAAGTCTCAGACCAAAAGTGGGGGAACCGGATCAACGGCCTGCACATCGAGGCAGAGATGAGAAAGGCTGTAAGTAAAAGCACCGACTACATGGGCGGGCTGGTCACAGGCGTCCGCGGATGGATGGGTAACGTGAACGCTGCCGTACTGACAGCCTGGGGCGAGGCCGTGTCGCCGAGGCTAAGCAGCCAGGTGACCGTCGCCCTCGACAGGACCACCTTGAAGGAGCCGAAGCTTGGAGGATTCGAGTTGGAGAAGACCCAGATATACGAGATGGAGCCATTCGCGGGACCCGAGAAGCACTACGACCTTGGCATCGAGCTGTTCGACATCGAGTCCAGCTGGAAGTAGCCGGCCCCTCCTAACCTTTTTTCAATGTCTTTCTGAAGCGTTCCCAGATCGTTATACCTGAGCCGCCGATCTCCGTCCTGCCCTTCCTTATGGCTTCGACGACGTCCTCAGGCTCCTTCGTCGGCGTGTCCACGATGGTGTAGCATCTGCCTATCGCCGCAGGGATGTGGGCGTCGCTTCCACCCGTGACCGGGAGACCCAGCTCCTCCGCCAGCTTCCTGTTGAGGCCGCAGATGTAATCGAAAGGGAACTGGGCGCTGTTCGCGACCTCGATCGCGTCGAGCCCGGCCTTCCTCGCCGCATGTATAGACACCCAGCTGCGGGGCAGACCGTAGGGGTGAGCGAGTACGGCGGTGGCTCCCTGTTCGTGTATCCTGTCCACGGTCTCGGCGATGCTGAGCCCCTGTTCTATTGGCTCGCTGGGGAGGAGCGCTAGCACGTGGGCGCCGCGTGCGGTGATCTCCGCCGCTGGTATAACAGCCAAGTCGCCTTTCTTCCGTAGTGCCTCGGGTATCCCGTCAAGTGTGTCGTGGTCGGTGAGCGCGTAGCCGTCGAAGCCCACCGCCTTGATCCTTTCGACGATGGTGTCTATGGTGTTCAGGCTGTCGCCGGAATAAACGGAGTGGACGTGGAGGTCGAGCTTAAGCCTCAACAGGGTATCCCATAGCTATCCCTGCACCCGTGATATACGTATTATCATGGCCTCCTCCAGCGCCTCGACTTCCTCATCCGGTATCTGCTGGAAGAGGGGCTCAGGTTTACCTATCGCGGCGCCCACCTCCAAGGGGGCAAAGGCTTGATCCAGCGCAGCGTCCTTCAGGTCCAGCCCGAGCTGCCCGTACAGCGTCTCCGCTTTGAAAGGCATGATGGGCTCCATCAGCACCGCTATCGCCTTGGTCAGCCAGGCGCAGTTATGAATGACCTGAGCGGCTTCCTCCGGGTCCTCCTTGCTTAGCCTCCACGGCTCCTTTGACTGGATGTACCTGTTGCCGTAGTCGGAGAGCCCGAGGACGGCGTCGCATATCTTCTTAAACTCGTACTCGTCCAGGCCGTCCCTGATGGTCTCAACTGCTTCCTCGACCTGCCCCCGTACCTCGGGGTCAACCTCTCCTTCGGGGACGCCGCCGTAGCTGCGGTGCGCGAACAGCAGGCTGCGGTAGATAAAGTTGCCGAGGCTACCGACTAGCTCCTTGTTCACCTTGTCGCCGTACGTCTTCCAGTTATAGTCGAGGTCACGCGTCTGCCCCGTGTAGCTGACTATGTAGTACCGTAGGGCGTCCGGGTCCAGCCCGTTGGCCAGGTAGTCTTCCTCGACCCAGACCACGTAGCCACGGCTCTTGCTGAACACGTGGCCCGCGACCATCATCGTGCCCGAGGCGATGATGGCGTCGGGTACGCTGTACCCTGAGCCCTTCAGCATGGCTGGCCAGAACAGGCAGTGGTGGTAGACTATGCCGGGGCCTATGAAGTGGATGAGCTTCCCCGGGCCCCTCCAGTAGTGGGTCCAGTCTCCGCCTGTCCGGTCCGCCCACTCCTCTGTGCTCTGGATGTAGCCTATGGGGGCGTCGAACCAGACGTAGAGGACGAGGCTCTCGTCGCCGGGGAACTTTATGCCCCAGTCGATGTTGCGGGTGATGTTCCAGTCCCGGAGCCCCTGCTCAAGCCACTGCCTGGCGTAGTTGCGGGCCAGGTCGGTGCCGTCGAGTGTTTCGAGGAACTCCCGTAGGAAGCCCTCGAACGCGGTGAGTTTGAGGAAGAAGTGGCGTGTCTCCTTCATCTCGGCCCGTGTGCCGCAGATGCTGCAGTGGGGGTCGAGGAGCTCGCCGGGCTCAAGGTAGCGTTTGCAGCCCTGGTCGCACTCGTCGCCACGCGCGTCTGCGCCGCAGTGGGGGCACGTCCCTCGTAGGTACCTGTCTGGTAGGAACCTGTCGCACGTCGGGCAGTATGGGAGGGCCACGTTCTTTTGGTAGATGTACCCGTTGGCGATGAGCTTCTCCGCGATCTCGCGTGTCCTGCGGTGGTTGAGGGGGTGGTCGGTGCTGCCGTAGTTGTCGAAGACGATGCCCAGCCTGGGCAGTATCTCCTTGAAGTGGCGGTGGTATTTTTCCACGACCTCCGCGGGCGTGACCCCCATCTCCTCGGCCTTGACCGTGATGGGCGTTCCGTGGGTGTCGCTGCCGCAGAAGAACACCACATCCTGACCGAGCTTCCTCAGGTACCTTACGAAAACGTCTCCGGGTACATATGTCCGGAGATGCGCTATGTGCATGGGCCCGTTAGCGTAGGGGAGCCCGCACGTCACGAGAACCTTCTCATCCAAAGGGTACTTATGAGAAATAAGTTTGCTGAGTTCTATACACCTCTGCCTTCTATGGCTTGCCGGTTAATTTAAGGTTGATCCACCGTCGACACTTCAAATGACTTGTTTGGGGGTAATCAGTCCGTCGACGGAGTTGCTGCCTGTCTCGGTATTGTTTATTAATGCGCGCTTCCACCGATCCATGGGTTCCATGCCTAAGGCACTTGTACTGATTGTAGTTGACCCCAGAATCGAGCGAAAGGTCATCGACGAGATACGTAACATCCCGGGTGTAACCGAGGCCCACTACATCTACGGCCCATACGACATGTACGTCAAGCTAGCCTGCGACACCCGCGAGGGCGTCCACTACCTGATCATGGACAAGATCAGACAGATCTACGGCATAAAGGCAACCGTGACATGTTTCATAGCAGAATAGAGTGCGAAAAACGTCCCCGTGGGCGTTGATCCCACTGCCTATCGCTAGATCAGTTTCTCGTATTCGGCTCTGAACTCACGCTTAATAGCCTCCTTGGAATCGGGGTCGAGGAAGCTGGTTTCCACGGCGTTCAAGCTGATCTGGAAGAGCTCCTCTACCGTGAACCCGAGGTTCCTATGTAGCTGGAGGTACTCGTTGTTCATGTCGGTGTAGAACATGGACGGGTCGTCGCTGTTCACCGTGACGTTTATCCCATACTCCATGAACCTCCTGATTGGGTGCTCAGCCCACGAGGTCACCGCCCCCGTCCTGAGGTTGCTGACGGGGCACGACTCGATGGTTATCCCCCTCTCCGCGATGAGCCTCATCAACGCAGGGTCACCGCCGGCGGCGACGCCGTGCCCGATCCTCTCCGGGTTCAGGTGCTCCAGGCACTCCCAGACGTAGTCGGCGCCTGCCCCCTCCCCCTGGTGGGCGACGACGTGGAGCCCCATCTCACGCGCCCTCCAGTAGCACTCCGCGTAGGGCTTCGGCGGGTACCCGTCCTCACTTCCGCCGGTGTCGATGGCGACGACGTTGTCCCCCTTGGCCTCGATGAGGTCAAGCACCTTCATGCCTATCTCGGGGCCGTA
>JAFGTA010000107.1 GCA_016934355.1 Candidatus Bathyarchaeota archaeon | reverse complement strand
CGGAGGACCCTGACCTCAGGGTGTACCTCTCGTGCCCCCTAGAGGAGAGGGTGCGCCGCATCGCGGAGCGGGAGGGCCGGTGCCTTGAGGAGGTGGACCGTGAGACGCGTTTCAGGGAGGAGAACGAGGCGAGGCGTTTCGCCGAGTTCTACGGCGTCGACGTCGACGACCTGGGCGTCTACGACCTTGTGTTGAACACGGGGCTCTTCGACGCTGACGCCACTTCGCGAATCCTTAAAAACGTCGTCGTGGAATACGTGAATAGCAGGTGAGTGATGTGTCGGCTTTCGATGTTGGCAGGGTCTGTATAAAGCTTAAGGGGCGCGAGATGGGGCGTGAGTGCGTCATAGTTGACGTCATCGACAGGAACTACGTCGTTGTGGCTGGCCCGGAGGTCAAGAGGCGTCGGGTCAACATGAACCACCTTTCGCCTCTGGACAGGACTCTGGTGTTGGCCAGGGACGCGTCTGACGAGGACGTCGCGGCGGCCTTCAGCGTCTAGTTTTCTCAGCGTATCGGCGTCAGGCTTAGGCTGGGGTACCCCATGTTGTTGTCTTGGGCCACGGCGTAGAGAGTGGTCTGTGGTTTTACGCCGTCAAGCAGTATTACTCCTCTCTGGTTGTAGAGGCGCAGGTGTGTGTGGGCGAGGTTGGAGGCGTGCTGCCTCGCGGCTTCGTCGCCGGGGCGTGAGAGGAGTACGAGGAGGCCGCCTGTGCTCCGTGTGTGCATGGACTCGGTGTCCAGTAGTCCTGTGCACCGTGTCTCCTGCCACGTGTTGCTGAGCCTGTCGACGTAGATGATCTTCAGGGTGGGTTCCCCTGTCTCGCCTCGTAGCCTCGCCTCCTCGTCGCGCCACGTCCTGTGGCTCATCCTGATGTCCAGGGAGTCGAGGACTAGGTTCACGGGGGCGTCGGCTTCGCCCGGCGAGGCTGTGGCGACCCTCATGAGCCTGCGGTGCTCCTCCGCGGTGACTCCGTAGAGCCTGTCGAACTGGGTTATGCGTTCGACGCTCTCGCCGCCTGGCGGCAGGAAGAGGACTCCCCTGTTGGCGGTGATGAAGCTGGCCCTGAGGGGCGCGAGGATGAGGGCGGGGATGATGGGGCTTATGTTGTCACCGAGTTCGATGTAGACGGTGTCTCCCTTCCTGAAGCCTCCCGTGATCTCGTCGAGCTGCCTGTTCCCTGTGCCGTATGCGTGGCCGCTGTTCTTGCCTGGCTGGTACCTGCGGGGCTGGCTTACGGGGGTCGTCTCGAAGACCGGTAGCACCTTGAAGCCCTTATGGAGGGTGAAGGTGTGTAGGGGCTTCTCGATGGGGGTGCCCCTCATCTTTATGATCTCTAGCTCCCTGAGCACGTTTCCTTTGAGGGTGTTTCTCCTCAGCACTATGATGCCGTCTGCGACGAACTCTTCGATGCCCAGCCCTATCTTCTCCGTGCCCGTGGGTATCTCGGTTATCAGCAGTGTCGTGCAGTAGGTCTGGCCCAGTATTTTGCTTAGGATGTGGAGGGTGACGCGGGCGTCTATGGTCTCTGTGAAGGCGTTGCTCATGGCTGTGAAGCTGTCTATGACGAGTCTCTGGGTCTGGGTCTCGTCGAGGTGGCTTGTCACCATCTCCACGAGTATGTCGAGGCCCTCCTCCTTTACGGTGACCAGGTCCATGACTGTGAGCCTGTCCTTGACCTCGGGAGCTGTGAAGTCTCTGCCCACCCTCGCCATGTAGCCTAGGAAGCTGTGCCTGCCCTCGCTGAGGCTGACGTATAGGCAGTTCTCGCCCCGCGCCGCGCCGCCGTAGAGGAACTCCCCGCTTAGCAGGGTCTTGCCTGTGCCGGGGTTGCCGGCTATGAGGGTCATGCTTCCCTCTGGGAGGCCGCCCTGCAGGGCCTCGTCGAGGCACCTTACGCCCGTCTCTACTCTATGGTTGTTCATCTGTGAGTGCTCCTGGGTTCGACCTGAGCTCGTTGTAGAGGGACTTGGCGATGGCTCGTTTGATGAGGTCGACGCCGCTGCCCATGGACCCGGATAGGGCGTGGATGACCCTGTTGTAGTTGAGGGGTGAGTCCCCCTCGGACGCGATGGTGTTCACGAGTGCTGCCCCTGTCTTGCCGAGGCACTCCTCGAGTACGTTCATTGTTATCCTATCGAGTAGGGTGGCGCCTCTCTGGAGCCGTGAGAATATTATGTGGTCCTTGTCCGAGACCTTGTCTGTGAAGGTTCTCTCGGGTAGGCCGAGGAGGCTCTCAAGCTGGCAGGCGCAGAGGTGTAGGTTGGTCTGGGTGAGGTGGGGGGCGTTGTTGCCTGGTAGCTGTATCAGCAGTATCTTGGACCCGTTCTCGATGCGGCTGAGCGCGTCGGCGAGGCAGCCGTCCGGTGGTTGCGGGGACAAGGGGTGTCTCCTAGAGTTGTAGGGCTTTGAGGAGTATCTCCTTGTGGCCGTTCACCAGGAGGAGGCAGATGAGGTCGAGTAGCTCCATGTCCTCTGTGAACATCGCCGCCTCGAAGGGGTTTTCGGCGCCTCTGGGCTCCAGCTTGGCGAGTATGAACCGCTTGTTGTCGCTGTTGATGAAGAGGATGGGGGTGTTGACCTCCACCTTCTTGACCTGGTAGATGTAGCTGAGCTCCCGGGCCAGGGGGTTGACCCGGGGGTCGAGGGGGCTGTAGAGCTTTATTGCGACGCCGTTTTCGAGCATCTCGTCGAGGAGGCGGTGGGCGGCGTTGAACAGTATCTCGAGGCCGTCGTCTGTGGTCACTATGGTGAGTTCTTCCTCGCTCTGGCGGATGATCTCGTTGCACTTGCCTTTGATGTCGTGTTCCTCGTCGAGGAACCAGACGAGCTTCTTCTTTGGCCCCGTGTCTTCCTTGTGTTTCTCGTGGATATTTTCGAGCTGCTTGACGATGGCGTCGAAGTCTACTGCCTTCTCCTTTGTTATGTTGAGTATGGTATTGAAGGACTCGCCGGGGTGGCTTGGGGCGAACTGCTTGGGGGACCCGGGTATCTCTACCACTAGGCCGTAGTCTATGAGCTTCTTGAGTGTGCCGTAGACCTTGGTTCTCGGTACGTCGCAGTTGAGGCTGAGTTTTCTGGCGCCTGCTGTCCCTAGGTTGATGAGGCTCAGGTAGACCTTTGACTCGTACTCGCTGAGGCCGATGTACTCTACGATCTTTGGCCAGACCGAGAGCACGTTGTCGTACTCTTTTTTGTTTTTAAAGCGCGACCTCTTCCCTCGGGTGTACAAGTCAGGTCGATCCCGGTGGGTTGTTAGGTAGTCGTTATTTCTAGTTGATGTCCCCTCTTCCTTCTTCTTTCTGGTGACACCCTTGGGTCTTGGTCGTTCTTCGCTGAACTTCAAGCAGTTCACCGAACTAAGTGTAACCCGGTCCTAGCCTTCCATGTTAGCAACTCTAAAATCGGATAAATTGATGTTAGGCATATGTTGTTAGAAACATGTGTAAAAAATTTATTGTTAGCTTGCACTGAATACCTTATTCACCGCGTAGATGGCTTTGCCATATGGGCAATTTTTTTTCTAGAAGTTCAGTCTGGTTGTTACCATCATTAGTTTTAATTAGTTTAACTCCCCATGAATTTGATTACATTGGATAAAAAAGCATTGAAGGAAAAGGTTCTAGCCGAGATCGATGCCAGAGCCGACGAGATAATCGAGTACGCCACGGCGATATGGAAATACCCCGAGCTAGGATTCAAAGAGTTCAAGACAGCGAAACTAACGGAGTCCAAGTACGAGGAAATGAACTGGAAATACAAGAAAGAGATCGCCATCACAGGAAGTAAAGCCTATCTCAAAGGCGACGGCTCGAGACCCGCGGTAGCTATAGTAGGCGAGCTGGATGCGCTTCACATACCCGCGCACCCCGAGGCTCACCCTGAGACGGGTAACGTTCATGGCTGCTGCCACCACAGTCAGCTAGCCGCCATGCTGGGGGCAGGCTTTGGGCTCGAAATAGTCAAGGAGTATCTTGACGGCGAGATAGTGATGATAGCGGTCCCCGCCGAGGAGTACATCGAGATCGACTACCGTAACCGGCTCAGGGAGGAGGGGAAGCTGGAGTTCTTCGGCGGAAAACAGGAGTTCATCCGCCTCGGAGCCATGGATGACATCGACATCAGTATCTGCAGCCACGGCACGCAAGACCAAGATGAACTCGTAGGCATGATGGGCAGCAGCAACGGCTTCATCGGGAAACTCGTCCACTATATCGGAAAAGAGTCACACGCGGGAGGCGCACCCGACAAGGGCATCAACGCGCTGAACGCGGCAATGGTTGGACTCATGGGTATACACGCCAACCGCGAGACCTTCAAAGACGAGGACACCATCAGGGTACACCCCATAATCACAAAGGGCGGCGAGATCGTCAACAATGTACCTGCCGACGTGCGTATGGAGAGCTACGTCAGGGGTAGAACAGTAGAGGCCATCAAGGACGCCAACACCAAGGTGAACAATGCGCTACGCGCGGGGGCTATGGCCGTCGGCGCAGAGGTCAATATACTTGATCACCCCGGCTATATGCCGTTCAAGAGCGACGACAACCTCGACAACGTGCTCATCGAAACCGCCAAGGAACTCTACGGGGAGAAGGAGATCAAACTGGGAGAACACGGGACAGGCAGCTCAGACATGGGAGACTACAGCTGCATCATGCCCACCTCCGGCGTATCCATGATAGGCACAGAGGGATCGCTTCACAGCGTCGATCTGAAGATCGTTGACCCCGTGAAGCAGTACATCGTGCCGGCGAAGGTGATAGCGTTATCAGTCATCGATCTGCTCTACGACGACGCGAAGAAAGCCAAGGAGATCATGGCCGAGTTCAAGCCAGTCACCCAGAGCGAGAAATACGCGGAGTTCATGCAGGACCTAGTGAAATAGGTCCAACCTCCCAATATTGATATCTTCCTGAGATTTCCATTCAGGCTCAGAGATCAATTTTCCGAGGTTCTTTTTGTTATAATAAAAAAAAATAAAAGGTGGTTTTATTTAGCGAAAACCTTCATCATGGCGCCGACGGCTTTGCCGAGATCGTCTACGTATCCCTGTTCGGCCAGTGACATCTCCATGGCTCCCATGGTGGCTACGAGGTCGTTCACCGTGTCGTTGCCCATGTGGCCGACTCTTACGGTCTTGCCGCCCAGCTTCCCGAGGCCCCCCGCGATGATGACTCCGTACTTCTGGTACATGGTGGTCCTCATCTTGGCGTCGTCCACCCCCTCCGGTATCTTGGGAACCGAAAGAGTGTGGGCGTTGTACCCTTCTGCGGGGAAGCTGCCGAATCCGAGCGCCTTTATACCCGCCTGGAACGCCTTGGCGAAGGTCTCGTGGCGCTTCCACCGCGCCTCCAGACCCTCCTCGAAGATCATCCTGAGACTCTCAAGCATCCCCATCACCAGCCCGGTGGCGGGTGTCGCGAAGTAGCCCCTAGGCTGGTCCATTATCGGCTTCCAGCGTTTGAGGTTGACGTAGTAGTCACTCGGCGGGGTCTTGCGTTTCTCGACTGTCTGCCACGCCTCGTCGTTGAGGCTGAACAGGCTGATGCCCGGCGGCGCGCCAAGCGCCTTCTGGCTGCCCGTGAGGCAGTAGTTGATGTTCCACTCGTCCATCTTGAGGGGCATGCCGCCTAGCCCGCAGACGCTGTCGACTACGTACAGGGCGTCGGTGTCCTTGCGCAGCTCACCGATCTTCTTGAGGGGGTTATAGATGCCGGTGCTGGTGTCGACATGCTCGACGGTGAACAGCTTGTATTCGTTGCTGCCCAGCTTCTCCTTGACCATCTTGACGTCGACGGGGTCGCCCCAGTTGAACCTGAGCCTGTCCACGACGCCGCCGTGGGTCTCGACGATCTCCTCCCACTTCTCGCCGAAGTAGCCGTTCTCGACGCAGAGCACCTTGTCGCCCTTCTCCATGAGGTTGGCGATGGCTGCCTCCATGCCTAGGGTGCCGCTGCCCGCGAGCAGAAATGGGGTGCCCTCTGTCTTGAAGAGCTTCTTCTGGAGTGCGAGTGCCTCGGCGTAGCCGTCCACGAACTCGCTGCTGACGTGGCTTAGGATGGGCTTGGCTAACGCCCTCAGGACCCTCGGCGATACGATTGTGGGTCCGGGGATCATCAGTAGTTCCCGTTCGTTCTTCAATTAATCACCGCATCAATGAAAGACATAGGATAATTAACATTATCGAAATCCACTTTGCTGCCGCGTGGGTGCCCAATACGTTTTTATTCACTGGCTAAGCCCTTATTTGCGGTGCTTTAGGTGTCCGGTGACTACAAAATTCTGTGCTAGGCCGCCGCAGGACACCATTATAAGCGTTGATCAAGATTTTCTCGGAGGGCATCCATGAGCTACAAGGCTTTAGACAGCAAGGTCGACATACCGGCGCTTGAGCGCGAGATACAGAAGTACTGGAAGGACACCGACGCGTACTGGAAGCGGGTCGAGATACAGGAGACCGAGGACAGGCCCCACTGGACCTTCATCGACGGGCCTATAACTGCGAACAACCCCATGGGCGTCCACCACGCGTGGGGCCGCACCTACAAGGACCTCTTCGCCCGCTACCGTTTCATGCGCGGCTACGAGGTCAGGAACCAGAACGGCTTCGACTGCCAGGGTCTCTGGGTGGAGGTGGAGGTCGAGAAGGAGCTCGGCTTCAAGTCGAAGCTTGACATCGAGGCATACGGGCTCGCAGAGTTCGTTAAGAGGTGCAAGCAGAGGGTGCTCAAGTACTCGGCCATCCAGACCGAGCAGTCGATAAGGCTGGGCATGTGGACCGACTGGAACAGCCCTGAGGAGCTCAGGAAGCTGTCGGACGCCATGGAGAACCCCATGGAGGAGACCACGTACGTCGGCTCAAGGGGTCCGGTCACGGGCTCCGCCGAGTGGCTTGTGGGTAACCTCGGGATGCCCGAGCTGGGCGGCAGCTACTACACTTTCAGCGACGAGAACAACTACATGATCTGGGCTGCGCTGAAGAGCTGCCACGAGCGCGGCTGGATTTACAACGGCGCCGACGCGATGCCTTGGTGCCCAAGGTGCAGCACGGGGATCAGCCAGCACGAGATAGTGACCGAGGGGTACAGGGAGCTCACCCATACGAGCGTCTACGTGCTGTTCAGGCTGAGGGACAGAGAGGGCTCGCTTCTCATCTGGACGACGACGCCGTGGACGCTGACCAGCAACGTGGCTGCGGCTGTTCACCCCGACCTCACCTACGTCAAGATCAGGTACAGGGACGAGGTGATCTACCTCAGCAAGGGCGCCTTAAAGTCCGCGATTCAGGATCAGAAGAACGTCGAGGTTCTCGACGAGCTATCGGGAGCCGAGATGGATGGTTGGCGGTACAGCGGGCCCTTCGACGAGCTGCCGCTCATCGAGAAGATGGGGGTCCCGGAAGCCCACAGGGTCATAATGTGGGAGGACGTCGGCGAGGAGGAGGGCACCGGCATAGTGCACATCGCCCCCGGCGCGGGCAAGGAGGACCTGATTCTGGGGAAGAAGTACGGTCTACCGGCCCCGGCGCCTCTGGACGACTTCGGCGTCATAATCGACGGCTATGGGTGGCTATCGGGGATGCATGTCTACGACTCCGCTGAGCCTATATTCGACGACCTCAGGAAGAAGGACCTGCTGTACAGGACCCAGAAGTATACTCACAGGTACCCTGTTTGCTGGCGCTGCGGCTCTGAGCTTGTGTTCAGGCACGTCAGCGAGTGGTTCATCGACATGGGGGAGAAGCTGGATAAGCCCCTCGAGGAGGTCTCCGAGGAGGAGAAGGACGAGAACCTCCGGTACCAGATTATGGACAGCGCGATGGATGTCCAGTGGAAACCCGAGTTCGGGCTGAAGCGGGAGCTGGACTGGCTCCGCAACATGGACGATTGGATGATAAGCAAGAAGCGGTACTACGGGCTCGCGCTCCCCATCTGGAGATGCAAGTGCGGCTGGTGGGACGTCATAGGAAGCAGGGAGGAGCTACAGGAGCGGGCCGTCGAGGGGTGGGAAGAGTTCGAGGGGCACAGCCCACACCGACCCTTCATAGACGCGGTCAAGATCAGATGCGAGAAGTGCGGCGGAGTCGCCACACGGGTCACCGAGGTGGGTAACCCGTGGCTGGACGCCGGCATCGTCGGGTTCAGCACCATGCAGTACAGGCAGGACAGGGACTACTGGGAGAAGTGGTTCCCCGCCGACTTCATCACCGAGTCGTTCCCTGGGCAGTTCAGGAACTGGTTCTACGCTATGCTGGCGGAGAGCACCATACTGGCGAGGCGGACCCCGTACGAGGTGTGCTTGGGGCACGGTCAGGTGCTGGCCGAGGACGGGAGTGAGATGCATAAGAGCTGGGGTAACGCCATCTGGTTCGACGACGCCGCGGAGTCCATGGGCGCCGACGTTATCAGGTGGATCGCTATGTCGACTAAGCCCGAGAACAACCTGCTGTTCGGCTACACGCGGGCCAACGAGGTGCGGCGCCTCTTCTTCATGACGCTGCTCAACGTCTACAACTTCTTCTACCAGTACGCGTCCCTGGACGGCTGGACCCCTGACCAGGAGGCGGAGAAGCTTGCGCCCCTCGACAGGTGGATACTGGGGAAGCTGAACCAGACGGTGGAGGCAGCCACAGAGGCGCTGAACGGCTACGACGCCTACACGGCGTGTACCGTTATCGACAGGTTCGTGGACGTTTTGAGTAGGTGGTATGTTCGCAGGAGTCGCCGTAGGTTCTGGAGGACCGAGGCGGACGACGAGAAGCGTGCGGCGTACAGCACCCTGTATAGGTGTCTGAGGACTGTGGTCAGCCTCATGGCGCCGTTCACGCCGCATCTCTCGGAGGCGCTGTACCAGAGGATGGTGAAGCCTGTGGTGCCGGGAGTGCCTGAGAGTGTTCACCACTGCAGGTGGCCGGAGGCGGACGCGTCGCTGATGGACTTGGAGTTGATGGCTGAGATGGATCTCGCCATGGATCTCAGCAGCATGGGTAGGGCGGCTCGTAGCCAGTGCGGCATCAAGCTGCGGCAGCCTCTGGGTGAGGCGGTCGTCGTGCTGCCTGAGGAGGATCTGCCGAGGTTCCGGAGGGTCAGCGACCTTGTCCGGGAGGAGCTTAACGTTAAGAGGATCAGGGCGTCCACGGACCGGGGGCTTCTCCAGAGCCTGACGGTTGACCCGGTGCCTGCGAAGCTGGGCCGTAAGCATGGCAGGATGTTTCCGCGGGTGGCGGAGGCTGTGAGGGCGCTGGGGTCCGAGGAGGCGTTGTCTCTTGGAGTAGGTGAGCCTGTTACCGTGATGGTGGATGGCTCTCCGGTGGAGGTGCTGCCGGAGGAGGTGGAGCTGGTGTCGGTGCCCCAGACGGATTACTCGGTGGTGGAGGACCATGGGATCCTTGTAGGGGTCTACACCGTGATCACGGGGGGCTTAGAGAGTGAGGGGCTCGCCCGGGACGTGGTGCGCCGGATTCAGGCACTGCGGAAGGAGGTGGACTTCGACATCGACGACTCCATCGTAACCTACTATGTGGGTGACGAGGCGGTGGAGGAGGTGTTCGCGGAGGAGTCCGAGTACATCATGGCTGAGACGCTGAGCGTGGAGCTTGTGAGGGGCGAGGCTCCGAGGGGCACCGCCGTGAGGGAGTACGTGATCGATGGACTGGCTGTGAGGCTGGGCGTCGCGAAGAGGTAGCCCACATTTTTTTAGGGCTTTGCTTGTTGCAGGTTACCTGCAATATTACGAAAAAATTTTTGGGCGGCTTCTCTGCGGCCTGACCTTGTTTTTATAGAAATATTTGTCTGTTTTTGTGGGATTGCTTGTTCGATGCATTTTGTTGATAGCTTTTTCGTTTCGTTGCGCCGTGATATTGTCTGTTGAAGGTAAACAACTGCATTAATGTTGGCTGCGCGTTCTTCGGGTGCGCGCTCGCGCTTGGAGAAGAAGAGTTTGTTGAGTAAGAGGGTATATGTTGGTCTGGCGGCTTTGGTCGCCTTAGGTCTGTTGGTTACGCTTCCCTTCGGTGTGATGAAGCAGGGCCCTGAGCCGCTGCAGCTGATACTGGAGGCGGTGTCTTCCATAGACGCCAAGCTGGACACGATCATCGCGTTGCTGTCGCCTGTAGTGCCTGGGGGAGTAGGGTTTAACGCCCCCGTGGTGCTGGGGGTGACATGTAACCCTATGGTCCCCGGGGTGGGCGAGATGGCGGTGATGGAGATCACGGTGTACGACGAGGACGTGGCGGTGTACGGCATGAGTCAGGCGATCGACCTGAACACGAAGTTCTACACGGTGCCGCCGGGTTCGACGGCTACACTGGTCCCGTCGTTCGGGTACACGCCGGCTTTCGTGCCGGATATTCCTGGGGAATATGGTCTCAGGGTGACGGTCGTTGACGACACCGGGTTATCCAGCTTCTACGAGTTCAAAATCATAGTGCCGGAGTCCCCGCCGTAGAGAAGTGCCTACCTTTTTTTCAATCTGTGAATTCAACGTCATTGTATCAATCAGAAAAAAAAATTTGATTAATAGCATGGCCCCGTTCATCAACAGCTTGTTACCTTAGATAGCCTCTCTACTTGAGTCCAGTTATACTGGCTAATGGGTGTAAGCGCGATTTTTTATCATCGCTTCACTGTAACCCATTACGTGACGATGTATGGGTGAAGAGGTCACATACTTCACAGACCCGGGGAAAATAAACACGGCTCAGACGCTTCAAATAGCCAGAGAGAAAGCGATACAACGAAAAATAAGGAAGGTGCTCATCGCCTCAACGTACGGGTACACCATCAGAAACGCGCTGGAGGTCTTCAAGGGGGTAGACACCCGGTTCATAGTGGTAGGCGGGAAACGGGAGCAGTTCCCAAACGACCTGCACAGACGACTCGAAACGCGGGGAGACATCGTGATATTCAACTCCGAACACGGTCTCCGGTACCCCGACCTGGCGTGGGAGGTCCTCAGAAGGTTCAGCGAAGGGATGAAGGTGTGCGTCCAGATGAACCTCATGGTCTCCGACCTCGGACTGGTCCCCGTCGGAGAGGAAGTAATAGCGGTGGCGGGCACCGGCAGAGAGGACTTCCCAGACGGCGGCGGAGCGGACACGGCCATCATCTGCGAGACCGTGAAGAGCAGAGACTTCTTCGACCCCGGACTACCCCAGTCCGAGTCAAAGGTAACGGGAAGGAAGATCAAGGAACTCCTCTGCAAACCAAGATAAACCATGACTCTACCTCAATAGCAGAACGAACACGCTGAGGGGGGGTACCCCTATCACAGCGGAAAACAGCCTCGTCTCACCTGTAGAACCCCTGAAACAGCCCCTTTCCCACCCTGAAATACACAAAACCGCACTCCATACAGCGCAAAAACGCACTTATTAACCGGGGAATCCAGACTCATCCGCACGGTATGAGGTTGATGTTCTTCCTGATGTCGCCCGCGATGGCCGTCAGTGTGTCCGTGTCTAGCTTCTCGTCCCTGAGAAAAGCGTACAGCAGCATCCCCCTGCTGTTCTGCCGCCAGCACCTACGCCGTGGGTTACTCTTGATCGCCTCAAGCATGTTTAGCACGTGAAGCACGTCGAGCAGATAGTTCTGCCTGCCATCCGTCGTAACCACCGCGAGCAGCCCCTCCTCCCCGGGCACACGCTCCAGCGTCCGGTACGGACCCTCGAAGCTGAAGCCCCCGATGGGCTGCCTGGTCCTAAGCTGAGACAAAGCCCCCCACCCTCATCAGGCTGAACCCTTTTACGGATGTTTTAACAGTAAACACCCAATACACCTGAGAAAACAGGTGCACAACGCCCTGTTAAGAGTTTCTATTCGGCCAAAAACGCGTCGATAAACGTTTTCCCCATAATTCACATCAATTATTACGGGTCAAGCAGTCGAAATAAAATAGCTTTTTCGGTGACACGCTATAAATTGGGTTCAGATAGCTGTCTGCCCAGCTGGTAGGCTTCATCAAGCTTCTCGGTGAGACTGTTGATGTCGAGGTCCTTTCCCGTCTCTGGGTCGTAGGTTTGGCAGACCAGTGTGTGAAGCTCCACCTTGAAGAAGGGGCAGATCCTCTCGAACATACCCACCGTAGACTGGTAGTGGTGCCGATACGTCACTATCAACGCGAACGTCTTGCCACCGAACCCCTCCCAAGCCAACGCCTCCATCCTGTCCTGAACCGCCTTAAGCTGCGCCGTCAAGTACCCCCAGTACATCGGCGTCGCCCAGACGATCAAGTCAGCCTCCCTGTACGCCTCGTAGACCTCCGTCATGTCGTCGTCGACCCTGCACATGTGCGGCGGCGGGGCGCAGCTCAGGCACCCCTGGCACGGCCTGATGCTCATCTCGTTGACGTAGAAGTGCTTAACATCGTGTTCACCCGTCTCCGTCAGCCCCTTGAGGAGGTGGTCGACAAGGGTGTCCGAGTTCATGCCCTTCCGGGGGCTGCCGTGCAGCACAACGGTCTTCATACCCAATACAGCGGCGTAGGCGCTGATATCGGTATGGATAGCCCAATGCTGCGACTCCATGACCAGTCCATGGTTACGAGGATTTATCTTACGGACCGCCACCCCTTGACCCATGGACTTTAAGCAAATCGTATCCGCCCTGATCGACGAACACCGGGACGAGATAATAGAGGTGAGCAGACGCATCCACGAGGAACCCGAGCTCGGGCACCAAGAACACAAGGCCAGCAAGCTACTCGTACAGAAACTCAAGAAACACGGCTACGAGACCGAGCTAGGCGTCTCAGGCATCGAAACATCCTTCATCGCCAAGCTCAAAGGAGGCGGCGAAGGCCCCAACATCGGTATACTAGCCGAGTACGACGCCCTCCCCGCCATAGGCCACGCCTGCGGGCATAACCTCATCGCCGCCACCGCGCTCGGAGCCGCCATCGGGCTCACCGCCGTAATCCCTGACCTCAAAGGCGCCGTCACCGTCTACGGCACACCCGCCGAGGAAGGCGTCGTCCCGAACGCCGGCGGCAAGGTCCTCATGATCGACGAGATAGCTAAAGCCGACGCAGTCCTCATGATACACCCAGGCGCAGCGTGGGGCAGCTACAGCGCCAGCAACGCCCGCGAAAGCTTCCTAGTAGAGTTCCGCGGAAGAAGCAGCCACGCCGGCGCAGCCCCCGAGAAAGCAGTCAACGCGCTGGAGGGCGTACTCCTCACCTTTCAAGGCATCAACGCCCTCCGCCAACACATAGACAGAGACGTACGCATCCACGGCATCATCAAACACGGCGGCGACAGCCCCAACACCATACCCGACTACGCCAGCGCCCACCTCTACGTCAGAGCCCCAACAATGCCCATGCTAGAGGAAAACTACGCCAAAGTCAAGAACATAGTCAAAGGCGCCGAACTCGCCACAGGAGCCAAGAGCAGCATCACCCAGGTCGCCAACACCTACGCCAACAAACTACCCAACAAGACCCTAAGCGACCTCTACAGGCTGAACCTCGCACCCCTCGGCGTCGAGTACTCCGAGGAGAAAGAACCCATGAAGAGCGGCGCAAGCACAGACTTCGGTAACGTCAGCCAGGTCGTACCCGCCCTAAGCGGAATAGTCAACATAGGCCCCGTCGTCCTCCACAGCCCAGACGGCGCAGCCATGACAGCTACACCCCAAGCCCACGAAGCCACAATAAAAGCCGCCAAAGCCATCGCCCACACCGCAGTAGACCTCCTCACCCGACGTGGGCTACTCGACGAGGCGAAGCAGGAGCACCGTGGCTGGCTAGAGAAACAGGCTAAGCCTTGATCTCGAACAGCTCCTCCGCGGGCGCCGACGCCAGCTCATCCATGACCTCGCGGGACGCACACGAGCCAAGGCCACCCCTCAAACGTTGAAGCACCTCGGGTCTCAGCTTAACGGTGACGCATCCGCCTTTAGAGGTGAACACGGCCTCCACACCCTCTCTCTCCTCGACCTCTATGTTGTGTTTCCCCATGGTGCAGCCCGCGCTGCACTGGATGCCGTCGATGACACAGGAGTCGGGCGGGCTCCAGCGGAGGCCGACGGCACAGCGGAGATCGAACCACCCCCTGCAGTCGAGCCTCTCCAGGGCCACGAGCCCCATCCTCAGGCCGACGACCATGAACGGGCCGCCGTGGCCGTGGAACTCCGTAGCCCTCGCCTCGAGTGCATCGTCGTAGACTCTATTTTTCGGTGTCTCCATACGATTCACTTACATACCACCCAGTATTACGTTTTCAATGAAAGGTAATACAAGGTATTTGAACCCTGCGACCAACACTTCATGTAGATACGAGAAAATCTTTTGGACTATGCCGAGACGCGTCAGTAGACGGTTATCGTCCGGGTGTTCTTGATGTACTTCCCGGCCTCCGGCGTGCCCAGGCCCAGCCACTCCCTCTGGAACTTGAAGTACTTCTCAGGGTTCCCGTTGGTCTCGAAGACGCAGACCACGTGCTCCTGGACGCCTAGAGGCATCCCCCAGAATATCATCTTCACACCGTACTGCAGAGCCACCTTGTTCCACTTGATGGGCCAGTCCTGCCTCTCCTCAAGGGTGAGCCCCAGGAACTCGGGTGTCATCTCACAGAACGTGATGAAGCGGACCATTCCAGCAAAACATCTACACGTTGCTATTAAATTTATCGGATCAGGGTTAACGAAAAGCCTAATTTTCCTCTGTTTTAGTGCGTAAACCACCGTTTTTAGGGCAACTCTCCGCAGCGGCGGCCACGGGTTACTGATATATACCCCCGCACTCCCATTATGACGATTACATTGCCCAGAAGCTACCTTGAACTGAGCAACGACGAGAAGAGCCACGCCCAGGCACTCCATAAGGAGAGCATAGTCATCGACAGCAGCATAGTCACGTTCCTCGACTACGTCGCCGAGGACATGTGGATAGACGACGTCCAGAAGGGCGGACTCACCGCCAGCAACGCCACAGTCTGCATGCAGCGCAGCTTCGCGGAAGCCCTCAAGGAGATGATCGAGCACACCGAGTGGGCCCAACGGAAAAGCGACAGAGCCCTCATCGTCAAGAAGGCTGCGGACATCGAGAAAGCCAAGCGAGAGGGAAAACACGGCGTCATATTCGGCCCCCAGGACACCATGTTCCTCGAACGCAACCTCCACTTCCTAAAGACCGCCCACGACTACGGGCTACGCATCATGCAGCTAACCTACAACTACAGGAACGAGGTCGGTGATGGCTGCATGGAGCGCTGCGACGCCGGGCTCAGCAACTTCGGCGTAACCCTCGTCGAGGAGATGAACAGGCTCGGCGTACTCATAGACCTCAGCCACACAGGCGACAGGAGCAGCATGGACGCCATTGAGACCAGCAAGCAGCCGGTGAGCTTCACCCACATAATCCCCCGCAGCACCACGCCGGAGGAGCTCGGCGGATACGCCGGATGGGTTACTAGCACGAACATGTGGGGCGACTTCCAGAAGTACAGCCTCCAGCGTGGCAAGACAGACGAAGTCATAAAGGCGTGCGCAGAGAAGGGCGGCGTCATAGGAGTCACCCCGTTCTTCGCCAAGAAAGCCGGTCCGAGCACCCTCACGGACGACCTCATGGACCAGGTGGACGCCACTGTAGAGCTGATCGGGGTCGACCACGTCGGATTCGGGAGCGACCTAGAGTACCCCAACAGCGTCACCCGCGGCTGCTACATCTGGAGGTACCCCGACAGGGTCGACAAGACGTACTTCACCCCCATGGACAAGAGCTGGGGCTACGGCTGGATGGAGCACATGCCCAACTTCACGATGGGCCTCGTCGCCCGCGGCTACAGCGACCAGGAGATCAAGAAGATTCTCGGCCTCAACTGGGTACGGCTCTTCAAACGGGTCTGGGGCGGCTAAGCCCCTTTTCTTTAACATTCTTCACCGTCGCAAGGTCTACGACTTAAGTTGAGGACTCCTCGCCTCTCTGAGATGCTAAATACATCGTGTCCCCCTTTTCCGTCGGTAACGTGACATGAAAGAGACAGCGTGGAAATGGATAGACGAAAACCACGACTACCTGACAGGGATAAGCGACAAGATATGGGGCTACGCCGAGTACGGGCTCTGCGAAACCAAGTCAAGCAAGCTCCATGCGGACGCCCTCAGAGAACACGGGTTCAAGGTACAGCACGGCGTAGCCGGGATGCCCACCGCCATACTCGCCGAGAAAGGTAAGGGAAAACCAGTCATAGCCGTCATGGGTGAATATGACGCCCTCCCCAACCTAAGCAACAAGCCCGCGCCGAGAAAGGAACCCCTGATCCCGGGAGGCATGGGCCACGGATGCGGTCACAACATACACGGAACAACCGCCCTGGGGGCCGCCATAGCGGCGGGGAAAGCGCTTGAGAAACACGGTCTAAAGGGAACCATCAGGTTCTACGGCACGCCGGCCGAGGAGAACTTCGGCGGTAAAAGGATCATGGTCCACCATGGGCTCTTCGACGACGTGGACGCGGCGCTGAGCCACCACCCCGGAACGTTAAACTTAGCCACCCTGGCCAGCAGCAACGTCATCAGCGGTGCAAGGTTCGGCTTCCACGGCCGCACCAGCCACGCCGCCGCGAACCCCGAGGCGGGGAGAAGCGCCCTCGACGCCGTCGAGCTGATGAACGTCGGCGT
>JAFGTA010000106.1 GCA_016934355.1 Candidatus Bathyarchaeota archaeon | reverse complement strand
TACACATATCACTAATCTCTGGATTATTTAAAAATGGCATTGTTTTTTGAAGTGTTAATATATTTTTTTCATCCATTTCAACCTCATTGGTTTGAGATAAAATATATAGATATGAAATGCAGGCAAAATCTTCATTACACAGATAATAATATCCCCTAACAATATACTCTATTACTGCTCGCATACCCATCATTGAAAATGAAGGTAAACAATTTCTAATTGAAAAATATGACCCAATTAAATAATTCAAATTTGATCTTGTGTATATCGTTGCTAATATTTCGGATGTTTTGAATGTATCTGGCGTTTTTTTACTGGTAATAGCTATCAATTCATTTAGCTGAAAAATATTTTTTTTAAAAATGGATTCTTCAAGATTAAACTCAAAAAAGAATTTTGAGTTAAACCACTCCATATACTCAAAATGATCTAAGGACATTCTAATCACTTATTCAAATTAGGTTGGTGGCTATTATATGTCATACTCTCTTACTAAATCATTTACTATGCCTAGCGAATAACCTATTAAGAGAGGCAATCCTTTATTTTCAACATACCAATATTTTCTTTCTCGCCCTATCATTGCTTTATCCCATAACTTATCTAATAACTCGGATCTATCCCCCTCCTTTATGTCCAGTAATTCTAGATCAAAATTAGGAAAATGCTCTGTTAATACATTAAGAATCTTTTTATTTTCACATGCGGTTTTTACATTTTCAAAGGGTATATCATACCCTTGATCAATTAAACGGTTAACTTCGAGTGCAAAATTTACTACTCTATTTACTTTTAACATTTTATATCTACATAATGATCGTTTGTTCCTTTATAAAAAATATTTTGTAAAGGTGTTTCAAAACCAAACTTGGGAAGGTCATAGGAATATTAAAAATAAGTTGTAAACAATTTTATTTTCGATTCGTATTGACTCAGGTTCAGTTGAGGCTTTCCCGGAAAACTGTAGAGGAGATTGACAGATGGGTCATGGAGGGCAGGTTCAATAGCCGGAGCGACGCTATAACGACCATAATATGCCTTTTCGAGGAGAGGGAGAAGACTCGTGAGTTCCTAACCATGCTCAACAAGAGGAGCGACGAGGCCGAGGAATACCCAGAGACTCTGATCCTCTTAGATGATTCACAGTGACCTTCACAGTACTGCACCCGAAGGCCCGAATAGGTGACTACCACGCCATATACATGATCAAGAAGGAAGCGATGCAGTTTATCGTCCTCTACGTGGGCCACAGGAGGAACGTCTACGACGACTTCTCACGAATATTCTAGATCAGTTTTCATGTGACTGTGGTCACCTACCCGAACTCCCTGGTGAGGCCTCGGTCATGTTTCTCGACAGAGAGGATCATTATACTTACTCGACGACTTTTCTCCTCCCGAACCTCTTGTACACGACAACCCCCACCGCAGCCACCCCAATGCCAACCACTGCTATGATGAGCAGGTCCATGAGGATGACGGGGCTGCCTACGGGCGCCCCCCTCAGAAAGAGGGAGGTGAGGGCGTCGGTAATGTAGTAGCTCGGCACGAAGCGGGCGATCTCCCTCGAAGCCGGCACGAAGGTACCCAGCAGCATCTGGGGGAGGATGAACACGAATGAGACTCCCGTGGCCGCCCCGGAGCTCTTCACCAGAGAGGCCGTGATGAGCCCGAAGCCGACGTTGCAGAGGACGAGGAACAACACCAAGACCAGCGCGTACGCCGTCGCTCCCAACGAAGCCTGCGACCTGAAGCCCATCAGGCTGGCGACCATGTAGACGATGGCCACCTGGGAGGCGCCTGCGACCAGGTTAGCGACGATCTGGCTCATTATCACCTCAGATGAGGTGGTGGGGGTCACGCTGATGCGTTGAAGGATACCCTGCTCCCTCTCCGTAGAGAAAGCCTGGGCGACGAGCATGGTGACGAAGATCGCGGAGTAGGCGAAGAGCCCCGGGACCATGTAGTCGAACTGGGTGAGGTGAGAGCTCGCAACCCGGGTCGGGACGCCTATCGTTAGGGGCATGGCCACGGCAGCCGCCTGATCGCCGAAGATTGTCGCCGTGAGAACATGCTGGATCATCGGTGGAACCGCTGCCCCGACGACTATGGACCCCTGGTCGACCGCCAAACCCACCGTCGAGTTGACCCAGAGGCTCGGCTCCGTCGGGTGCGCGATGAAAGAGTCGACGCTGTCCCCGAAATCCTCAGGTAGGACAACCACTGCATCTATTTTTCCCTGCAGCAGGTCTCGGTGAGCGGTCTCGTTATCATCGTATTCAGCGATGACCAGCATCCCTGTCTCAGTGATCCCCATCCTGAAGGATGTAGCCCAGTCCGCGCTGGCTGAGACGTCGAGGTCAACCAAGCCTATTGTGTAGGCGGTATCCGAGCCCCCTGATCCTAGGCCCCCGAAGGCGGCGCCGAAGGCGACGGTCAGTATCATGGGGAAAATGAGGACCATGAACAGGTTCGCGGGCTCCCTTACAAGCCTCTTAAGCTCTTTCACCACGAGGGCGGTTACCCTCTGCGTGTTCATCCTCAGGCCTCCTCCCGTATCTTCCGGCCGGTCAGCTCGATGAATACATCCTCCAGGTTCCCGGCGCCGTGCTCCTCCATGAGAGCCTTCGGAGTGTCAAGTGCGATGAGCCTGCCGTGGTCGATGATCCCCACCCTGTCCGCGAGGGCCTCGGCCTCCTCTATGTAGTGGGTCGTGAGTACGACGGTTCTCCCGCTGTCCCCGATGCCTCTGATGAGGTCCCAGGTTGCCCTCCGGGACTGGGGGTCCATCCCCACGGTGGGCTCGTCTAGGAAGGCAACCTCGGGGCCGTTGATGAGGGCCATGGCGAGGCTGGTCCTCCTGATCATGCCGCCGCTATATTTTCCCGCTCGGCGTCCGGATGCCTCAGCGAGACCCACCTTTTCCAGCAGCTCATCTGTACGCTCTTTGAGGTCCTTACCAGACATGCCGTGGAGGCTCCCCATGAGCATGACGTTCTCTCTCCCTGTCAGGTAGGGGAAGAAGGAGGGCTCCTGAGGGCAGACCCCTATCATCTCCTTTACTCTAGGTGAGTCCCTGAGGACGTCCAGGCCCATCACCGATACGGCGCCGCTCGTGGGCTCCAGCAGACCAACCAGGATGTTGATGGTGGTGGTCTTTCCCGCGCCGTTCGGCCCGAGAAGCCCGAAGACCTCCCCCGCCTCTACGCTGATGCTGAGGCCGTCGACCGCGGTCAGCGAGCCGAACCTCTTGATCAAGTCTTTTGTCTCTATGCTTAGCAAGTCTCATTCTCCACATTAGGTTTAGTCTATTCGAGGCATTATCCCTCTCGACGATCTGCCTCACCGCCTTCACATCTATCTTATTTAGTATAATATAATGATACATCAAGAACCCGGGAGGTTTACAGGCGCTCCAATACTTCTGAAACATGTCGAACTGTGATAGGAGTATTGATGCGAGGACAACAACGATGATGAGCAGGTTTCTTATTGAAAATCCTTGTCTAACTAGATGAGACAGGTTGATAAAATTTAGAGTCCTCCTCGTAGCGCTGGTTATGCTAAGTTCACCGTGCATGCTCCCACATGTGGAGGCGTCAGACGGCGCCCCCACTGCGAGGTTCGGGCATCGCATGGTCTACGATCCCGTGAACCAGCGAGTCCTCCTGTTCGGCGGCGCGGTATGGGACGACGGCTACACCTTCTACGACGACCTCTGGTCATACGACCCCGCTGCAGACATGTGGGAGTTGATCGAGTGCTCGCCCCGGCCTCCAAGCAGGTTCAACCCCATGATGGTATATGACCCCGACCGACACCAGCTGCTCCTCTTCGGGGGGTACGGCGCGGAGGATCGCATAGGAGACACGTGGACGTACGACATCGAGGCCAACGAGTGGACCCAGCTGCACCCCAGCGTCACCCCGTCGCCCAGAAGCGACGCAGCCATGGCATACGACGAGGCGAACGATATCATAGTCCTCCATGACGGCTACTGCAGAGGCGGCGCCCACCCAGGGGACACGTGGGTCTACGACCCCGCCGAGGGTAACTGGACCCAGATGAGCCCCGAGGAGTCCCCCATGCCCCAGTACGGCCACCACATGGTGTACGACTCCGTGAACGCGGCGCTGGTTATGTACGGTGGCCACTGGTCCATCACCGAGAACGGGGTGATGAGCCACGGCTACAGTGACGGCGTCTGGATGTACGACTACCCCTCTGACACATGGACGAAGGTGGACACAGCCACATCCCTCCCCAGGAGGTACTGGCACGCCCTCGCCTACGACAGCGACAGGGGGAAGATGGCTGTCTTCGGGGGGTCAGGCGAAAACGACGCCGTCCTAGGAGACACGTGGCTCTACGACCTCTCAGCCGACGCGTGGGAGAGGCTGGACACGGATGATGGTCCCCCGAGTAGGGAGAACTCGGCGCTGGTATACGACCCCGTCCATGGGGCACTCATCCTATTCGGCGGGCTCATGGAGATAGGTGAGCCTTCCCTCGACGACCTCTGGGTCCTCGACGTCGCCGAGGGAACGTGGCGGGAAGCGTCCCCCGGATCCGTTTCGACTGATACGCAGGAGGGCTCCTCCGAGTCGACAACAGCTGAAGGGGAAGAAGACCCGGGTCAGACCGGGATACCCGGGTTCACCCTGCCCTCGATCATCCTCGGCGTAGCGCTAGCTGTGCTTCTCTCAGCTGGCGTGAAGCCCTTCAAAGTAGGCAGCCGCGCCGGGGTAGGAAAGAGGGTTCGGGACTAATCTACACCGAAGCTACAATAGAGCGTAGGTTCAAATCCCTTTCTCGGCGCCATCTATTTTAGCTGGCAGTACGAACTCATGGAGTCATCGAATACGTCCTCAAAGTTTTTGGGATTTACTACATGAGCGTACCATTCAGATTTATTACAGCTGTCACTATATCGCTCCATATAACGCGTTCTAGAAGATGGGGAAGGATTGTTAAAATGAAGGTATACGATGTTCGAGGAACAACGTATGAGATAGGTTTCCAGATGGGAGACCAATTTAGAAAACAGAATAGAGAAATCCCACACTATTCCGAAAGAAAAAAATCGTTTGCTTTGAAGACTGCAGACGAGATCAAAGACGTCGTCCCTGAGCTTATAGAGGAAATCCGCGGCTTCGCCGACGGCGGTAAATACGATCACGAGAATATCCTCACGCACACTCTGACTCTGGGGAGATGCCCTGGATGCACTGTTTTCGCCGTAGACGGGGTGCATACGAGAGATCGTAAGACCCTTTTTGCCCGTAACTATGACGGCCCCGAGTTCTTCCAGCATTTCGATCTGTACAAGATCTACCCTAAAGGCTACTACTCGCACATGGGATGCGTCTTCGACATGATCGTCGGCAGAGAAGACGGGATAAACGAGAAGGGGTTGGCCATCGCAGCCACGGGAGTTCGGGGTAAGTATAACAGCAGACCGGGGGTATGGGACCACATTGCAGTGCGCGCGGTGTTGGACAACTGCGGGAACACCGAGGAGGCCGCAAGCCTTCTGATGGAGTTGCCCCACCTGTGGACAAAGAACTTCCTCGTCGCCGACTCTAGGAGCATCATGGTCGTCGAAGCGGCCCAGCAAGGCGTCAACGTGATACGCCCCGAAAACGGCTTCGGCGTGATCACGAATCACTTCACTTCGGAGGAGATGAAACGGTTCAACGACGATGGGGACCCGATGTATAAGACGTATGAAAGACATGATCAAATCAGTAAATGGTTTGAAAGGAAAAAGGACGATCTCATCGTTGATGATATCAAGCGAATACTCAACGATCCGGAGAGGGGTGTATTATCAAATTTCAGAGGTGAAAAAGAGTCAAAATCGTTTGTGACCGTGTGGTCATGGATAGCCACGACTGGAGAAAGAAGCTTCAGTTTGTCAAAGGGTACCCCGATTGATGGCATTTACGAAGATTTTTATTTCTAACAAGTTTTCAGCGCCTATGGGGCCTCGCAGAGGTGAGCATCAAACCCCATCTGACTAGCCAACGGCGTGCTGAAAACTACCATCACCCACCGCTAACGCCTCATCGGATGCATGACTCCCTCTTCTCCTCATATCGTCTAGGGTGTAATCATGTTTAATCACATAGGAGCCTTCTAGTCATTTTCGATAGCACCTATATCGGATGGAGCGCTAGGGTTTGCCGTTGTTCTCACCTTGCGCCTGAATCGCGCTCGGAATCCTTCGGCGAATGGGGTGTTTCAGCGCGGAGAAGATGGCGGTGTAGGTATCCTCTTCGAAGTCCATGGTAAATTCGATGGAAAGACAGTCGGCCTCTGAGAAAAGCGTTTTTGAAGAGAAAAATTGACAGAGTCGTTGGAAAGAATAGTTGACAACGCCCTGCTGATTAAAATTCGGACATTAACATATTTTACGAGGAAAAACACTGGCAATCCACCGATAGAGCGTGGGTTCAAATCCCACCCTCCGCACCAATATTAGATACATGATCAACCATGATACACCTTCAGTGACAGAACGACTTTCCGTTCTAGTTCAGTGAATTAAATAACAGATAGGGCAAGCTTTTCTCCCCATCTAATGGCGATAGCAGGGAGAAACCATGGACCCCATCTGGGAATTCCATAATACAGTAATTTACTGTTATTTATGTATATTTTGTAACTATAAAATTCGATTTTTTGATAATACCTTATTAGCGAATATTAAGCGAAAAAAAGTAATTTATAACGATGTACAGTGTGCCTCTATTTATTAAATATATTTGAATGAAAAATAAACGACGATTTCTCAAGAATATTCTAGACGAGAATCACTTGTGGCATTGGCGCCCAAGCCGGATAGAGGGCGTGGTTCAAATCCTACCCTCCGCAACAAACCTACACCACCGACACGATGTACGCGACGACGGCGCACACGGCGACGATCACCACCGACGCGTAGACGTGGCCAACGTAGTGGTGCGTGAAGTCCTTGTAGTCGGCGGCATCAGACCCCTCGATGACTACCCACCTCGGAGTAATCCTGCTTATGATGAGCCAGTCAAGGATCACCAGATCCCCGAGGGAAGCCAAGCCAGCCAACAAGAGGAGATGCATGAAGCCGTCCATGAAGGATATGGCCCCACCCAGCATAGCCCTGAGCCTGAGAAGCGAGTAGACGGGGTACGTCGGGAAGAACAGTAGGTACGGCCCCGCAAAAAGCCACCTCCGCCGCCTCTCCTCCTCCGTCGGGGGCGGAACCTTCCGCTTGACTCTCTCAGGGTAGTCGGTGTACCCCCACACCCTGGGGTCGACGGTCCTCATCATGACTAGGAGGTACGCAACCATGGCGACGGAGTAGAGCAGCCCCTGCCGGAGAGAGAAGCCTATAGGCGTCAACCCTCGCAACCCCCCGTCGTCTGTCCCAAGCTCATGTTTTTTCCTTCACACGGCGAGTCGATTATACTTCCTCAGCGCCTCCACCAGCCTACCGTGGGGGAGCGCGTACACCGTGTTTCCGTCTACCCCCGTCATGGTCTCAGCCGCCACCAACGCGTTGACCACGGCCTCCTCAGTCGCCTGAACCACGGCGAGGAACAGCGGCGAGTTCCTGTCGTTGGAAAGCATCCTCACCGTCGACACCCTCTCCTTCCCGTGGACCCCCGAGTTCGCCGTGGAGAACGCGATGAAGATGTCACCAGAGCTGTCGCTGCCGACGCCGCCCACCCTCGCCACCCCGAGGGGCGTCCGCCGAGCCAGCCGCTTCAACTGGTGAGGCAGCAGCGGGGCGTCCGTCGCCACCACAACGATGATGGAGCCGCCGACAGCCTTGTCCTCGCTGATGACCGGCATGAGGTCCGGTATCTCGCGGCCCACGGGGACGCCGGCGACGGTGAGAAGCTCCCTAGACCCGTAGTTAGCCTGCACAAGCACGCCCACCGTGTAGCCTCCCTCCTCGCCGCCGAGCCGCCTGGACGCGGTGCCTATGCCGCCCTTGAACTGGTGGCACACCATCCCGGTGCCACCGCCCACGTTGCCCTCCTCCACGGGGCCCGCCGACGCCGACTCCAGCGCCTCGAACGCGTGACGCCTCTTCACGTGGAACCCGTTGATGTCGTTGAGTCTGCCGTCATAGGTCTCCGTCACCACGGGCAACGACCAGTGAACCTCGCCCAACGACGGGTTCTCCGATCTACGCCAGGTCATCCACTCGATGACGGCGTCGTGGACCACGCCCACGCTGTGGGTGTTGGTGATCATGACGGGGCCCTCCAGAAACCCGGACTCCTCCACCCACGTGGTGCCCGTCATCTCGCCGTTCCCGTTGAGGCAGCTCCAACCCGCGAACACCGGGTCGTAGCCCCCGCCGCGTGGCAGCACCGCAGTCACGCCGGTCCTGACGGGGCCCTTGCCGACGACCAGTCTGCCCTCCCCCTCTATGATTGTGGAGTGCCCCACCGCGACGCCTTCCACGTCGGTTATCGCGTTCAGCGGGCCGGGTGTCCCTATGAATGGGACGCCAAGGCCCCGCGCCCTCTTTCCCTTACCCATGGAGAACACTGCTTCAAGATGGGTTCAGGGGGATTAGTAGTCTTCGCTCGCTTCGGCCTTAAGCCGTCGTCACTCTTTCTGGCACACGGGGCAGAGATAGACGTGTCCTCCGCCGTGGGCTATCTTCTTTATGGCTGCGCCGCACCGTGGGCAGCTCTGGTCCTTCATGTTAGGGCCCATCCTCGGCGTGTAGCCGCCTGCCTTGCCCTGGAGGTCCGTCCACCCGTCCTTGCCGCCCAGGCTGAGACGTTCATCCACCAACGCCTTAACGGCGTTGTAGAGGCCGCGGGTCTCTTCCTCTGTGAGGCTGCTTGCCTTCCGCTTGGGGTGGAGCCCCGCCCTGTAGATGATGTCCTGGAACGCGCTGTTGCTCACCCCCACCATGACGGCGTCCTTGCCCACGAGGAGGGGCTTCAGCGCCCTGTTCTGGCTGCCGAACGCCTCCTTGAAGTACTCGTAGGTGAACCCGGGGCTGTCCGGGGGCACGGCTCCTTTGAAGTCCCGCCTGTACGTGTAACGTCTATCAAGGCCCCCTGTCTCCGCGGCGCTTACGACGCCCATGTTCGTGAGCCTCACCGTGAGGGCGGAGCCGTCCGTGAAGCCCAGCTTGAGGTGGTAGCCGGGGGGCTTCTCTCCGGGCTCGCTGTACTGGACCCTGCCGCCGTACTCGGGGGAGATGACGAGGTTGGCGTCGCCGCTGAGCCTCAGGTGGACGGTGTTGCCGCCCGACTCGGCGCCCAGCACCGTCTCGCCGTCGAGGATATCATAGTCTGCGAGGTCCTTGTTCATGAACCCGATCCGTTGAAGCTTCTCAGCGTCCATGACCTGGTGGGACGCGACCTTCTTCCCGACGAGGGTCTCGTTGATCTGCTCTGCGAGTATCTTGGCCTCCGGTAACTCGACGCTCATATACTTACCCATGTTTCAGTGCGGGTTGACTCGTTTATATTCTGCGGAGATTTTGTAAAAACATAAATCGCTGGAAATGGTTTTGTGTTTTTAGCGGAGGTCGCCCAGCATGGTCAAAGGCGTAGGATTGAGGTTCCTATCTCTTAGGAGTTCGTGGGTTCAAATCCCACCCTCCGCACC
>JAFGTA010000011.1 GCA_016934355.1 Candidatus Bathyarchaeota archaeon | reverse complement strand
TTCAGCCTCGCCCTCCGCCTCGCCTTCGCGGTAAGCACAATACCCTCCATGAGGGGGACGCGCCCCGGCTTCATCTTCCTGGACGAGCCGCTCAGCGGCTTCGACGCGCAGCGCCGCCTAGGCTTCATGCAGCTGCTTAAGGAAGACCTGAGCCAGTACTTCGACCAGGTCATCGTGGTGAGCCACATAGAGGCGCTGAGCGACGAGTTCCCGCACCACCTGCAACTCGACAGCGGGTGCGTGGTAGAAGAATAGGGTGCAGCGGCAGCTCCCCCGCTGTTCACGGGTTGACACGGAGCAGTGCCGCAATGCACTTCTCCGCCCCGGTTTCCCGCGAGCGCCCAACGTTCGGACTTAGGTTGCTCCCTCCCGGGCCTGGCCAGGTTCGCCCGTCGAGTGCCCAGTTGCGGCCCTACGGCCGTACACGGAGCAGCCGCCGGCCCCGCGGGGCAGGGCATCGACGAAGCGCGGTGCGTCTTACGCCGCGCGCCCCCGATCCCGTTGAAGGTTACTGACCCCTCTTGTAGCCCGTTAGAGGCATGGGGGCAGGGCTAGCTCCCCGGTCCTACCTACCGCTGCACCTATCACTCTTCACTCTTTAGTTTAAACGTTGTCTTCACCGGGAAGGTTTATATCCGGGGCACCTTCCCTAGCTGCAAACCCTCGGAGACAATACTATGGAGCTAGCCGAACCCACGAAACTTCAGAGGAGGAACTACTACCTCATCATCCTCAGCATGGTGTCCATGATGGTGACCACGAGCACCATCTACATGGTGCTGCCCCTCTTCTTCGAGGAGCACGGCATGAGCCGAAGCATGATAGGCGTCCTCATCTCGGTAGGCACCTTCGCAGGCATCGTGAGCAGCGCCCTCGCGGGCAAGTACAGCGACAGCCACGGGCGGAAGCCTGTGCTGCTCGCGGGCGTCGCCCTCTACGCCGTGGTCTTCTTCCTGTTCGCCATCGCTGGCAAGAGCTACAACAGCTTCCTAGTGCTCAGGTTCATCGAGGGCTTCGCCTTCTACATGACGCCGGTCTCCATCACCACCATGGCGGCGGACATATTCCCGCCCAAGCAGCGCGGCAAAGCCATGGCGCTATACACCATGAGCAGCGGCATAGGCCAGTTCGTGGGCCCCCTCTTCGCGGGGGTGTTCCTCCAGTCCGCGGACTTCACAACGTACTTCTACTTCTGCGGCGCCTTCGTCGCCCTCAGCGCAGTCATCATATTCCTGTTCGTGAAGGAGACGCGCCCCACGTACGTCATCGATCATCAGGAGACGCTGAAGGGGCACGGGCTACAGGTGCAGGGGCTCTGGGGAAACATCAAGAGCATGGGGAAGGTGGTGGCAATATTCTTCGTGGCGGTCCTCATCTACAGGACAGGGAACACCATGGTGAACCCCTTCTTCAGCCTCTACCTCAAGGACGTGCTCCACATCGACGTCAGCCAGACCAGCTACTTCTTCGCTCTCCGCGCCCTCATGACGCTTACCTTCGCACCGATAACGGGGTACTTCCTCGACAGGGTTGGCAGGAAACCCGTGTTCCTAACAGGTATCGGCCTACTCATCGTCACAATGCTCGGCTACAGAAGCGTGACGACCTACGACCAGGTGCTCATCATACGCGCGCTGGAGTCCGTGTCCAACGCGGTGCTCATGACCACCACAAGGACATACGTTGCGGACCTGCTGCGCCCCGAGGTCAGGGGCTTCGGCATGGGACTCTACATGACCATCGTGGACGAGAGCAGCACAATGGGGGCGCTGGTGGGCGGCTGGATAGCGGAGGTCTACGACTTTGCCACCATCTTCCTCATCGGCGCCATAACGGCGGCGGCCTGCCTCGTGATAACGTTTTTCGGTGTGCCTGAGCCGAGTAATCTGGAGCAAAACAAGGAGAAGGCCGAGGTCGCCCCGGTCCCCAAGTAGGACCTATTTTATTCAATACTCAGCCAATAGACTCAGGGTGAACTGGTTCGAGTTCCTAGGCAGACCCGCCTTCGACGGCCCGACTTACAGGGCGTTGACTGTGCAGGAGACTCTTCTGATTCTCGGCGTCGGGCTGGGGCTTCTCTCTTCGAGGCTCCGGAGACGCTAGATAGGTACGAACCCGAACTTTGCGAGGCTCAGCCCTATGTTGAACAGTATGAGGGCTACGAAGCTGTAGGTGGCTACGCTCTGCAGTGTCTTACCGGTCTCCATGTTCTCCGTGTAGGTCCGCCACATCTGGCCTCCGTCGAGGGGGCCGATGGGCAGCATGTTCATCATGGAGAGGTTGATGCCCACGAAGTATATCCAGTTGAAGAAGATGAGGAGTGGTACCGGCAGTACGTTGCCGAACGCGATGAATATAGGTATCATCAGCAACCCCGTTATCAGGTTGATTATACTACCTATGGCGAATATCCTCATCTTGGACATGAGGCTCGCCTGCTCCATGGACTCCTCGTCGGGCTCAACGGCGCCGCCGAACGTAATCACCGCGAACATCAGCGCCGAGCTCTTTACCTTGACGCCCTCAACGACGCACATCAGCCCGTGGCCCAGCTCGTGAGTCAGAATGATCACACCCGCGCCCAGAAGGAACCAAGGCATGCTGTTGATGCTGATGGTTACGCCTGGGATGAGAGGCTGAACCGGTGAAGCCTGCTCCGGGGCGAAGAAGAAGCTCCATAGGTTCTTGACCAGGATGAAAGTAATGAAGCTCACCTGACCCACGCTGGCGGCCACCCCTATGTTTCCCAGCACCTTCCAGAAACGAGGGTTCCACTCCGCGATGCGCCTGATGATATCGTTGAGTCGGGTGGACTTGTACAGCGCGTAGTACGGCTGGATGTCCCAGCCCTTCTCCTCCAGCTTCAGATACTTCGCCAGGAAGTAGAACGCGACCCAAACCATGAAGATCAGAGCCAACGTCGCGGTGCTGCTCAAAGCCATGGCGCAAATAGTGACGGAGGCTCAACATATAAGGCGAGCGCCCAACGAGAATACTGGGCGCAATGGAAGAGATACAGGTAGAGTACACGGAGAGCCACTGGAAGCTGCTGCGGCAACTAAGAGAGAAGGCGGAAGAGATGATACGGCCCCTAGCCGACGCCCACATCAACGCCGTCGTCTACGGCAGCATAGCCCGCGGCGACGTCAAGGACACCAGCGACATCGACATATGGATACCCGGCCCCGCGTCTCCAACCATCGTGCAGGCCGCCCTCGACAGGGCGAGAATAAGGGTCACGAGGCGCGAGATAATCCAGGCGACGCCGAGCTACGCCGCCAAGGCTTACCTCTACACGGACGAGAAGAGAGGCTACAGCCTGCCCCTCGTGGACCTGAGGCCCAGCGAAGCCGAGTTCTACACCTACGCGGGCTCACTCGACGCGGCTCAACTATGCGACGCCAGACGCGTCCCCGGAGTAGACAAGAGGCTGATGCTCATAGAGCCAACACGGTCCGGCCACACCGAGTCGCCGGTACAGGGGAGAGAAGGACAAATAGCCGCCCTCCTAGGCGTCGACATAAGGATAGTGCTTGAGAGGGTGCGCATCCTCGAGAGGAGGGGAAAAGTGGGCAGGACAGGCGTCTACCTGAAGCGCGCCCTCGGAGAAGACGAGGACATCGGCGCCGTGTTCAGGGAGCTTTCCATGGCTAGGCCTGCCCTCCGACGCAGGTTGAGGCAAAAATAGGGAAATAAAATTAGTTAAAGTCTCTGAAGGACCGAACCTCTAGGCCGCGGGGTATCCGCACGCCCTCGGCGACGCGTTCGCCGATGATGGTGTTAACGTTCTTATCCTTGGCGGTGTCGATGAGCCTACCAGTCACAATGCCGTCGAAGACCACGACGTTCACACCGTCGCTGTCCTTTAGCTTGTCCACCAGCTCGCTCACGGGGATGCGGCCGGCTTGGCTGCCGTCTCCCTTCAGCATGACGGCCTCCAAGGTTCCGCGTAGTTCGCTAGCTATCTGGGCGAGCTCGCTTGAGACGACGACCTCCTGAAGAGGCTCACGGTTATCGAGGGCTGCCTTGATCTCCTCTGGGGTGAGCTCCTCGACCTCCTTGCCCCGGGGGGCGCGTGCGACGTACTTGGGCTTCGCTACCTGCAGCATCTCCTGCAGTATCAGGTCTCCGCCTCTGTCGCCGTCGAGGAACGCCGTTATCTCCTTCTTGCTGGCCAGGTTCTTTATGGTGTTTGGTACTTTGACGCCTTCGAGGGCGATGACGCCCTTGATGCCGCTCTTGATGAGGTTGTTGACGTCTGCGCGGCCCTCGACCACGATTATCTCCCTGCTTTGGGAGATGTCGGGTGTGGCAGCGAGCCTCTCTCGCCCGTAGTGGACAGTCTTTACCTTCTTGTCCTCCTTCTGGACCTCGTCCAAGAGCTTCTCGATCTCGTGCCCGTCCTTGACAACCCAGTCCCTCATGAGCTCCTTGGCGCGTGAGATTATCTGGGCCCGCTTCTCGCTGCGTACGTCCGTTATCTGCTCTACCTTCATTTTGGCGTCGCATGGACCCACGCGGTCAACCGTCTCCATGGCCGCCGCGATTATCGCGGTCTCGGCCCTGTCGAGGCTGCTGGGTGCGATGATGGTTCCGTTGGTCTTGTCTTTCGCTGAGGATAGCTCGATGTCGATCCTGCCGATCTTTCCTGACTTTTGTAGCTCGCGTAGCTCAAACTCCTTGGGGAAGAGGCCCTCTGTTTGGCCGAAGATTGCTCCGATGACGTCGTGTTTCTCTACGACGCCTTCCACTGTGAAGTTGGCCTTGATGACGTATTTTGCGCCAGGAAATTTCTCTGTGTCTTTCAACTGTAATCATCTCTGTTCTCTAGTCACCCTTACCGCAGGGTCCCCCGTCATCTGGGACCTGCCCCGGGTATGATAGAATCAAACCCTTTCCTACTGCCTAGGCGTTTGAAATGCAGGAGAACCACATGCTTCGGGGTTTCCCCTGCGAGTGAGAGTGTCCTTTGATCTGAGCGTCCCTCTGGACGCTCGTTAACATTGAACAGGTCTCATAATAAAAAGGTTCCCGAATCGGGTTAGATTTAATTAGGCAGGCTGAGGCTTCTTACAGAGGTTAATGGTTTGGGTATAAAGGTCGCGGTAAACGGGTTCGGCAGAACCGGGCGCCTCGCCCTCAGGGCAGCCTTCGAGAAGCACTCAAAGCTGGAGTTTGTAGCGATAAACAGAGGAACCCCTGAGACGCTGGGCCACCTGCTCAAGTACGACAGCGTCCACGGTAGGGCGCCTTTCAGCGTCGAGTGGGACAAGGAACACATGATCGTGGACGGCAAACCCATCAGGGTGTTCTACGAGAGCGCGGCGGAGGACCTGCCGTGGAAGGAGCTGGGCGTAGACGTCGTGATAGACGCCTCTGACCAGTACCGTAACAGGGAGGACGCGGCGAGGCACCTCAAGGCAGGCGCCAAGAAGGTGCTCATAGCGGCTCCGGCGAAGAACCCTGACTGCACAATAGTGCTTGGCGTGAACGACGAGGTCTACGATAAGAAGAAGCACAGCATCGTGTCCAACGCGTCGTGTACGACGAACTGCCTCGCGCCGGTCGCGAAGGTGCTATACGACGGCTGGGGCATCGAGTCGGGGTTCATGTCCACGATCCACGCCTACACCAGTACGCAGCAGCTAGTCGACAAGAGGGCCAAGGACATGAGGAGGGCCCGGGCGGCGGCACTGAACATCATACCGACGACGACGGGCGCCACAAAGGCTATCGGCGATGTCATGCCTGTGCTGAAGGGCAGGTTCGACGGCATGGCTTTCAGGGTGCCAACGCCCGACGCGTCCCTCATAGACTTGGTCGTCAACCTCGGGAATGAGGCGTCGGTCGAGGAGATCAACGCGGAGTTCAAGAAGGCGGCTGAGGGAAGGATGAAGGGCATACTGGGCTACTCGAATGAGCCTCTCGTCTCAAGCGACTATGTGCATAGCCCGTACTCGTCTGTGGTCGACTCGCTTGAGACCAGGGTCATCGGCAAGATGGCTAAGATAGTGGCGTGGTACGACAACGAGTGGGGGTACAGCAACCGTCTGGTTGACCTCGCCGAGATGATGCTCCGGTAGCGTCTACCTCGTGACGGTGAGCTTCCTCATCTTCTCAAGGTTTTCCGGTTTCTTCTCGAAGTAGTCTGCCACGGGCTGGAGTAGCTTTATCATGGCGGCTGCTACGCCGTTCTTGAGGTCAAGCGGATGCAGTTCACCCTTTGAGTAGGTCTGGGCCAGCTCCTCGAAGCTGTGGAACGTGACGTCGCCGCCGAACTTCTTGGGGCGCTCGATCTCCAGTTCGCCGAGGTGCGGGAACACAGCCATGCGCGCGTGGTCCAGCACCGGGTTCTCCTTGACAACCTTCTCGGGACAGAACGCGTCGTGGTACTTCTGTTTGATCTCCTTTGGAGAGTCGTTGACCCAGATGGCGCCCTTGGCTACGCTCTTACTCATCTTGAACCTGATGCTCTGGTTGATGCCCTCGTCCTCGTCGAAGCTGCCGTTGATGGTGGCTTGCTGCAGTCCCGGCAGCAGCGGGTTATGTAGACAGACAGGGACCTTCTGCCCAATCTTGGGGGCAACCTCTCGGGCGAGCATGTGCACCTTCCTCTGGTCCATGCCCGAGCACGCCACGTCCAGATCCATCTGGAAGATATCGCTTGCCTGCATCGCCGGGTACAGCGCCCACGCGGTCTCGACGTCGGTGGTGTCTGCGCTGCGGCCCATGATGGGCATGGCTCGCAGTGTGCGCCTGAGGCTCGTTGACTTCATGACCCGGACCACCTTCCCCCAGTAGTCCTTGCTATCCACGATGTCGCTGGCCCACAGGTACTCGACCTTTCCCTCGGGGAGGCCAAGGGCGGTGAAGCAGTCCTTGAAGTACTCGGCGGCGGTTGCGAGGTTCTCGGCGACGCCGCCCATCTTGTTGTTGATCCAGCCGTGCCACTCGGCGAGGTAGATTATGAAGTGGAAGCCCGCGTCGACGAAGTCGCTCATCTTCTTGCCCACTATGAGGCCGGTTCCGGCGTGCATGATACCGCTGGGCTCGAAGCCTACGTAGCCCCGCGGATGGTCCTTTGTCTCCAGAAGCGTGCGGAGCTCATCGGCTGTGATGACCTCCTGAAGGTTGCGTGAAACGAGTTCGAAGCGGGCCTCTGCATCCATTTTATTTCGCCAACAATTGCATACGTGCCGGGCTTCTATTAAGGGTATAGGGCAGCCTCAGTTGCCCGTCTAAGCCTCCCCAGCCAGCCTCCGCAGCTGGCCCAGGACGTACTCCCTTATGTCTTTAGGCGTTTTTTGAGGCGCCACTATCCTTCCGCCCTTGATCAAGGGCTTCAGCATGGGCTCGGTCTCCCCCTCGCATTCACTGCACCTAGGCTGCGCCGCGTCGGCGGGCTTCACTATGTCGCTGAGGCATTTCTTGCACCTCCAGACCTGTTTCTTGCCGCCGAGCTTGCCCCGCTTGGCGTGGGGTACCCCGTCGACCTCGACGATGTCCATGGCGAAATCCAGTGTTGGTGCCCCGCTTACCCATGTCCCTACGCCGAAGGCGTCGGCTCCGGCCTCGCTGAGCTCCTTTACGGTGTCCTCGTTGAGGCCCCCCGACACGAATATCTTGACGGCCTCGTAGCCGCGGAGGTTCAGCTCCCACCTGACCTCCTTCACTATCTTGGGGAAGCTACCCCGTCTGGAGCTCGGGGTGTCTAGGCGCACCCCGTACAGCCGTTTCCCGAGGGTCTCGGCAGCCATTATTGCCTCGGTCTTCTCGTCGTAGTAGGTGTCAACCAGTATTATCCGGGGGGACTCGGGCTCGATCACCTCGTCGTACGCCTTCCACGCCTCCACCTGGTCGCCGAACGCGATCATTAGGGCGTGGGGCATGGTCCCCGTGGGCTGCAGGTCGCATACCTCGGCCCCGATGATACTCGACACGCCGTCGAGGCCACCGATGTAGCCGGCCCTGTCCATGGCCGGAGCCAGAGAAGGGTGGATTCGCCTGATCCCGAAGGCTATCACAGGCTTGTCTCCCGCGGCGACTCTGACGTAGGCGGCTCTGCTGGCTACCGCCGACTCCTGGCAGATGAAACCGAGGAGAGGGGTCTCGTACTCGCAGAAGTCGTGGTATATCCCCTCTACTATGAGGACCGGGCTCCTGTAGCCGAGACTGTCCTCGCTGTGGAACAGGCTGCCCTCCGGCATGCAGTGCACGTCAACGGGGAGCCCCTCGAAGAGACGGGCGACCTCCTCGACGCCACACAATACACCCCACGGGTGGTTATCGGGAGGCGACCCGATGGTCACCTCCATTACGACTCTGACCTTGTCCTTGCCCTTCGCCTCAAGTACCTTTTTGGCGCGCTGGAAGTAGACGTCGGTGGTGCGTCCTCGCCTGATATCCTCGCTGGACGCTATGTGGAAATCCTTCATTATGACTCCCTCAGCATCTCCTCTGCTTTACCTGTATTGGTTAGCTTGGCGTCGTACATGCGCCCCATGAAGGCGAGGCTCGCCTCCTGCTCCTCCGGCGTCAACGCGTTCACGCAGTCGGTGGGGACAACGACCCTGTACCCCCTGAAGTAGGCGTCGGCGGCTGTGTGCTGGATGCAGATGTTCGTAAGCACCCCAGTGAGCACCACCGCTTCCACCTTGAGCTCACGGAGCAGCGCGTCCAGCCCCGTCGCGTAGAACGCGCTGTACCTGCGCTTGTAGAGCCTGTGGTCGCCCTCCACGGGGGCGAGCTCGGGCACAATCTCGGCGTCGTCGCTGCCCGCGACGGCGTGGCTGCCCCACACATCGAACTCGTGGTCCACCCCC
>JAFGTA010000105.1 GCA_016934355.1 Candidatus Bathyarchaeota archaeon | reverse complement strand
CCATCTTTATCTATTTTCCCAGGGCTATATTCACTGGCAGTAAACAATATTCCACGTTTTTTTATACTAATTTTATTCAATAATTTTTTTTCTTTTAAATGTCTCCATGTAATTGGAATATCAAAAAATATCTTATTAATCCATATCTTTATAATAGGTATTTTAAAGGAATGGTTCGTATCTACGATATAATATTTATCATATTCATCAATTTTTTCACTTAAAAAACTAGAATCTACTTCACCCAATCCAATTACCCCGTATTCATCATGGTGAATAGTTAACGCTATTTTATCGCCATTCTTAATATGTTTATATAAGCCATGTAATCTAATAAAGTTACCATGATAATCTTCTGTAGCTTGAATAGGCGACCAGTAAAAAAATTCAGTCTCCCCATCTCGTAGCCAAGACTGAAAATCAAATACATTGGAACTGATCTTTAATTGCCAAAATCTTGAGTCATTCATCAAAAACTGCACTAAAAACGCCCTAATAATGAATTGTATTATTAATAAAAGTCCTATTTTATCTCTAAATGCATAGTTATTAATGTAAGGAATCGGTTGAAAAGAAAGTAGAAGAGAGAGTATACAGATTATTATAATAATATCTAGAAATGAACATGAGTGCTTCTTTATCTCATACAATATTATTCATCATTAAGTATGTTTGTACTGTATTCCTCCAAATAAGTATTTACTGTATCAATATCCTGTTGGCAGGTATCTAATAATAAATCTACAAGAGATTCATACCCCTCTCTATACATATGTAGTACTACTTTCAAACCTTCTTCCTGTAAACCAACTTCAATAACACCAGTATCAATCAAATCTCTAATTAATGCTTCATCGATCCATTTACCTAAGTAAGTTGATGCTAATGATTGGACTGCATCGATCAACATTTGATCAATACTATAATCTGAAGGTCTTGTATGATGCCTGAATAACCCAAATCATAATAATCTTGCTCTTTTTTTAATTTAATACATTCACCTAATAAGTCTCCAACTAAATTTGCGGTGAATAAATCTACTCCAAGTCTAACAAGTGCAAAGGAAACGCTTCCAGATGCCAACCCTTTCCAATACCCTAATTTATATCGAGTGTGAGCCCCCACCATGTCACCGGGATATTCATTCAAATACCAGTACATCTCAAGGAATCCTTGATACTCAGCCCAACCTAAGACAGCTAGAACTTCAGCTAAAGTCTCTGATCTTCCATCCGGATCTATATACTTATGTGGATTATTTCTGCAGTAACTGTACCTGTTCAGGCTCTGAGGATCAACTAGGTTTCCAAAGATGATATCCCTTGTGGTGAACCGCCCTGTTACGGGATCATAGTATCTTGCTCCAAAGTAGTAGAGTCCCGTGGGGTCCTCCTGCTTCCCCGTGTACCTGTACTCCTCCGAGCCGGACTCGCCGCTGCCGGGGCCGTAGGGCTCGTAGTTGCTCTCGTAGATGACTCCACCGCACACTCACCGAATAGACGTTCATCATCATCCTGAAGTTTACAAAGCCCCTCAATTTTTATTAAATAACCACGAACAAAATGACAGGACCAAATATTCTTGGAACAATTATTTGATCACAACAATGAAAAGGTGAGACTTGGCATTCTACACCGACTAAAGCAGTACACATGAGTAGCCTAGGCATTACTCATTGTTACAGCCTACTGAATAAACGGAAACCGCTGCTGAAGCGTGTTTTTAAGCTATTTTCCACCACCAAACCAAAACTAGTGTTACCCCGCGCAGACACGGTAACCCATCAACAAAGTTATTCAAAAATACCATAACCCAGACTCTATTTAATAACCCGCGCCCCGGAAAAACGCTTATAGTAAGTAGCACACTATAAGGGAAACGCCGAGTCGTTGAAGCCACCCATGACAGGAGATGGTGGACTGGGGGGGATTTGAACCCCCGACCTCCTGGTTGCAAACCAGGCATTCATACCCCTGAACTACCAGCCCTCCCCCATCAACATCACCAGCCTAGTCATTAAAAGTTATTGGAAACGCGTCACAAGCCCCAAACATAGGGATACAGCTCAACGCGCCTCTCTCAAGCAAATCGTCCGGCTGATGTGTTTTGGTCTATAGGTAAGCTATACCTGTCTATGATGAAACTCAGACCTCGAAATGAACAGATTCTAGTGTGTTAGATAACCTCATAAATCGAGCAGACACCTTCACGGTGAACTCAGTTGATCGAGATTCGGTTCCACGGAAGAGGCGGGCAAGGGGCGGTGACAGCCTCACGCATCCTCGCGACCGCCGCGTTCCTCGAAGGCCATCACAGCCAATCCATACCCATGTACGGAACGGAGCGCAGAGGCGCACCCGTGACCGCCTTCGTCCGCATCGGCAAAAAGGAGAAGATGGTACGAAGCCTGATCCATGAACCAGACTACGTGGTCGTCCTCGACCCCCTGCTGCGAAAGACGGTGAACATAACGGAGGGGCTGAAGCCCGACGGTAAACTCGTGCTGAACAGCTCCGTGCAGCCGGAGGAAGTCGAGCTGGACATACAGGTGACCACGGCCACAGTGGACGCTACCGCTATAGCCTTGGAGGTTCTGGGCAGACCCATCACAAACACCGCCATACTCGGAGCGTTCTGTAAGGCAACGGGCGAGGTGAAGCTGGAGTCTGTTCTAGCCGCCGTGAAGGACCAGTGGAGCGGCCGCCTCGGGGAGATGAACGTCAAGGCCGTGGAAGAAGCCTACAACAGGACCAGCGTCGGCGAACCCAAGCTCGTGAAGAGGCTGGAGCGTCTGGCTACCCCCGGCAACAGCAAGGCAGACTGGAGGACGTTCAGACCCGTAACCGACGCGGAGAAGTGCATCGGATGCGGGCAGTGCTGGATGTACTGCCCCGACGGCTGCATCGAGATGGTGGAAGGCAAGGCCGTCATCGACTACAACTACTGCAAGGGCTGCGGCATCTGCGCCGAGGAGTGCCCCGTGAACGCCGTCGAGATGGTGATGGAGGCAGAGTAGATGCCCAAGAAAGAGTTGATGGTAGGAAACAAGGCCGTCGCCTACGGCGTCAAACTCGCCCGCGTCGAGGTGGCGTCCGCGTACCCCATAACCCCCCAGACAACCATAGTGCAGTACCTAGCCGAGTTCGTCGCCAACGGGGACCTAGACGCAAAGTTCATCGAGGTAGAGTCCGAGATAAGCGCACAGATAAGCGTACAGGGCGCCAGCTTCGCCGGTGCCCGGGTGTTCACCGCCACAAGCGGCCCGGGGCTACACTACATGCACCACCCCATGATGGGATGCATGAGGCCGGTGGTGATGGCCGTGGTACACCGCGGCGTAAAGAGCATGCAGCCGGATCACACGGACCTTATGTCCCAGAGGGACACAGGCTGGATCCAGCTGTACTGCGAGGATAACCAGGAGGTGCTGGACACGACGATTATGGCGTACAAGATAGCGGAGAACCCTGAGGTTCACCTGCCTGTCGCCATCGGGCTCGACGGATATATCCTGAGCTACACGGCGGAGCCTGTTGAGATACCCGACCAGAGCGAAGTAGACGAGTTTCTACCACCGTTCAAACCAGAGTATAGCTTAGCCGAGCCGCTGCCGTACCCCGAGTGGGTCAAGGCGCAGGGCACGCGGCTGTACGGTTCACAGGACGCTTGGATAAAGCATCAAGAGATCATGATGGGATCAAAGAAGGTGATCAGCGAGGTGGACCAGGAGTTCGGGGAGAGGTTTGGCCGCAGCTACGGCGGCTTATTCGAGGAGTACAGGTGCGAGGACGCAGAGGCCGTCATCATAGCCATGGGGACAATCGCCTCCACGGCTAGAGCTGCGATCACAGAGCTTCGTGAACAGGGAATGCCTGTCGGGTTGATCAAGCTGAAGACGTTCAGGCCGTTCCCCGACGCCGAGCTCCGTGAGGCCGCGGAGAAGTACAAGGCCATAGGCGTCATCGACAGGAACATCTGTCTCGGCGGAGGAGGCGTGGTTTTCACCGAGCTCCGGGGCGCCATCTACGACGTGGAGCCGAGACCAGTCGTGCTGGGCTTCCACGCAGGGCTGGCCGGGAAGGAGGTTACCCCCGACCACATCAAGCATATAGCCAAGAAGACGCTGGAAGCCGCCCATGGTAAGGTGGACGGCGTCGTGGAGTGGGTGTGAGGTGAAGAACTATGAGTAAACCAGTCCCGACCCCGTACATCAGCACCGAGGAGATAATGATCCCGGGCCACCTGGCCTGCCAGGGCTGCGGACACGGAGTAATCGCGAGAAACGCCATGAAAGCCTTCGGAAGGAACACCGTGTACATCAGCATCCCCGGATGCATATGGATCACTCTGAGCAGAAACATCCCCCTCTACTGGGCGGGCACCACGTTCCAGGGCGGGGCCGCACTGCTCAGTGGGATCACGAACGCCCTCGAAATCAAAGGAAACCACGACATGAACGTGGTGGCGTTCGTCGGCGACGGGGGCACCGCGGACATAGGCATCCAGGGGCTCAGCGCCGCCGCGGAGCGGAACGAGAACTTCTTCTGGCTCTGCGCCGACAACCACGCCTACATGAACACCGGCGGACAGCGCAGCGGGGCGACCCCCAAGTACGCAGCCACCACCACCACGCCCGTCGGGGCGAAGAGCAGGGGCAAGAAGACGTGGGGCAAGAACCTGTCGTTTATCTTCGCCGCCCACCACGTGCCATACGTGGGCACGGCGTCGGTGGGCAACGTCAACGACATGGTGGGCAAGATCGAGTACGCCAAAGGCATCAAAGGGTTCAAGCTTCTCCATATCCAGTCGCCGTGCCCCACGGGGTGGGGGTTCGACCCGAGTAAGACCATCAAGGTAGCCAAGCTCATGACTGATACGGGGCTGTGGCCTCTCTACGAGGTCGTGGACGGCGTGTTCCACCTGAGCTACAAGCCGAAGGAGCTTAAACCAGTCTCGGAGGCCCTGAAGCCTCAGAGGAGGTTCAGGCACCTCACCGACGACGAGTTGAACGAGTACCAGGAGATGGCTTCGAGCACATGGGAAGAGCTCGTCAAACTGGATGGGAAGCCTCTCCCAATCTAATCTATTCCACCATTGATACACTTCATAAGCCCCAAACACAGGGATACAGGCATGCCCCCGATAACGGCGGTTGTGTTCGACCTCGACGGCACCCTCCTCGAAAGCAAGATCGACTACGAGAAGATGGGGCAGAGGATCAAGGATCTGCTAGTAGCCAACGGTATGGAGGAGCCTCTAGAGGACCGCCGCAAGGTTTACCAGGTGATCAGGGGAGGCGCCGCCACCCTCCGGGATTATGGGCTCCCTGAAGATAGATTAATCGATACCATGGCGGCGATGGAACACGTCATGAACGGCATCGAGCTTGAGGCACTAGAAACCCTCGAGCTCAAGCCACAAGCACGGGAAGCACTGGACATGCTGAACAAACTCGAGACGAAGCTGGGGATCGCCACGAGAAGCCACAGAGAGTACACGGTACGCGGCCTCGAGAGGTTCGATTTACTAGGCTACTTCCAGCACATCGTGGCGAGGGACGACGCCCTGTACCCCAAGCCCGACCCCAAGCATCTACTCCACGTCATCGAGCTGCTCGGGGCAAAGCCAGAGGAGACCCTGTTCGTCGGCGACACCACTACAGACCTGACCACCGCGGCGGCCGCCAACGTGGAGTTCCTGGGCTACTGGCGTGATGAGGCGTGGGCCAAGAGGCTGGTCGACGGGGGATGCCAAAGAATAGTGAAGGACCTCAGGGAGGTCCCGAGGATAGTCGCCGAGAGGACTAAGTAGATAGTATCTTCTCTAGGGCGCCGTGGAACTCTGCGATGCTCTTGATGACTGCGGTGGCTTTGTGGTAGTGTTCGTGCTGGTTATCGTAGACGTCGATGAGCATGCTTCTCATGCCCATCCTGTTTGCTCCCACGATGTCAGCTTCGTACGTGTCGCCCACCATCACGGAGTTTTCGGGAGAGGAACCCGTTTCCTTCAGCGCGGCCTCGAAGATGACCTCGGCGGGCTTCCTGTAGCCGACCTCCGCCGAGACCACGAGGGAGTCGAACAGTTCACGGTACCCGAGTTTATCGAAGACCACCTGACATATGGGGCCGTCCATGTAGTTGGTGATGACTCCGAGCTTGTACCTGCCCCTGAGCGACGCGAGGATACTCTGAGTCTCTGGGAAGAACTCTGTCATCTTCGGCCAGTCGTCGAGGTAGCGCCTCCACGCCCCGTGTGAGTGCTCTACGGCGTCCTCGACGCCCAGGGCTCTGAAGACGGACTCTAGCCTCGCACGGTAATCAGGCTCCTTGAAGCCTTCACGGTCCGCCTGTTCACGCTGGGTCCTCGCGATGGGCCTGTAGACCTCGACGAACCTCTCGTAAGGCACCTCGACGCCGTGGTCGCCAAGGTAACTGTGGAACCTCTCGGTGCTGCTGCCTGGCCTCATGAGGTCCGGCGCCTGCACCAGGGTGTTCCAGTTGTCGAAGTAGATGGTGTCTATCATCGTGGATCTATCGTGAGCGGGTCGAGGCAACCCTCGGACCCAGCAGCACCCAAAGCCAGTCAACGAACTCGCGGAGGTTCTTTGTCTGTATGTAGACCTCGCCTGGTCCCTCTATATAGGTGACGAAGCCCTCGCCGCTGAGGATGGTCTCCTTCCAGTTACCGAACTTGCGTACCTCGTACTCGCAGGTGTCGCTGAACGCCACGAGGTGGAAGTTGTCCACAACCAGCTGCTCGCCGGGCTTCAGCTCGTGCTTGTCGATGGCGCCGAAGGTGTTGATGAACAGGTCCCCTGCACCTGACGTCTTCACCATGAATAGTCCCTGCCCGAAGATGCCGCGTGTGAAGCCCTCCCACCGGACGTCAAGTTCGACCTCCTGGGTAGACGCAAGGTAGGCGGATTTCTGTATTATCCACCCCTTCTCTGGGCCGACGTCCAGCTTGGTGACGTCGCCTATCGGCGCCGCGACGAGCGCCAGCGTACCGGGGCCGCCTCGGGCTGTGAAGTCTGTGACGAACAGGCTCTGGCCGCCGAGGATGCTGGTCTTGAGGCTGCCTAGTATGCTGCGTTCGCGGGTGCGCGTGTTGACCTCAATGTTCGGGGTCATGTAGGTGAGGGCTCCTGCCTCGCCTGTGATCCTCTCCTCGTTTTCGAGGGTCACCTCCAGCATGCTGTACGATGGCTGGTATTTTATCTCGTATCTCATAACAGTACACTTCTTTTGAAGTGTATTTCAAGTTTTTAAAGAGATTTAATGACGCACGGCTCACGCGCCATGCTTCGCCAACTGGTAGGTGTCATACGCAGCTATTATCGCGAACACCGCCCCGATCATCATCACTTGATCGTAGCTGAGGTAGAAGCTAGCCACAGCGCCCACGGCGAGAGTCACGGCGAGGATCGTGAGCCCTCTCTTCCACCTGCCCAGGTAGATGTGCCCCAGCCCGGTGACCAGAAGCGAGAGAAGGACGGCGATCCATACTCTTTTATCAGGTTTCTTGGGTTTTGTGTCAAGGTCTGGCTGGGGTTCGCCGCACGCCGGACAGTATGTGTCGTTGTATGGTATCATGGTCCCGCAGTGGGGGCAATACTTGGTTCGTTCCTCTGACATTCTCTTAGAGGATGTCGTCGTCGTCGCGGTTAAAGTAGTATATGACTTCGCGGACGATCCTGTAGAGGAAGTAGACGCTGGGTATGATGGCGACAAGATAAGATGCCACTTGTATGGCGCTAGCAGACTCGCTCATCTCTTTCAACACCTCATACCGTCTCAGCGGCTATAAAACCTTATGATAACCGAAAAACCGTGGCTCAAACCTGTACGAGCCTGCACAGGGCGGTCCCTCGGTGTAGAGAAACTCCCTCTTCCAACGCTGTAGATCAACGAGCAAATGGTCTTCCCCTGTCTGTCGTAGGCGAGCCTCAGGTCTGGGCGGCGGCGTATGCTAGCGGGGCACCCGCCGTGGTTCCAGAGAAGCGCCGCCAACGTTGCGGCCGCTAATAGTACGAGCGGCTGGTTTCCCTTTAGGCTTAGGCTCCCGCTACTTCTTCTCCATCTGGTCCAGCTCGAGCTTCCTGAAGATGCTGCGGAGCTGCCGCCTCATGCTGGTCCTGTCCTGGCTCAGCCCGATGTGGTCCGCGAAGTCCGGCGTAGTGCGGATGATCTTCGTTCGGCCGTGCTTCTCACGCTTGATGAGCCCCATCGACTCAAGCTCCTTGAGGTGCTTGTACGCTTGGCTCCCCCGGGTGTGTGCCACCTCCTTCTGCTCCACAGGCTGGTAGTAGGCGATGTAGCTGAGGGTTCTCAGAGGCCCGGCGGAGAGGAGTGGCTTGAGGCTGTACTTGCTGGCGGGCTTGGTGAAGTCAGGCTTCAGCTGGAGGACCACTTTTTCCTGGGGTAGGATTTTCACCTCGAGGGCGGTGGCCTCTGCCTCGTAGGCCTCGCTGAGCTGCTTGACTAGCCTGGCTGCCTCCAGCTCGTCTGCGAGTCTGAGCGTCGTGACTATGTTGGTGAGGCTCACGGGTCTGCCTGAGGCGTATAGCAGAGCCTCTAGCTCCGCTAGTTTTTCGTTCTGGGCTACCAGGGCTTCTCCCTACCCATATCTTGTCTGCGGTGTCCTTAAAAACTTAGATACGTGGGCGCGGCGATGTCCGTCCTGTAGTGGAGCCTGCCTTTCACCTTGTCTATGTCGCCGTAGGCCCTCTCACGGGCCTCCGAGACGGTGTCTCCCCTGCCCAGGAGGGCGACGCTGCGGCTGCCGGTGGTCTTGACCACGCCTCCGTTGTCGTAGACCGAGGCGTAGTACAGCTCTGACTGCGTGAGGTTGCCGACCTTGATTGGCTGATCCTTTACCGGGTTAGCCGGGTATCCCTCCGGTGTGAGGTAGACGCAGACAGTCGCCTCCTCGGTGAACTTGGTCTCAGGGAGCCTTCCTTCGACTATCCCGAGCCCCACCTCTGTGAGCGGTGTCTCAAGCAGCGCCAGCACGTTGATCGCCTCGGGGTCGCCGAAGCGTGAGTTGTACTCGATTAGGTAGACGCCTTTAGCGGTGTTAATGAACCCCCCGTAGAGGACGCCCATGTAGCGGCCCACGTTTTCCGTCATCGCCTTCACCGTCTGTTCCATGATCTCAATTCCCTGATCGACCACCTCTGGAGGCAGATCAGGCATCCCGTGGTCTGGGCAGCTGAAGCTCCCCATGCTCCCGGTGTTTGGCCCCCTGTCGCCGTCGTAGGCGCGTTTGAAGTCGCGGACGAGAGGCATCACCTCTACATTTTCGCCGTCTGTGAACGCCTGCAACGTGAACTCCCTGCCCACGAGCTTCTCCTCTAGCACGACCAGCCCGTCGTATCTGATCCTCTCGAACGCGTACGCCTCGGTATCCCAGAGGCTCTTCAGGTGGTCTCCCGTGACCCTGACGCCCTTCCCTCCAGTGAGCACGTCGGGCTTCACCGCCACCTCCCTGTGCTCCTTTAGGAACTCCTTCACGTCTTCCCTGCTACGGCATACGGCGAAGTCTGGGTTTCCTTTGATCTTGTAGTCGTCCAGCGCTTGCCTGGTGTAAGCTTTGCTCCACTCCAGCTTCGCCAGTGCTTTCTTGGGCCCGACTGCTGGGACGCCTATCTCCCAGAGCTTATCTGAGACTCCGGTGGCGAGGGGTGCCTCGGGGCCTATGAAGGCGATGTCCACGTCTTTGAACCGCGTGTACTCTTCTGGGCTGTTAATGTCCATCAGCTCGACGCTTTTGCATAGGCCAGCTATCCCCGGGTTTAGCTGTGCCATGGCCGCGGTGATTTCGATGTCTTCCTGTGCGAGTTTCTTTGTGATGGCGTGTTCACGCGCTCCGTTGCCGACGATTAGAACCTTCATACCGGTCTCAACTGGTCAATACTCGTTTTTTCCTCATATAAGCTGGCGTGATGCGTGTTTTAGGTGAAAATGATAAGTTTAAGTGATGCTGTAAGGCGCCGCAGGTCCTGTTCTTACATTTTTTTTCTTAAAAGTTACTGTGGTTGATACCTACGGATTAATATAGGAGGAGTTTAAGCGCCTCCAGGAAAGTCTCGGCTTCGTCGACGGTGTTGTAGGCACCCGGGGATATCCGTAGTCCGCCTACCCGTGGGCTGACGTGGATGTCCTGTTTGGCGAGGGTTTCGCATACGTTCTTGTAGCCGGGTATCTTGGCGTTGAGGTATATCCGTCTCTTCTCCTCGACGGGGGTCTGTAGCTCGACTCCCATCTCGATGAGCCCGTCGATTATCTTGGTGTCTACCCGTTTGATCTGTTTCTCGACCCTGTCGATCCCGTGGCCTAGTATGAGCTTCATGCTGTTCTCGACGGCGACGTAGGGACCCTCCGACTGATTGTATATCTCGATGCGTTCCAGCCCTTTCCTCGGCTTGTAGTCGTAGACGTCGAAGCCGTCGGTTACGTTCCTATCCTCCTGCTCGTCTGGGAGAGTCTGTCCTCCCACGTACTCCTGCTGCAGCTGGTCGACGATCTCGTCTCTCATATAGAAGAAGCCGACGCTGTTGTTGTAGGGACCGCCGTAGAGCCACTTGTAGCAACTTGTGGCGAGGAAGTCTACGCCCTTGCCGCTGATATCCCACCTGATGGCGCCTGTCGACTGGGTTCCGTCGACGATAAGGTAGGCGTCGTGATCGTGGGCGGCCTCGGCGATGGCTTTGATGTCGTGGAGGAAGCCATTGAACCAGCCGGCCTGGTCCACCATGACGGCTGCGGTGTCGTCCGTTATCGCCTTCTCCCACTGCTCGGTCTCGACGATGCCTCCCTTGTGCTTGATGAACTTGGGCGTCACACCCTTCTCGCGCTGCTTGTTGGCGACGGTTGCGCACATGGGGAAGCTGAGGTCGGTGAGGACTACGTTCTGTCCTCGCTTAAACGGGACCATGCTGAACGCCGTGTTCATGCCTGTTGTGGCGTTAGGCAGGAATCCAATCTCAGTTTCCTTTGCCCCAATTATCTTCGCAAACAGCTTTTTGCTGTTTTTCTTTTGGTCTCTGTAGTTAGATAGGCCCTCGCTCCACGGCGTCTCCCCAATCATGGTCTTGACGTAGTCAGCCCAGTAGGCTTCTGTCACTTTGATGGTGGACAATGGGACGGCTCCGATGACCGCGTTGTTGAAGTATACCTTGTCCTCGCAGTGCGGGAAAGGCTCGATCTCCCTTATACTCATCGCGTTAACCTACCATTGATGGCGTCTACTCTGATTTTACTCTTTCACCGCCGAGAACATGGAATATGATTCCCTATCATTAATATCTTCTATGAGTTTATGTTCTCTACTGGTAGGCGAAAACATTGGCGCGCGCACTAGAACTCGACGACATGACGAAGTTCAACATGATCAGCAACCCCGAGCTCAGCCCCGACTCATCCAAGCTCGCTTTCGTCGTAGCCAAAGCCCAAGACGACGACTACACCACCACCATCTGGGTAGTGGACAGCGGCAACGGTTATCCCATCCGGTTCTACAGTGGGGGAAACCCTTCAAGCCCAAGGTGGAGCCCCAACGGCCAGCAGATACTGTTCACCAGCAGGAGAGAGATGGAGAAGGACGAGAAAGGCAAGGGGCTCTGGCTCACCCAGGTGTGGGGCGGTGAGCCGCGCCTCATCGCCAAGATGGGCGGCGGCATAGCCCAGCCAGCGTGGAACAAGTACGGCACCAAGATATACTTCGTGTCGGGGGTGGGGGAGGAGAACCCCGATGTCAGGGTCATTGACACCGTCCCCGTGTGGTACAACGGTGAGGGCTGGACCCACTACCGGACCAAGCAGCTCCACGTCCTGGACGTGAACTCGGGGATAGTGACGCAACTCACCTCGGGGGACCTGAACGTCCAGTGCTACGCGCCCGGCAACCTCGGCGGCAAGAT
>JAFGTA010000104.1 GCA_016934355.1 Candidatus Bathyarchaeota archaeon | reverse complement strand
GTCGTCGTTCACGTTGTTCACGGTGACGCCGATCTCGACGACGTCGCCCTCGGCCAGCCTCCGCGACACCCCGGCGGGGACAGTCACGTAGCACAGAATCCTGCCCTCGGCGTAGGCGGCGTGCACCTCTTCGCCGCCCATGTATTTTATGGTCCACCATGGGAGACCTGCTCCGCTTCTGGCTTCCCCGATGTACTCGGCGATCTCGGCCGCCATGGGGTCGTCGTCCAGCAATATGACACCTGTCGGTAGGGACTCGGCACTGACGAGAAACATCCCCACGATGATCAGCACCATCAGGATAGGCAGGACCGCCATCCCCACGTGTATAGGCTTCCGTAGCCAGAGCCTTAGATCGTTCTCCACGATGCACAGTGCGGAGTCCAAGCTAGTCCCTCAGCCGCCCCCCGGTGAGTTCGAGGAAGACGTCGTCCAGCGTGGGCTCCCTCAGGCTGAGCGACCTCGGTGCTAGACCCCACGCCCCGAGGCTCTCAGAGACGGCGGCGAGGAACCGCTCAGGCTCGGAGCTGACAGGTATACGGATACGGTGCTCACCGGTCCCTGTCTCGCTTACAGTGGCTTCCGGGTAGGCCGAGGAGAGCTTCTCAAGCTGGCTCGGCTCCGAGGCGTAGACCACGGCTTCCAGCAGGGTGCCTCCCGCGTGCCTCCGCTTGAGCATCCCCGGGCTGTCCAGCGCGACGATGCTCCCCTTGTTGATTATGGCGCACCTGTCGCTGATCCTATCCGCCTCATCCATGTAGTTCGTGGTCAGCAGAACCGTCTTGTCTTCTAGCCCCCTTATCCGCCTCCATATGTCGGTGCGGTTCTGGACGTCGACACCCAGGGTCGGCTCGTCGAGGATAAGAAGCTCAGGGTCGTGGACGAGAGCCCTCACCAATGCGAGCCGCCGCTTCATCCCTCCGCTGAAAGTTGACACCCTGTCGTCTGCCCTATCCGTTAACTGGGCCATCTCAAGGGCTTCCTCAACCCTCATAGACCTGTCCTTCTTGGGTACGCCGTAGAAACGGGCGTGGAACACCAGGTTCTCACGCGCCGTCAGGTGCTCGTACAGCGCAGTCTCCTGTGTGACGAGCCCGATGCGTCTGCGTACCTCTTCGGCGTCTCTCTGGGGATCAAAACCATATACGGACACTGTGCCGCTGTCCCACGGGAGAAGCCCACACACTATGTTGACGAGTGTGGTCTTCCCGGCTCCGTTGGGGCCAAGCAGGGTGAACACCTCGTCGGCGGCTTGGAGGCTTATGTCCTGAAGTACAGCCCTGTCGCCGAAGCTCTTGTAGAGGTTTCGTATCTCGATCACGCAGACACCCTTTATGCAACAATCTTGAGTTGTTGCAATTCTTATATAAGGGTGATCAGAGGCATATACAGGGATGAGCGAGAAAGGGGCAACAGAGCTGCTCAAGAGCATGGGGTTAAGCCAGTACGAAGCCCAGGCATACATGGCGCTCTACATCAGGTCACCGCAGAACGCTTCGAGTATCTCACAGGAGTCCGGCGTCCCAAGGGGCAGAGTCTACGACGTCCTGCAGAGCCTCACAGAGCACGGCTTGATAGCCAGCCAGCTCACCAAGGGAAAAGCCAACGTCTACGTCCTTGTCCCACACGAGGAGTCACTCAACAGCCTCAAGGACAGACGGCTCGACGAGCTGGAGGAGACGCGTAAAGGGATCGAGGACACCTACAGCAGACTGGTGGAGCTACTGGACTCCGTTGAACGCGAGGAGACCCCCCAGACCAGCATGGAGCCGCTCACCATCATCAGGGGCGTAGCCGCGCGCGACGCATACACCCGAAAACTGCTCACCGACGCCCAGGAGACCGTGCTCAGCAACTTCACTCCATCGGAGCTCCGCCGCTACGAGCCCTCCATCAGGGAGGCTATGAGCCGCGGCGTCGGGTTCACGTTCATGCTGCCGGAAGACGAGAGGAACCAGGTCATGGACATTGTCGAGGGCTCCACGGTATACTCGGTTTCCAGCAGCCGCACCGAGAACAGCACCCTTGGAATCCTCGGGAAGATCAGGCCGCCCCTGGCCATCATCGACGAAGGCGTCGGCATACTGTTCCTCCACGAGTCAGATGACGCGCTCCTCGTGAGGAGCCCCGAGCTCATCAGTCAGGCCAAGGTAGTACTGATGTTCTTCAAGGAGATCGCGGACCTGAAGCTGGGATAGATGAGTACCTTATCTCTGGGCTCAGTCGAGGCAGCAGGCTAGGTACGGAAAATTTGGGGGTGGAACTCCTTGAAGCCGTCGGGGAAGTCCACGGACTCGACCACGTAGTCTAGCACCGCGGGCACCCCTTCTCTGTTCTTCTTCAGTGCGCGCTCCAGCGACGACTTGATCTCGTTCACCGTTGTGACCTGCTCTCCATGGCAGCCGCACGCCTCCGCTATCTTGGCGAAGTCGGGCTGGGCCTCATAGTCGACGGAGATGTACCGCTCCTCGTTAGCCCACTGGTGGAGCTTTATCCAGCCGAGGCTGAAGTTGTTGAGCACGATCCACGTGACGGGGGTGCCGTACTGGACGGCGGTCGGAAGCTCCTTCATCCCCATCTGGAACGCGCCATCACCCGTCGTACAGATCACCTTCCTATCGGGCACCGCTAGCTTGGCTCCTATGGCTCCGGCGACGCCGAGCCCCATGCAGGTCTGCTCCGCTGGTGCGACGCAGCAGTCGTAGTCCAGAACCCTGTAGTAGGGGTAGTAGTAGCTCCACAGGTCCTGCGAACCGTTCTCGTTCACCAGCACGGTTCCGCCGCCGAACACCCTGTTCGTCTCGTAGACCACCCTCTTGGACTTCACCGGCTTCTCGGACATTACCTCGGCATCCACATCCGCCAGGAACTGCTTCTTGGCTTCGATGACGCTCTTGACGCGCGGCATCTCCTCCATGGGCCTGCTCTTCACCTTCTCGCCCAGCACCTTGATGAGGTCCAGCAGGGAGAGCCTCGCGTCGCCGACGACGGGGACATCAGGAACCCAGTTCCTGCCTACCTCATCCGCGTCGACGTCTATCTGAATATACTTGGCTTCACCAGGGTAGTGGCTCCATGTCGCGGTCTGGAACTCCTCGTTTCGAGACCCGACGGTTAAGAGCAGGTCAGCCTCAGCCATGAGCCGTTTGCCTATCTTCGTCCTGTAAAGCCCGACGAGGCCCGCCGCGAGGGGATGGGACTCAGAGATACAACCGCGTCCGCTGGGGGTAGTAAGCACGGGTACGCCAAGCATCTCGGCGAGGGCGACGAGACTCGGGCCGGCGCCGCTGAGGAACGCACCTCCTCCGGCTACGATCACCGGCTTCTCGGATGATAGCAGCAGGTCCGCTGCATCCTTCACGCTCTCAAGGCTCGGCCTAGACCTGATGGGTCTGATGGATGGAGTGTAACCTGTCTCATCTGTCTCGGCTACGCCGATGTCGAAGGGCACGTCGATGTAGACCGGGCCCGGCCTCCCGTTGCATGTGAGGCTGAAGGCGCGGCTCATGGCCCACGCCGCCTTCCCGGGGAGAGGCACCCTGTAGCTCCACTTAGTTATTGGGCGCATCATCTGCATCTGCGGCGTCTCCTGGAAGGCGCCCATGCCCTCGTGGACGGTGTCCGCTGAGCCTCCCAAGGCGATCATGGGCTGGCACCCTGACCACGCCTCTAGGACGCCGCTGATGAGGTTTGTTACGCCGGGGCCGGGGCTGCCGAAGCAGACTCCGGGTTCCCGAGTTAGTTTGCTGTAGGCGAAGGCCATGAAGGCTCCTGAGGCTTCGTGGCGTACGAGTATGGGCTCTATGCCGCTGTCGTATAGGGAGTCGTAGAGGGCGTGGGGGTTCCCGGGGATCCCGAACACGTGTTTTACGCCTTCCTTCTCCAAGGCGTCTACTATGACGTCCCAGCACCTTTCACCAGTCAAGGGTTGCACCGGTGAAGAAATGTGTCCTGTGCTGATAAAGACTAGGAGCTGTCCAGGACCTCGGTGTCGTCGTCCTCGTCGCCGTAGATGAGGCGGAGGTCCTCGAAGGTGAGTTTGCCGCCGTTCTCCATCTTCTTTAATGCTTCCTGCCTCATGGCCTCCTCACGCTGCTGTGAGGACATCCTCCTCCTCTCAGTGACCTTGAGGTCGGCGAGCTTGAGGCCGTCCCTGAGGGCGTTGACCTGGGGCATGATAGCGTTAATCTCCTCTTTGACGACGTTGACTTCCTCGATCTTCTCGACGTACCTCTTGTGGGCCTCGTCTGCCTTCTTCTTCTCGGCGTCGGCCTGCTCGTAGAACATGATCATCTTCTCGTGGTGTCCCTGGCTCTCCTCGCTGAGCTTACCCATCTCCTCTCTGATGGCGCGTATCTCAACCTCAGTAGCCTTTTTGTCTGCCATGATGCCGAGCTTCTGGTCCTCCTGTTTCTCGATGGTTCTGAATTCGTCGAGGGTCTGTCTGAGCCGCGATGCCCGTGTCACAAGCTCGTCTTCCCTGTCGAGCATCTCTCTGGTGGGGGTGGTCATTACCTCCCACTCGATGCGTTTGAGGTCCCGCTCGACCCTGCTCTTGTTGGGCTTGGACCTGTACTCGCCCTTCAGTGTCTCCTCCGCCTTGGAGAGCTTCTCCTTATTGCTGTCGAGCTCGTCGAAGAGGGGGCCCAGTTGTTTCTTGATCTCCTGGACTCGGGCGTTGATGCTGTCCCGCTCTGCCCTGTGTTTCTGGGCTTCTTCTCGTATCTTGCGGGTGGACTCGTTGAGCCTGTCCCGTTCCTCCCGGTGCTTCTTTATTTGTTCGAAAAGCTGGTTCCGAGTCTTCTGGAGTTCGGCTCCCTGTGCTTCGAGTTCGTCAAGTGTCTTCTCTTCGGCGGACATATGGCTGGTACACCACGAGGTGTTTTGCGTTATTTCATCTATGGGAGTATGCGCATAGCTAAAAGGGCTTCTATGAGTTCTGGGGCTTGGACTTGTCGTGAGTTGCTTGCGTTAAGCGTTTATTAAGCTGGGTTTGTAGCAGGTTACTTGTCATAAGCGTTTTTTTAGGAATGGTTTTTCTGGTCCTTATGGGGATTTTTGCCGTGGCTTTTTTTCGGTCTCTGCTTTGGGCTCATTGGTTCGTGTGAGCTTCAGTGTTTCTGGTTGGCTTTTATTCGAGATGTGTTCGGGTGGTGGGCCGGGCCGGATTTGAACCGGCGATTACCGCGGTGTGAACGCGGCGTCCTGCCAGGCTAGACCACCGGCCCATCCTGCACCGTATTAGACGCGGCGGTATACATAAAATTCTTTCTCATGTAGCTGAATGTGGCTGGGTTTCGGTTTAAATGCCGTCGTTCACCATCCTCAGATATGAAGACGGGCAGAGTCTACCTTCTGTTGGCGGCGCTGGGGCTTGTGTTGCCCTACTCGCAGTTCATGCCTTTCCTGGTTGAAAACGGATTGGACATCGGGTTAATGGCGCAGCAGCTTATGGCGAACAGGGTCAGCATGTTCTTCGGGCTCGACGTGGCTGTGTCCGCCGTGGTGCTCGTCGCCATGATCCTCATGGAGGGCAGAGAGGCTGGGGTTGAGAGGCTGTGGGTTCCGGTTCTCGCCACGTTCACGGTGGGCGTGTCCCTCGGGCTGCCGCTGTACCTCTACATGAAGGAACAGAGAAAGGAAAAATTGGTTGGCTAGACAGGCGTCAGCCAGCGCCTGTACTTGGCCACGTTGCCCGCCAATATGTTGGAGTAGTACTCCGCTATCTTTGTGGTGATAGGACCGGGGTACTTTTCGCCGAATTTGATGTCGTCGACACTCGTTATCGGGGTGCACTCGCCTCCTGTGCCGCAGAGGAAAGCCTCGTCGCTCGCGTACAGCTCTACTCTGGTGAGGTCCTGCACCTCCACCGGGATGCCCAAGTCCGGGATGAACTCGATGAAACAGCCACGGGTCACAGACTCCAGTATGGACGCCGTAACCGGCGGCGTGATCACCTTGCCGTCCCTCACAGTCATGAGGCACGCCCCCGTCGACTCGCTTACGAAGCCGCGGCTGTCGAGGAACACGGCGTTGTCGTATCCGCAGCGCTTGGCCTCTCTCCTCGCCAGCGCCGAGTTGGCGTAGTTGGCCCAGCTTTTGGCTTGCGGCGGCAGCGCGTCGCTGCTGAGCCTCCTCCAGCTGCTCACCATGAAACGCCTCTCCTCACGGAATAAGGGGTTGTTCTTGCCGAGGAGCGTGTCGAACCCCCACGTGGGGACGACGACGTGGCTCTCGTCCTGTTTCCCCGCCATGGGCCAGACGCGGGGCTGGATGTAGGTGTTCTTTGTGTAGCCGTTCGCCTTGATTGTCTCGCGTACAGCCTTCAGCAGCTCGGACTTCGAGAAGGGCATGGCGAGCCCGTCCACTTCGGCGCTCCTGAAGAGGCGGTCCACGTGCTGTTTCCATCCGAAGATGTTTAGCTTCCCCTCTGAGAGCACGTCGCCTTCAACGTACGCCTTTATTCCCTCGAAGATTCCGAGGTAGATGGGCTCCATCGCGGAGACCAGCGCCTCACTGGTAGACATTACGCTACCGTTCATCCAGCAATACTCTGAACCACCGAAACCTGCAGACATTAGAATCAAGTGTACCACGGCTTGCCGAAGTTAAAGCAATTACTAAAACCTCAGGGACTCAGTGTATGTATATGGCGGCTGAAGGCTACATCGGCGGAGTTCATCAAGAACTGCCCGTACAAGGGAGAAAAATGCATAGGGTGCATCGCATTGAAAAAAAGAGAATAAAAAACGTCTTGTATGAGTCTGGCTAGTTCAGGGACTTTATCTGTGTCACTATCTTGTCTACCGTCGGCTTGTCCACGTTGATGGATATGGCGGCCCCGATCTGGGCGGCCAGAGGGTCAAGGTGCTGCTTAGCTATCTGCTCCGGTGTGATCCCCAGCTTCTTACACTGCGACTTCACGGCCATCTTGCTCATGAAGTCCCCCACTAGGGGGGTGAGCAGGGCCTCGATCTTCTGCGCGTACATCAGTCACACCTCGAAGGGGGTCAGTCTCCACCCGCGTCCATGTCGAGGTCGGCGGCAGTGAGCCGCAGCCCCATGATCATCTGGTTGAGGCTCCGACCGAGATCGCTGATCTCGTTCTCTCCCTCGACGACCACCGCGGCGTTAAGGTTGCCCCCGGCTACCTCCTGCATGACCTCGGCCATGTCAACGATGGGCTTCGTCAGCTTCTTGTTCAGCAGGCTGATGAAGACGCCCAGCACCGCAGATGCGATGAGGAGCTCTCCACCGATGAGTAGCAGTATCCTCGTGTTAACGGTCTGCACCATCCTGGCGTTCAGGATGGTGAGCTCGGCCTCAAGCTGATCCGCCAGGCTGAACGCGTTAGTCTTCAGGCTCGAAGTCAGGCACACCCAGTCGTTGCCTCTGTTGTAGGCGTATCCTACGAGACACGGATTATTGTCGACATCGTTCTCGATGGTGTAGCCCGAGTTGCCCTCGACGGCCTGGGTGAACGACGCCATCGAGGCGACGCTGTGACCCTCGTCCATGACTGCGCCTTGGCTGCCCGTCGTGAACAGTATGACGCCGTCATCGTCGACGATCTTTATCTCGTCGACGTTCCTGGCGTCCAGGTCGGCCACGCCTTCGAAGACCTTGTCGACCCGCAGCACAGTCTTGACCACGCCCAGCTTGGTGCCCCATGTGCTATCCTTTATGAGGACACACACGTCCATGCCCCAGACGCCGGCGCTCTCGTCATACTCGATGTCGCCAAGGTAGAGGCCGTTCATGCTGTTCTTGGCCTCCGCCCACCATTCCTCTCCGAGGATGTTAGGTGACTTCTTTACCCAGCGCTCCGTTCCCTCAGAGTCGAGCTGGAAGCACCAGTCGTCCGAGCCCTGATCGAAGTCGCTCGTCGCGGTCGTCGAGCCTACGACGTATCCCCTAGCGTCTGTGAAGAACGCCTCGGCCACCTTGCCCTTCGTGCCCCCAACAAGGTTGTGGAGGTAGAGGCTGGTGCTGCTGTCCATGTCGTTGTAGGGGTCGCCGTCAGCCGACGCGTAGCCTTCCCCGTCGTACACCCTCGTGGAAGGGTTGCTCCACGCGTCGAAGAGCTCCTCCCTTGAGCAGTCGGCGGCAGACACCGCTGAGTTAACTATCAGCGGCGCCCTAGCCCAGCCTGTTATGGCGTCTATCTGCTTATCTATCTCGGCCTCAAGCAGGCTAAGGACCTCGACTGAGGTCCCCTGTATCCTCTCGCCCGCCTGAACCCTGATGGACTCGGTGGCCTGCTCCTGGCTCTCGCGACTAATCTGCGCGATGCTGCCCTGAAGGATCAGGCTCCCCGCGGATGTGATGATGAGCCCGACGCTCATCAACACCGTCAAACCAACCATTACTAGTGTCTTTACTTTCATTTCTGTAACCTCGTCACCAAGAATCCTCATAATATTTATATTAAGAATTATGAAGCCTAAATCCACAGTAATCAAAATATGTTAAGATAAATATCATGAATAAACTAATTGACATATGACAATAATAAAATAATTCAATTGACTGCAGAAAATAAATGAATAATAGAGTTGATGGACTCAGCCGATGACCTGCTTGAAGACCCTCAACTGGTTCCCGCCCAGAATCTTCAGGACGTCCTCGTCGCTGTAGCCCCTCCCTACGAGCTCCCGTGTGAAGTTGGGCATCTTGGACGCGTCCTCAAGACCCACCGGCGTGGACCCTATCCCGTCGAAGTCGCTGCCCAGCCCCACGTGGTCGGGACCCACCAGCCCCACGATGTGGTCGACGTGATCGACCAGCTTCTCCACCGTGGCCTTCTCCTTGTCCACGAAGGCGGGTGCGAAGTTCATTCCCATCACTCCGCCGTGGTCAGCCAAGGCCCGGATCATGTCATCAGTCAGGTTCCTGGCGTGGTCGCATACAGCCCTGCTGTTGCTGTGGCTCGCGATGAAAGGCCCCTTCATCACGTCGGCTACGTCCCAGAACACGCTGTCCGCGAGATGGGACACATCGAACACCATCCCCAGCCTATCCATCTCCTCCAGCGCCTGGACGCCCAGCTCCGGCAGCTTGCTCTCAGACCGCCTTGCGCCGAGGCCGTCCGCGAACGGCGTCCGGAAGTTCCACGCGAAGCTCAGCATCCTGACCCCGAGCCTGTGATAGACCCTGAGGACCCCGAGGTCGCCCATCAGCGGCTCTGCCCCCTCTATCGCCAGCAGCCCGCAGACGAGCCCCTTCTTCTTGGCCTTCACTATCTCGTCGGCTGTCGTGACGGCTACGATCCCTTCGTTAGCCTCGATCTCAGAGTAGAACTTGTCCACCATCTGGAGGGCGACCAGCGGCGCCTCCGGGACGAACGCCCTCCTGCCCGTGTACATGGCGAAGGTCTGGCACGTCACACCTCCCTCGACCAGCCTCGGCAGGTCTATGTGCCCATGTCCGCCTCTCTCCCCCAGCGTCCTTGGCTTGGGCATACCCCACGTCTGAGGCAGGAACTGCATCAACGTATCGCAGTGGGTGTCGACGACGACGGCTTCTCTGTGGAGCTTTTTGGCCCGCTGTTCCTGGGCCTTTGTTAACTCGACCATGAATATCAGGTTAGATGACGCCCGCGGCGTTATACGGTTTACGAGTCCAAATGTTTAGTTAAGCTTTAAAAATGAGTCTCGGCTGAGGTATTAGAGTTCGAGGCAATCCGATGCTCATACGCGAGGTAATACTAGAGAATTTCATGTCCTACGACTACGCGCGGATACCCCTCAGAGAAGGCGTGAACGTAGTCTGCGGGCCCAACGGCTCGGGCAAGTCGAGTCTCCTCCTAGGCATCTGCGTCGCCCTCGGGGACACCTACACGGAGCGATCCAAGAGGCTCAGCGATCTCATCCGCTGGGGCGAGGACTCTGCCAGGGTCACACTCATACTCGACAACGGAGTTCAGGACAGCGGGTACAGGCCCGTCCCCCAGTACAACATGGACGAGATCACCCTCACGAGGACCCTCCGCAGGGACGGCAAGTACGGGTTCAGGCTAAACCAGCGCAACGTCTCCAAGGCCGAGGTGGTGTACCTTCTTAAGAGCTTCGGGTTCGACCCAAACAACATGCTCATAATCATGCATCAGGCGATGCCCACCCGGTTCGCCAACATAAGCCCACAGGAACGCCTCAAGATACTGGAGGAAGCCGTGGGCTACGAGAGCTTCAGGCGGGACGTCATCGAGGCCAAGTCCAAGCTCAGCGGCATACTCAGCGAGGAGGAGAGCCTCAACCAGCTTCTCAACCAGGCACGCGAGACCCTAGCATACTGGAGAGAACAGAACGAGAGGCTCCAGGAGAAACGGCAGCTCCAGAAACGCCAGACGTTCCTACAGCAGGAGATGGCGTGGAGCCGCGTGCTCTCCCTCGAAGGCGCCGTGGAGAACCTCCAAGGGGAGCTCGGAGACACCGAGAAGGAACTCAGCCAGGCCGAGGAGGAGATGGAGCGGAACACCAACCGGATCGTGGACGCCGAGTCCATGCTCGGAGCCATGAGGCAGCAGAGAAGCGACATCATCGAGAAGCGCATCGACTCCGAGAGACTCGTAGGCGTAAGCGAGCACAGCATAAACTCCGCGAAGGACCAGCTCACCCAGATCGACCGCATCATCCAGAGCAGCGCAGAGCAGAGACGCCGCTTCGAGTCAACAATCAAGACCCTCCTAGACAGGGCCCAGAGCGGCCCCACCACCCTCGACGACTACTTCAGCCTATTCACCGAGATCGAGGAGACCCAGACCCAGAACTACGACAACCTCAGCAACGAGTTCCTCGACCAGAGAAACACCCTCCAGGCAAGCCTCACAAGCTTCGCGGGGAGGCTCACAGAGGCGGAGCAGGAAGCCAGCAGGCTGGCCCTTGAGATGGAGGCCGTCGGCAAGAAGATCGAAGATGCCAACGACCAGTATATAGAGGGAAGAATACAGCTGGCGCTCCTCAAGGACCGCCGAGGCAGACTCAGGCGGAAACTGGAGCAGGTGAAGACCGAGATCGACCGCACCACCAGGGACCTTAGGGACGCCGAGGCAGAGGCCCTCATCAGGGGCCAGAGGATCGAGACCGGCCGCACCTCAGACGAGATTCTCAACGAGATACGGCGAACCGCGGGCATCCTCATGGGGATGGCCAACGTCCCCGAGGAGGCCGAGGACATGTACGACAGCTACAACGAGACCTTCCGGGAGATACAGCAGCGCATCGAGGAGGTCAGGGAGAGCCGCCGACAGGTCCTCGAAGAGATCGAGAAACGCAACAAGAAGTGGCGTGACGTAACAGAGAACCTCCTCGACGAGGTGAACATCCGGTACAATAGCCTCATGTCGAAGCTGCAGGCCACCGGCGAGACCAGGCTCATCAACAGCCACGACATCGAGGACGCCGGACTCGAGATATACGTAGGCTTCAAGGGGGCGGCGCCGCAGAGGCTCGACCCCTACACCCACAGCGGCGGCGAGCGCAGCAGCAGCGTCATGGCCTTCCTGCTCGCGCTGCAGCAGAACGTCCTCAGCCCCTTCAGGGCCGTGGACGAATTCGACCTACACATGGACCCCCAGAACAAGGAGGCCGTCAGCGAGTTCATCGTCTCCACAATGGAGGGCACGGACGACCAGTACATGGCCATAACGCCGAGTCAAGTCACGTTCAAGGGCCAGGATGTCCACATCATCATGGTTCACAAGACCGAGGACGTAACGGTGCCCAGGCTCGTGGAGGAAGAGCAGTGACCAGCGAGCTTGAGAGCGTCATAAACCTCTGCCGCATGGTCCAGAGCGGGAGGATAGAGCCCTTCGACATCGACTTCGACTACGTCATGGGCGTCATAAGGAAGCACTACCCCGGCATCAAGGACGTACGCGACTTCTGCGTCGACGCCGAGGCGCTCAAGGAGCTCAGCAACGTACTAGAGAAGCAGAACAGGTGGATAGCCCACAAGAGCAGCACACTCTACAAGGACCCGTTCATGCTCAGCCAGAGCCTCATGAGGATGGACATAGGCGCCATCGCGGACGCCTTCCTCAAGAGCTGGCATCCCATCCTCGAGATGGAGCAGATAAGCGCCCGCACCCTCGCCGAGAGCCTAAGCTACTGGGGCGGCCTCATCCCCTTCGACGAGAGGTGGCAGGACATCGACGTGGAGGCCCGGGAGACAGGCACAGCATCCAGACAGGAGGCGTACGACCTCGGCCTCATTCCAGAGGAGGGGTTCGCCGAGCTCCTCGAGTCTTTCTGGAGGGAGCTCGGGGAGAAGGTAGGAGTGGGTGGCGTCATCGACTACTGGGACTGGATCGGAGCAGACACCTACAGGGACACCGTGTACAGGGCTTACGTCACGGTCTTCATGGTGAGCTACGGCTACGCCAACGTCAGCCACGACAGGCTGCTGGAGGAGACCAAGATCATACACAACCCGGTGCCTAGGCCAGACCCCGGGCAGATGAAGATGAGCCTACCAATGATGGTAGACTACGAGGAGTGGAAACTATGGCGACAAAGCTGACAAAGACCGAACGAGCGTACGCACGCAAGATAAAGGACGCGGTGCACCTGCTCTTCTTCACCCACCACAGGCTACCAGGCGTCAGGGGCTGGGAGCTGAGAAAGGAGCTGGGCAGCGACTGGAGGAACGTCCTCGACGTGCTCGACAAGCAGCTCAAGCCCTTTGACCTACAGGTGACCCAAGCCTTCGACGAGCCCGACGTATCGGAGCCCACAAGCGCCCAGCTGCAGGACGCCCGCTACTACATAACCATGAGGGGTACCGTCGACCAGAAGACCGCCAAGACCATCGGGTGGAGGATAGACGACATCGCAGGCCTCGCCGTCTCCGTGGCGTACCTCATCTCCAAGCAGGGCAAGGCACCACGAAACGATGTCGAGCGTGTGCTCCAGGAGAAGCTGCCGGGGTGGAGGGTGAAGCTGAACCTCGACAAGTACATCCAGCAGGGCTACCTTGGCGCAGACGAGCAGGGCGTCATGTACCTCGACTGGAGAAGCCGCGCCGAGATCGATAACAAGAAGCTCGTCGACCTCGTAGTGGGGTTCGGGAAGAAAGAGGCCGAAACATAGCCCTCTCTCTTCGTCGGCGTGACCCGGACGACTTGGGAATATGGCTCGGTTCTATATCCAGTCGTAGTCTCCGTATGTGAAATGGATTTTTTCTGGTGGGCTATTCTGAAGTCTTTCCTCGTCACGTCCGATATTCAATACCTCTCTAATGTAAATGAAGTGATTCTGGGCTCTACTGTTGAGAAAGCCGAAGAACGACGCGATCTTCTCGAATGGATGCCCTTCATGTATCTGCCATTTAATGATATTCACGCCTGATTCATCGAAATAATTCACCGCCTCTCTTAGTAAGCCGTAGCCTACGTCAAGCCTCTCCGGGAGGATAGTTAAATCCACGATGAAGCCAACGTGATAAGCATCGTGTTTGTTTATCTTATATACGCAGTAACCTACCACTTCACCGTTTTCCTCAGCCTGAGCCACTACATAGTTATTAACCGAGTAATCACAGTATCTCCAATTAAGGTAGTCCACCTTTCTCTCGGCGATGAAGTTATAGTATGGCTTTAGCTTCATCCAGAAAAGATCAATCTTATCGTCAAAACGGTCTATACGTTTTATACTGACGCCATCTTTAACTATGAAATCTGATTTTCTTTTGAGTCTATTGATTGTTTTTAGAAATGTGAATCCATGTTTCTTTATAAAAGGAATTTTCCTTGTATTCTTTTCGTGCAGCTCTATGTTTCTTATACTCCAGTAATCGTTGATTCTGTGGGGGAGGCTGGGATTTTTCTGTCTCTCATACTTTTGCACGAGGATTGGTACGTTGGTTACCCCATAATGAAATGCGAAGTTGTCCTTACTCTCAAGGCTGTTTAAGTATTTTAGCATCTTGTTATATATTCCCATTTTACGGTAGTCGGGGTGAACCGCTAAATCTGTACCCTGACCGGCGAGGTAGGTGGTTTCACCGATCTTGATGTTCTGTATGACATCATGAAAGCATCCAGCTATAACCCCGTCTGATTCTGCGATTACAGTGAGGTTTTTCTCTAAGGGATTCTTGAGGTATTTCCATCTCCAGAACGAGAGTGAGGAAGCGTTATCAGACAGGTCGATATGAGGCCAACCATTAAAGACAGAGCTTAACAAGTCTGTGACCTCGACCTCGTCGCCTGAGATATATCTACGGACATTAATTTCAGTCAAACTAGAATACACACCATTTTTATGATTTTATAAATTTATGAATTCTAAATCTTTTTTTATCATTCTTGGGTGAGACCACTTATCTTTCTTTATTCTCGTGACCCTCTGATGAAAATAGAGTAGATATGCGTTTCCCTATTCTTCGCTCCCACCTCTGACCTGGGCGACGACCTCCGTAGTCTCGGCGGCGATTATGGTCTGCAATAGGCTCTGCTCGTTCCCCGCGACGAAGTAGGACTCGAGCGCCTCCTTATCCACGTAGACGTGCTCGTAGCCGTTCAGCTGCAGCACGATCTGGGCTTTCTCCATCTGTTCATGCAGCACGTCCTCTACGACCGCCACCCACGGGCTTATCCTCCACGCGGACTCCGCCTCGAAGAGGTTTAGCTCCGCCGGGAAGACGTTCAGGTTTAGGAGGGGGTCTCCTAGTGTCGTGTATATGTACAGGTTTCCGCCTTCGACAGAGTAGTGCTTACCCAACCATCAATACCTCCAACACGTCCAGTCTTGAAACGAGCGCCCCGAGCAGAAAGGACTTGATGGACAGAAGCCTGTCCATGAAGGGGAGAAGCATCAGGATGACGCTCGCCGCGGTGAGCAGCCGACGCACGGGGACCTTGATCGTCTGGGTGACGCCGCTGCCTGCCTCGGCGATATCTTTAGCCTTGTTTAGCTGCCTGAGCCAGCGTAGGAGGGACCTGACCTTCACGCCGAGGACGCTGTCCGTTATGTTCCCCGTCTTCAGGGTCCTTATCCAGTTGCCTTCCTCTCCCTCCAGCAGGCCCTTCAACGCGGCGTATGCCTGGTACGGCGTGACGATGTAGCTCAGGGCCATGAACGAGAAGACGCCGCCGTAGTCCTCCCTGAGGTCTCCTTCTAGGAAGACTCCGGCGAGCCCCATCAAAGGGATCGCGAGGAAGTTGCTGACGATGAGCCCCCACCCGAGGGTCGGCGTCCAGAACGGTGGGCGCCTTCTGCTTGTCTCCGATATTATCCAGCAGAGGGTTCCCACGATGAAGAACGCCGACTGGAGGTAGTAGGGTGCGAAGTAGAGGAACTCCAGCTTCTCGCTGAGGGTGAGCTTTTTCGACCGTATCACCCGCCGGAAGTACCTACGTACGGCGTACGTGTGGCCCTCCGCCCACCTCATCCTCTGCCTGACGAGCCGCCTCACGGTGTTAGGTATCTCGGCGGGCGCCTGTATCAGCGGCGTGTACGCTACCCTGTAGCCTTCGAGGTAGAGCCTGAGGGTTAGCTCCCAGTCCTCGGTGATGCTGGTGGTCCACCCGAGGAGCCTGAGGAGCTCCGCGTTGAGCATGAACACGCTGCCGCTGATCATCTTCATGGCGCCGAGTGCCTCCTCGGCGACCCGCTCCACCATGTAGCTGCCGCTGAATTCTGCGCGCACCCCTTTGGTGAGCCAGTTCTCGTTCTTGTTAAGGTGGTGGAGCTGGTACCCTTGAACAGCGGCCACGGGCTTGGCGTCGCTCCGGCTTCTCCTGAACTCTGAGAGGAACCTCCTGAGTATGTCGGGGGGTGGCACGAAGTCGGCGTCGAATACCACGACGTACTCGGCGTCAGGGTGCATGTACCTGAGCGCCTGTTGGAGGGCTCCTCCCTTGTAGCCTGACCTGTCCTTCCTGTGGACGAACTTGATTATGGGCTTCGTGAGCCTCCACCCGGGGTCTCTTAGGACCTGTAGCGTGGTGTCCCGGGAGTCGTCCGCCACGAGTACCTCGTAGTTTGTATAGTCGAGGTCGATGCAGGCGTTGAGTATCCGTCTCGCGACGTTCACCTCGTTAAAGAACGGCAGGTGTATCGAGACGAAGGGCACGTGCACCGCCTCGCCGCCTGGGGCGGTGTCCGCTTTGGGCTCGCTCTCCTTGTTGAAGAGGTTCAGCGCTATGACTATTGAGACATAGTACTTGAGGGCGTAGACGAAGTAGAGTCCACCAAAGGCTAACGCTAGATACGATGCGCCCAACCCAATGGAGAACTCCAATCCCCCTTCACCTTTCCGCATGGGCTACCGGGGCGCTTTCTTTCAATGTTTACTGAAAGATGGATTCTAGTTATTTTCTTTACATAAAAATATATCTAAAATTCTTATCTCTGTTGAGAGTGTTCGCAGATAAAACGGCTAAAACGGCCTTACCAACACCCTCACATACACGGCAACATGCCTCAGCGGAGGACAACCAGATATTAATCAAAGCGACATGTACATCTATGAAGCCTAGGAGCGTCTGGCTAGAGAACCTGACCTGGGTCGAGGCCGAGGAGGCGTTCACTCGATACAGCGTCGTTTTGATCCCTCTGGGGGCGAGAACCAAGGAGCACGGTCCGCACCTGCCGCTGAACAACGACTGGGTCATGGCGGAGTACCTCGCGAGGCGTGTCGCCGAGAGGGTGCCAGTGGTCGTCGTGCCCACACTCCAGTACGGCTACTACCCCTCGTTCCTAGAGTATCCGGGGTCGGTCAGCCTCAGGCTGGAGACCTTCAAGGAGCTGGTCAAGGACATCTGCCTGAGCCTCAGCGGCTACGGTGTGAAGAAGTTCTACGTCTTGAACACAGGTATATCCACGCTCCGGGGCCTGGAGCCGGCGGCCGGGGAGCTCATGGGGCAGGGGGTGACGCTTCGTTACACGAACCTCCTCGACGCCGAGGACCAGAACAGCGGTATCCTTACTCAGGAGGGTGGAACACACGCCGATGAGTCAGAGACCAGCATGATGCTCTACATCAAGCCCGAGGCGGTGGACATGGGTAAGGCGGTTAAGGATTACCATCCCCTCGGGGGGCGGGGGTTGACGAGGGACGCCTCCAACAGGGAGGCTGGCGTGTACTCAAGGACAGGCATATACGGTGACCCGACCCTCGCGACTTGGGAGAAGGGCAGGGTTCTCACCGAGGCTCTGGTGGAGCATATAGTAAAAGAGATAAACGGGTTAATGCATGGATAGAAGACATATATCGGTATAGAATAAATAAAAAATAACAATACAGAGTATCGGTTAGGGATAGTAGGGCTACGACAAGCCAACCCCGATGAACGACAATGAGTGAGAGCGGGAAAAGTTGTCACAGCTAGTCTTCAGCCTGGCGAAGCCCCTCCTGAGGAGGTGGTCCACCGGTTTCCTCAGCGATAGGAGGATCAGTGAGAAGCATGAGAGCCTAGTAGCTAAGAAGCTCAGGGGCCAGTCTCAGACTGGGATAGGGAAGAGTCTGGGGCTCAGGGACGCCGCCACGATCAGGGGTGTCGCCCCGACCGGCTACGGTTTCTATCTTCCTTATTTTGAGGAGCCCCACGACTCGGATTATATGTACCACATGTCGGAGTACGTCAAGACGTACACCAGCGGCACCATGGGTAAACCCAAGGTCTACATGGTGCCAAGGAAGGGGATAAGGGAGAACCTCATGAGGACGGGGCCCAGCATCTTCTTCGTACTCACCCACGACGGGGCGCGGTACAGGCTGGAGCTGGGTGACGTTATCTACGCGAACATACCGGGCGGCGCCTTCCTCGCCAACTTCTTCGGCGACACCATCTCCAAGACCCAGAGCAACATCATCAGGATGGTGCCCGAGGACTCGGAGCATATGACGTACCAGCAGAAGGTGGACTACTTCGTGGAGAGCCACAGGGAGATCGACATCGCGTACATGACCGTAACTACGCTTCTCGATGAGGTGCGGAGCCGGGTGAAGGATCCCATCAGCCTCAAGTCGTTCGTATCCACCGACGTCTCGGCGGCGCCTCTGAAGGAGCAGATAAGGGACTTCTGCGGCGTCTACCCCAAGACCATCTACGGCTCCACCGAGATGATGCTCGCCGCCATACCCTCGGTAAGCCACCCGGGGGGCTTCTTCTTCGACTGGAGAGTCATCTACCCGGAGTTCGTCCCAGAGGGGCAGGCTATGGACACTGAGCAGCCTCGCGGCGACGCCTCGGCCGAGATTGTGCCGATGATGGGCGTGGAGGTTGGTAAAAGGTACCAGCTCATCGTGACGCCGCTATATAACGACATGACGCGCTACATGATCCCTGATATACTGGAGTGTGTGGGCACGGGGGACGACGCCCTCGGCTCAGAGATACCCGTCTTCAGGTACTACTCAAGGTCTGATAGGCTGCTCGTGCTCCACAACTTCACAAGGATCAACGAGGCCGAGTTGGTCGAGGTGCTGTCGAACGCCGGGGTGGAGTTCGTCGACTTCACGGCGAGGAACGAGTTGGACGGGGCGAGGGAGTACATCAGGCTGTACATCGAGCTCGCCGAGGAGTCCACGGCAGAGGAGTTGACCGACAGGGTTCACGAAGAGCTCCACTCGTATGATAAGGACTACCGCGACCTTACGGACTTCATGAAGTACAGGCCCCTCAATGTGACGCTGCTCCCCAAGGGCTCGTTCAAGAGGTACCTTGATTCTAAGGAGGGGATGGCGAGGATCGCCCGCATAGGGATGCGGGAGGAGCGGCTGAGGCAGCTGGTGGGCGGAGCCGCCTAGCCGCTGGTCACTATGTCCGCGAGCCTCTCGAACTTGGCTATCTCAGACCTGTCGGTGTGGGTCTCGGGGTAGTAGACGCCTATGAGCTGTACCCTGCTGGACTTTATCAGGCTGTTCTTGCTTGTGAGAAACGAGTACACTCTCTTCCACCCGTGCGTGTGGATCATGTGTGAGAGGGAGTACATGATGAGCTCGCAGGGGACCTTGCCCTCGTTGCTGAAGCTTATGATGTCTAGGAACAGGGTTTCGACGTCGTTGATGTCGTCGTTTATGGATGTGATGTGCTGCGAGAAGGTCTTGCCGAACTCTCTCTTTCCGGGGATCACCCTGACGACGTAGAGGTGGCTCGCCGTCTCCTCGGTTATCACCTCCTGGGGGGTGATTAGGTCGTAGTAGACGAGGAGGATGGTGCGGACGCCCTTCTTGGCGTTGTCTATGACCCGTCGCTCGATCCATGCGATGTCTCTCTTCCTGTCAGCCTTGTTCATGTTCAGCAGCACCAGCTTCCCTGTGAACGAGTTCGGGTACTCCATGGGTATGCCGCTCAGGAGGAACTCGGTGAGCTCCTCGTCTAGGAAGCTGAACCTCGTACTCGCCATCCCCCAGTACACGACGACCTTGCCGAACGTCGACATCAGGTCGATGTAGCCTGGGTCGGCCTTACCGAAGACGTACCCTATGTTCACCAGCAGGATCAGGAACCAGCCCGATATCAGCAGGGTGAGGTCGAGCTTGTGCCTGAACTGGATGGCGGTTAGGATGACACCGATCAGGAGGTACGGGAAGAGTGTGAACACTGAGACCACGTAGAGGACGTCGACCCCCATGAAGTACGGCATGGCAAGCGCCAAGGGGAACAGCAGAAGCGCGAGGGTCAGTCTCCGGGACTGCTGCGCCAGTTCGCCTATCCCAAGCAGCATCATCATGTAGCCTGAGTAGACGAAGACGAATGCTAGAATTAACAGCGGCGTAACCTCTACCTCCTGGGGCGAGAACAGACGGATCAGGATGCTCAGCCCGTAGCTGACGAAGCCGAAGCCCCAGATGAGGTAGAATCGGTGGTTCTTTCTCCGGTAGATGCGGTAGAGCAGCAGGGCTATCAGGACCGTGACCGAGCCGTTCAGGAGCCTGAAGAACAGCTGAAGCGATCCATCCATCCAGCCCACCGCCGTATAATCCTGTTATTGGATTTCTATGGTTATAGGTGTTAACACTTGTCATCAGGCCCCCGTGTATTCTTCCCATCCGGTATTCGTCTCTTCACCGGAGACGTATTATCGCGCCGCGGTTCTTGGGATCGTATGGCTATTAGCATCTTCGGCGTTAAGGGCATCCCGCTCGTCAAGGAGGGCGACGACATAGCGGCTCACATCACGGAGGCGCTCAGAAGGCAGGGGGAGCGGCTCAGGGACAAGGACGTGGTGGTCATCACCCAGAAGATCGTCTCTAAGGCTGAGGGCAGGAGGGTGAGGCTCGACGACATAGAGCCCAGCCGCTTCGCCCACCACATCGCAGAGTCCATGGAGAAGGACCCGAGGGTGGCCGAGGCGGTCCTAGGCGAGACGGCGCGGATCATCAGGATGAAGGGCAGGGCGCTGATAGTCGAGACCCATCACGGCCACGTCTGCGCCAACGCCGGCGTGGACTACTCTAACGTCGAGGACGGGTACATCACGCTGCTTCCTGTGGACCCCGATGGGTCGGCGAGGAGAATAAGGGACGCGTTGGGGCGGCTGACGGGGGTCAAGCCCGCCGTGGTGATCACTGATACGTGGGGCAGGGCGTGGCGTATGGGGCAGGTCGACTTCGCCATCGGCGTCGCCGGGATGTCGCCGTTCAGGGATTACCGTGGGGAGCAGGACATGATGGGGCACACCCTCGCAGTGACCAACATCGCGGTGGCGGATGAGCTGGCTTCGGCGGCGGAGCTTGTGAAGGGCAAGGCGGACGGCGTGCCTGTCGTCATCGTGCGTGGGTACGACTACCCTGAGGGGGACGGCGCCGCGTCCGAGCTGGTGAGGCCCCTTGAGGAGGACCTGTTCAGGTAGAGGGTTCACTGTGCCCGGATAGTAACAGTTTTAGCGAGCCGCCCAAGAAATCAGGTGAGAACTTTGAGCGGGGGAGAGGCTCCTCGATTGACGGGCGGGGACGCAGACGACGGGAGGCTCATCATCGAGCTGGATGACGACCTGAGGCGTTACCTTCGCTTCCTTGGGCGCATCAAGCGCATCAAGAGCGAGGAGGAGGCTGTGCTGGCAGCTCTCCGCATCTACAAGAAGCTGAACATGCACGAGTGGCTGCCATACGTCTACAGGAGCGGCTCGGAGAGGCTGCTCATCGTAGGGCACGGTACATTCAACGACATACTGAGCGCCATGTCCGAGAGCCGGCTCTACGACGTCGCGAGGGCGTCGGCGCTGAAGAGGAAG
>JAFGTA010000103.1 GCA_016934355.1 Candidatus Bathyarchaeota archaeon | reverse complement strand
CTCGTCTTCAAGATGGAGTGGGACGTAAGCATAATGAACCGCAAACCCATGAAAGGCGGCTACGCCAGACAAACATACGAATAAAAATTTTTCCGATATGACCTGTAGCAGGTCATAAGAAAACGAAATATTCGTGGCTAGTTCTTGCCAGCTATCCAGCCGACGTCCTTATCAGACTTGATCGCCGGGTGGCTAGGATCAACAAGGATGATCTCGAACCACTTGTACTGGCCGTCCTGCCAAACCCAGTAGCTGTTCAGCACCTCGAGGTTCGGGTACTTCCGCGCCGTCCTCTCCTCCGCGATGAGCCTCTTGCTCTTCGCAGCCGTGAACTTCGTGACACCCATCCGCTTCTGCCTACGCCCAAGCACAGGCCTGATCTTCCGACGGCCACCCCTCCGGATACGTGTACGCACAACGACGAAGCCCTTCTTCGCCTTATAGCCTACGCCACGAGCCCTGTCCAGCCTAGTCGGCTTATCGATCCTGACGCTGGAAGGCTGCCTCCGCCAGACGATGACTCTCTGCCTCATGACGTCGCCTACGTAGCTGTCCTTGGGCCGCTTCCACGCTTCCCTGAGATGCCTGTACATTGATGTTCTCCTCGATTGGCTATCAAAGTAGAATGGTTCAAACTAATAAAGGTATAGACAGGGAAGACACTTCAAAAAAGAGGGCAATGCAGGGCCTCTAGCGGCCCAGCAGCGCGTACATGATGATGAGGGGGGCGAACAGCGACGCGATCTGGCTGATCACAGTCACCAGCGTGTTCAGCGACGGCCCCGCGGTGTCCTTGAACGGGTCACCCACAGTGTCCCCGATGACAGCCGCCTTATGAGCCTCGCTGCCCTTGCCTCCGAAGTACCCCGACTCCACGTACTTCTTCGCGTTGTCCCAGAGGCCCCCAGCGTTCGCCATGAGTATCGCGAGGAAGAAGCCGCTGAAAATAGCCCCGCTCAGGTAGCCCGCCAGCGCCTTGATGCCGCCCACGAAACCCACGATGAGGGTCGCCATGATGCTGAACACGATCAGCGGCAGCAGCTCCGTCAACGCGCCCTTGGTGGCGATGTTGATGCACTTACCGTACTCCGGCGTACCGGTGCCCTCCATGAGGCCCGGAATCTCCTTGAACTGGCGGCGGATCTCCTCGATCATCCTGTACGCGTTCTTGGAGACGCCCAAGATGATCATAGCCGAGAAGATCACGGGGATGCTCATTCCGATGAAGATACCCATCATGACCAGAGGGTCCATGAGGTCGAATATCACAGTGGTACCTACAAGCCTCTCCACTATCTCCTGGTAGGAGGCAAGCAGCGCGAGGGCGGTGAGGCCGGCTGCGCCTATGGCGAAGCCCTTGGTGATGGCCTTGGTCGTGTTGCCTGCGGCGTCGATCTCGTCCGTGATGTCCACGATGTCCTCGCCCAGCTCAGCCATCTCGGCGATTCCCTTAGAGTTGTCGCCGATGGGGCCGTAGGCGTCACCCGCGATGATGATGCCTGCGATGCTGAGCATGCCGACTGCGGCGATGCCGACGCCATAGACGCCGTAGATGCTGTACGCGATCGCAGAGCCAACCCCTATACCTAGGAACGCCGGGAAGCAGCTGATCAAGCCGTAGCTGAAGCCCGTGAGAATGCTGATAGCAGCGCCCGTCTGAGCCGCCTCCGCGGTCTTCTTAGCGGGCGACCTGTTAATGGAGGTATAGTAGTCGCTCGTCATTCCGATGACTATACCGGCGGCGAGGCCGGCGATGTTACAGTACCATATCCTCACGTCGTAGTCGAGCACAATGGTTGCGCCGTAAGTCAGCACGGCGAACATCACCGTCGTGGCGTAGGTGCCCATGTTCAGGGCCTTACCCGGGTCCCCGCCCTTGCTGACACGAACCAACGCTATCCCGAGGATGGACGCGATGATGCCGATCCCCGCGAACACGAGGGGCACAGTCTCTAGGTACTGGATCTGGAGAGATCCGCCTAGTATCATGGCGGCCATTATCGCGGCGACGTAGGAGTCGAACAGGTCGGCTCCCGAGCCCGCGCAGTCGCCCACGTTGTCACCGACGTTGTCGGCTATCACGGCGGGGTTCCTCGGGTCGTCCTCGGGGATGCTGAGCTCTACCTTGCCGACGAGGTCAGCTGCGATGTCCGCCGTCTTCGTGTAGATGCCTCCGCCGGCCTTCATAAACAGCGTCAGGGTGCTGGCACCGATGCTCATCCCGAGCACGATCTCCGGGTCCTTTGTGAGCCAGTAGATGAAGCTAATCCCTAACAAGGCGAGGCCCACCACCATGAGGCCCATGACTGCCCCGCCGCGGAACGCTATTGGGAACGCCTCAGAGAGGCCCCCCTTCTTCGCGGCGTTAGCCGTCCTCACGTTAGCCTTGACGGCGATCTCCATGCCGATTATACCTGCGAGGCCCGACAGGAGTGTGCCGAAGACGTAGGTCGCGCCGATCTTCACGCCTAGGGCGACGGTGAGTATCAACGCCATGACGATTACAAACACCCCGAGGTACGTGTACTCTGTCTTGAGGAACGACCTCGAGCCCTCCTGGATCCAGCCGGCGATCTGCTTCATCCGGTCAGTGCCAGGGTCCTTATCGTTAACGTACTTGAAGAGGATTAATCCGATTATTATCGAGAGTATCGACGCCGCGGGCGCAAGCAGCCAAGCTTCAACCATTATTACATAAAACCTCCTTCGTTTGACTAGTTCCGCCAATATACGACTCTAAATATATAAAAATGTGTAGGGTATAATCCCCGTATTTACTCTTTCCTGTGCTCCACGTACTGCCTCTTCGGGATGAGCCTCTGCGGAATAATCAGGAAAGCGGTTAGGCTGCCAGCGAAGCAGTAGAACAGCTGGAAAGGCGTCAAAGGTACCACGTGAAACACCTCGTTGAGCGCCGGCACGTAGAGGATCAGGAACTGAAGACCCACGCCGACCGCCACCGAGACGAACAGCATCTTGTTTGCGACAAATCCCTTCCAGCCCAACTGGAAGATGTGCTTCGTCTCGCTGCGGCATTGGTAAGCCAGTAGGAACTCGAAGAACACGATGCTCGTGAAGGCAACGGTTCTCGCGGCCGTGGCTGCCAGTTCAAAGTCCCCGGTGGACTGCGCAGTCGTGATGTAGGTGTAGAAGAACGGTATGAAGTCGCTGATAAAGTCCACCAGCGCAGCGAATAGGATGAACCTCCAGAACCGCTTCAGCATGTCCTCCTTCGGGTCCCTCGGCGGGTACCTCATGATGTCCGGGTCCGCCGGGTCGATGCTCAGCGCCACCGCGGGCAGCCCGTCCGTGACCAAGTTCACCCACAGCACGTGGATGGGCAGGAAAGGCACCGGCAGCCCCAGCATCGCCGTGACAGTGATCTCGATGAACTCGTCGAAGTTAGCGGCCAGCATGAGCCTGATGTACTTGCTCACGTTGTCGTAGATCTCGCGGCCGCCCCTGATGGCCCTTACTATGGTGGCGAAGTTGTCGTCCTCCAGTACCATGTCGCTGGCCTCCTTGGTGACGTCCGTCCCCTTGATGCCCATGGCGACGCCGATGTCCGCCGCCTTCAACGCGGGGGCGTCGTTGACGCCGTCACCCGTCATGGCGACGATGTGACCCAGCCGTTTCAGGCTCTGAGCGATCCTCATCTTATGCTCGGGGCTCACACGTGCGCAGACCCTGACGCCCTCGATCACGTCGTCGAGCTCTTCGTCGCTCATGGACTCGATCTCTATGCCCTCCATAACGGATCCGTCTGTCTGCTTGCTGAGTATCCCGATCTCTTTAGCTATGGCTACCGCGGTGATCCTGTGGTCGCCGGTGACCATGACCGTGCGGATGCCGGCCTCCTGAGCCGTCCTGATGGCTAGCGGCACCTCCTCCCGCGCCGGGTCGATCATTCCCTGCATCCCCACGAAGACGAGGTCGTTCTCCACCACCTCGACGTCGAGGTCTATGAGATTATAGTCGTCTGGCAGCTGCTTGTACGCCAAAGCGAGCACACGGAGAGCCTCCGCGGCCATCGTGTCCATCTCTCTGCGGTTCTTCTTGAGGTCTGCCACCGTGACGGCTCTAACGGAGTCGCCTTCTAGGAGTCCGTCGCTTCGCTCCATGATCATCTCAGGCGCGCCTTTCACATAGGCGACGAGACTACCGTCAGGGGTCCTGTGGATGGTGGTCATTCGTTTACGAGTGGAGTCGAACGGCAACTCTGCTACGCGTGGGTAGCTCTCCTTGATGGCGGCGACGTCCATCCCCGCCTTCGTGGCGGCCACAAGCAGCGCGCCCTCAGTGGGGTCTCCGAAGCAGACCCATGCACCGTTGTTCTGCTGCACGTGGGCGTCGTTGTTAAGCGCACCGATCCTCAGCAGTAGCTCAAGATTGCCGTCGTCTGTCGGGTCGATGATTGAGCCCGTCTCGGTGAATTCTCCCCCAGGTGCGTAACCTGCGCCGCTTATGTTCGCGTGGCGGCTGTTGGTGGTCACTTTTGTGACAGTCATCTCGTTCTTGGTGAGTGTGCCCGTCTTGTCGCTGCAGATCACAGTGGTGCTCCCGAGTGTCTCGACGCTGGCGAGCCTACGCACGATGGCCTTCTGCCTCGCCATGCGCGCTGTGCCCAGCGCTAACGTTATCGTGAGCACGGCGGGCAGCCCCTCGGGGATCGCGGACACGGCGAGGCTGATGCTCGTCATGAAGACCTCCCTGAGGGTCCTGTCGTGGACGAACCAGAGGACAAAGAAGACGAAGACCGTCAACACGACGCTGATGGCGGCGAGCTGCTTTCCCATCTTGTCCATACGCTGCCTGAGCGGAGGGTCCTCGACGTCGATGGCCTGAACCATGCCAGCGATCATGCCGAACTGGCTGCTCATTCCAGTCTCCGTCACCACAGCGACCGCTCGGCCGTTGGTAACCACCGTGCCCATGAACACCATGTTCTTACGGTCGCCGATGCCGGCGTCGGCGGACACCGGCCTCAGGTTCTTGGACACCTGCCTCGACTCTCCCGTGAGGGCGGCCTCGTCCAGCTCGAGGTTCGCGGCCTGGATAAGCCTGCAGTCGGCAGGCACCCTGCTCCCCGCTTCGAGGAGCACGATGTCCCCCGGCACAAGGTCCTTGGAGTCAATGGACTCCTCTTTCCCCGCTCTCCGTATAAGGACGTGAGGCGAGACCATAGCCTTCAGCGCCTCGACGGCCTGCTCGGCCCGGTACTCCTGTACGAAGCCGAGGACGGCGTTCATCACGACGATGATGAGGATGACGTAGGCGTCCGTCATGGGCTCGCCCTCCTGGATGGCAAGGTACGCGGAGACCGCTGCTGAGATTATGAGTATGATGACGAGGATGCTCGTGAACTGCTCGAAGAGAAGGTGGTACCACTGCTTCTTCTTCTCCTCCTTAAGCTCGTTAGGCCCATAAATCTCAAGCCTAGCCATAGCCTCTTCGTCGGTGATACCCTGCACGCTTGTCTCAAGCGTCTCAAGAACGTCTTCTACCTCAGCCGCGTGCCAGTCTCTCTTCTCCAAGCTCTACACCATGCCGTTTGATATCATCTGAATCTATAATTCCCAAATGGGAATGCATTATAGCTTAAAACTTCTCCGTTAAAGCTTCAAGCGGAAAACCAGGTAAATGGGAGTGGTTCCGGATGATGAATCCCTTATTCATCGATCTCAAGGTACCTCTTCTGCCTCAGCACAAGGACCTTGACCCCAGCCGCCCTAAGCCTCTTCCTCAGCTCGGCGTCCGTCGTGCCGACGATGAATCCCTTCTCTACCGCCACTCGAAGAATAGAGTCGTCCACGGATTCGTCATCCCGTTTATCAGCGTCAAGGACGACGCATCTCTCTGCGACCCTCGCAGCGAACTCGAGCTCCCTCTGAAAGGACAGTTTAGCGCCACGCTTCAAGTGCTCAATCTCCTCGAGAACACCAGGCGTCACTGTGAACTCAGGGAGGCCATTTAAAACCCGCTTCGCTTCATCGAAAACATCCACACCGAAGCGGATGGGTATAAGAAGAAAGTTAGTGTCGAAGAGAACTCTCAGCGGCTGGTTAGCCAACTACCGTCCCTACCCCGATTAGCCGCCACCTGCCGCTAATGCGACGGCTCAAGGCTACACGGTCCCCCGGCTCGGCGCAGACCGGGATACTGAGGCGAGCCTCCATGTCGCCCTTCTTCACGTCGGTGACGTCGCCCATGGTCTTGGCGGTGCCCACGTTGAGCAACAGCTTCTCTCCCTTGGCGATCCCGGCCACCTTCTCGCTCTCACGGCTGCCTACGACGTTCTCGAAGAGCTCATACTCCAGATGAAGCTGCTCCAGGACGGGTGGCAGGGTCCCCGGCTTACCGACGAGGCTGCCCACGAGCCCGTCGGACTTTGTGATCGAAGGATCGAGCATGGTGCCCACCCCTGCGAGCCCACCAGGAACGGCTGTATCCACCTCCGTTCCTCCGACGTGCAGGCTGGTAACCTCAGTGACCAACTCCTTCATTCTGAGCCTGTTCTTCTGCCTCGTAGGTAGACCCGGCTTTATCTCGATCTCGTCCCCCATCTCGAAGCTGCCCTGGGTGATGCTGCCCCCGAGTACCCCGCCGACGATCTCGTCGATGAGGGTCCCGGGCTTGTTGACGTCGAAGCTCCTGATGATATGCATCCGCGGCGGAAGACTAGGGTCCCTCTCTGGGGTAGGGAGGTACTCCTGCATCGCCTGCAAGAGCAAGTCGATGTTCACGATCTGCTGAGCCGATACAGGGATGATCGGCGCGTCCTCGGCTATGCTGCCCTTTATGAAACGCTTGATCTCGTCATAGTTCTTGACCGCGTTTTCCCTACTCACCAGATCGATCTTGTTCTGAACGATTACCAGATTCCTGAGACCCACCGCCTCGATGGCCGCGAGGTGCTCACGGGTCTGCGGCTGAGGGCAGCGCTCATTCGCCGCGATAACCAGTATAGCTCCGTCCATGACCGCGGCGCCGCTAAGCATAGTTGCCATGAGTATCTCATGGCCAGGCGCGTCCACGAAGCTGACGGATCGCTGCAACTCCGCCTCGCCTCCGCACGAGGGGCACTCCTTGGTGACGCAGTAGCACTGGGGCTCCTCGCATCTGGGGCACTTATAGATGGCTGCGTCCGCGTACCCCAGCTTGATGGTGATGCCGCGTTTAAGCTCCTCGCTGTGGCGGCTCGCCCATGTTCCCGTTAGGGCCTGGACTAGGGTCGTCTTTCCGTGGTCTACGTGTCCAATGGTGCCGATGTTGATCTCAGGTTGTCTCGGTAGTTTTTCGATGTTAGATCTCCCCGTTTAGCCAGTGGATTCACTACGGAACCTAGTCTTAAATACATATCCCCGAGCATGCATCAGCCGCTGTATGTCGGGCGCTGATACCGATCTATTGATAAATAGATATATCGACTACAAACGGATTGGATATAATCAAGGTGTAAGAATGTGAGCAAGGAAAAAGTAGCCATAATGATCCCGCGCGAGCTGTACGACAAGATCGTGGAGAAGATAGCGGGCACCAGCTTCACAAGCGTCGAGGAGTACGTTATACTGAAGATTGAGAACGAGTTCCCCGAGGAATCCGAATACACCGAGGAAGAAGAGAAGATAATCAGAGAACGTCTCAAACGCCTCGGCTACATCGAGTGACCCACCATGCCGAGACCACACGGCGGCAGACTCGTCGACAGGTTAACCCCCCCGGGGGAACAATCAGAGGCCGCGGAGGAGGCGGCTAAACTCCCCCGGATCGAGGTGAGCCAGGAGCTCCGCCTAGACTTGGAGAATGTCGCCTTCGGCCTCTACAGCCCGCTTACGGGACCACTGACTCAGGACGACTATCTCACGGTGTTGGCGAAGGGACGACTATCAAACGATCTGCCTTGGACCATCCCCATTCTTCTCGATGTATCAAAGGAGGTTTCCAAGGGATTCCAGGAGGGCGACAAGGTTGCCCTCGTCTGCGACGGCGAGACATTCGCGTCCCTCGCCGCCGAGGAGAAGTACAGTTTGGACAAGGAGACCCACTGCCAGCGAGTGTACAAGACGATGGACCCGGCGCACCCCGGCGTCCAGAAGACGAACGAGATGAAACCGGTGCTGGTGGGTGGCCCCATCGAGGTCTTCAACGAGTCTCCCGGTATGTACCCGAAGTATAGGCTGAAGCCTCAAGAGACTAGGTTCCTGTTCAGGGAGAAGGGGTGGAGGACCGTCGCAGGCTTCCAGACCCGGAACGCGCCTCACATTGGGCACGAGTACGTGCAGAAGACGGCGCTTGCATTCGTGGACGGGCTCTTCATCAACCCGTTGATCGGTAAGAAGAAGGCGGGGGACTTTACCGACGAGGTGATCCTTGAGAGCTATGAGGCCCTCATTCAGAACTATTTCCTCCGTAACAGCGCCACCCTTGTGACGCTGGAGATGGAGATGAGGTACGCGGGTCCCAAGGAGGCGATACACCACGCCATCATCCGCAAGAACTACGGGTGCAGCCACTTCATCGTGGGTAGGGACCACGCCGGCGTCGGGGACTACTACGGCCCCTTCGAGGCCCAGGAGATATTCGAGGAGTACCCCGATCTTGACATCATGCCCATCTTCTTCAGAAACTTCTTCCACTGCAAGAAATGCGGAGGCCCCCAGAACGACAAGATCTGCCCCCACGGTGAGGCGGACCACGAGAACTATAAGGGCAGGGTGATGAGGCAGCTGCTCACCGAGGGGAAGAGGCCTGACGAGACGCAGATGCGGCCCGAGGTCGTGGACGCCATCCTCAGGCACGAGAAGCCGTTCGTCGAGTAGTCTTTCCATATCTTTTTCTACGCCCGCCCCCATCTTTTCTCGGTTCATCATGGCAGCTAAGATCAAGGCGGCGCATATTCTCGTGGAGAAGCAGAGTCAGGCGTTGAAGATACTGGAGGAGCTGGGTAAGGGCGGGGACTTTGGGAAGCTGGCTAAGCAGCACAGCACGTGTCCTTCGGGGAAGCGGGGAGGCGACCTCGGGAGCTTCGGCAGGGGTCAGATGGTTAAGCCCTTCGAGGAGGCGGCCTTCAACTTGAAGGTAGGGGAGACCACCAAGGAGCCTGTGAAGACCCAGTTTGGTTATCACATCATCAAGAGGCTCGGGTAGGGTCTTAGCCCAAGGTTTCTTTTATCGAGGGCGACGTCGGCGAGCAGCCTCACTTTTTCGCCTACTCCTTTAGCTATGTCTCTGTAGGCTTCGCACTCCACCCAGCACGTGGGGCATTCGAGGCGAGATATTCTGTCTCTAGCGTCCTCGGCTCGCTCGGACTCCCATATCTCTATGAAGCTCTTGTCACGGATGTTGCCGAGCCTGCTGTTCATCACGATGCACGGGTAGACGTCGCCGTAGGGGTCCAAGAAGAATGAGTCGGTGCAGGCGGTGCACGGCGTCGTCCGTCTCCCGGTCTCGACGTACTCCTGGACGCCCTGGATGTATCTGAGGGTCGTCAGGCTTCTCAATACGCCCTTGTGGTCCACCATGTTCTTCGCTAAGGCCCTAAGCGTCTTGTAGAGCTCCTCGTTGTCATACTTCTCGTCTGGGCTCTGGTTCTTGTAGTAGATGTCGCTTACGTTGACGGGCCTGAAGCTGAAGTCTGCGCCGTGGGCGTAGGCCATCCTCTGGACAAGGGGGGACTCCTTGAGGCTCCCCGGGGTCAGCGTGAGCCCTACCGATAGCATGAGCCTCGGCTGCCTGATTCTCAGCTCAGCCAGCCTGCTGAGGGTCTCGACGGCCTTACCGTGGCTTCCCTCTATTCCCCTCTGTAGGTCGTGGGTCTCTCTGAGGCCGTCGATGGAGACGCTTACACCCAGACGGCCTCTGTGGAGCCTCTGAAGGATGTCCTCGGTCACGGAGGCAACGGTGTCGGGGCTCAACCCATTGGTCGGTATCCAGTAGGTGCACCCCGGTAGACTCTCCTCGACGGTATCAACTATGTCGGGGAGGTCGGTTCTGAGGAACGGCTCGCCGCCCGTGAGCTGCATGGACTTTACTTCGTTGAGGTGCCCGCTGTTGTCGTGGAAGAATTCCTCAATCTCCTGCAGCGTCAGCTCGTTGCCGGGGGGCGCCCTCCATATCCTGCATGTGCTGCATCTTCCGTCGCAGCGGTAGGTGACCGCAAAGTTGGCGATCATCCGCGGGAGCCGGGTCACGGTTTAACTTATGGTTAAGTCAACAATTAAGCTAGTCGCCTGTGATGAGTTCTTAAGGATACGCTGTCTAGTTGGTTCTATGAAGCTGATCGGCGTAGACCATATCCACTTCTTTGCTACGGACCTCGACGAGGCTGTGAGGTTCTACGAGGACATGGGGTTCAGGCTGGGGAGGAGGTTCGAGCACGGCGGCAGGGAGGCCGTCCAGATGGTGTCGGGGTTCGGCTTGACGGTGGATATCAACAAGACGAGGGCTTCGGATAACCCTGGGTACAGTCACTTCTCGGTTCTCGTCGAGGACGTAGATGAAGCCTATGGCGATCTAAAGGATAAGGGGTACTGGGTTGACGGCCCGACGATTAACGAGGATACGGGTAGGCGTATCATCACCGTGCGGGACCCTAACGGGTTCCTCTTCCAGATGGTTGAAACCTCGTGACCTGTGAAGGAGAGGGGCTACTTCCCAGCTCTCTTCAGGGCTTCCTTCGCCCCGTACATTAGGAAGCTGTCCGCGTTGCTCACGGTGTTGAAGCGGAACCCTTTCTCTACGGCCCACGACACGATGTCCATGTTGCACCAGAGGCCGGCGGGCTTCCCGTGGTCCTCGGATACCTTCAGCACGTGATCCAGCGCCCCGGTGAACCTCTTGTTATCGTAGTTAGGCGGTACGCTGAAGCCGAGGTTATTGCTGAGGTCCCACGGCCCAACGTAGCAGGCGTCGACGCCTTCGACGCCCATGATCTCGTCCAGGTTATTCAGCGACTTCTGGGTCTCCACCTGCACCGACACCAGCATCTCCGTGTTCGCGGTCTCTCTATAATCGGGGTCCCACCGCGCGGCCCTCCTCGGGCCCCAGCCGCGGATGCCCTCCGGCGGGTACATGCAGGCCGAGACCGCTGCCTCGGCCTCTTTCTTGGTGTTCACCCAGGGCACGAGTATGCCGTGGGCACCGAGGTCTAGGACCCGTTTTATGATTACGGGATCATTCCACTGTGGCCTGATGATTGGGGTGCAGTCTGTGCCCGCCATGCCTTGGAGCATGCGCTCCATGGTCTCGAACCCGAGGGGGCTGTGCTCCCCGTCTATGAGCAGCCAGTCGAATCCGGCGTGGCTGAGTATCTCGGTGATGTCGGGGTGCCCCATCTCGATGAAGGTGCCGACCGCTGACTCGCCTCTGGCGAGCTTCTCCTTGAGCAGGTTCTTCATGTTGATCCATTGAAGATGGTTGAGGATGTATTAAACAGGTTACCGGTCAGCCGAGTCTGCTCAGCAGCTCCTCAGCGATCCGGGGGTATTTGGTTCTGAACCTTTTCATCTTTAGGTTCTGCCTCAGGATGCTGCGCCACGCGGGTACGCCCTCGCCCGCCCATTGCTCTATGTCGCCGATGACTTCGCCGTCGTGCGCCGCCGCGACTGAGATGACGAAGCCCAGTGACTTCTTCAGCAGCTTGTAGCCGTCTCCTCGCCTGTTCTCCGCCGACTCGGTTCTGACCCTGTCCATTCCCAGCCGGATGTATTCCCTGAGTTCATCCCTCAGCCTTTTGTTGGTTTCGAGTTGACTTGGCTCTGCCAGCACCATCAGGGTGTTCCTCAGCACTATGAGTTCGCCGGATTCGTTCCACTTCGTGAGGAGGCTCAGGGTGTGTTCGGGGCATTTCGCGAGGGTTCTCTGCAGCCCGAGGGTGACGGCTTCTCTGGGTCTCCACATGGGGTGGAAGTTCTGTCTGTACAGTATCTCCTCGAACCGGGGGGCGTCGTTCTCCGAGAGTATGTACCCGAGGGCGACGTTGCGGACGGTTAACAGGTACTCGTCGCCTGAATGCGCCCACGCGTCTAGGCAGCGTAGGAGGAACCCGCGGTGCATGCTCCAGCCCTCTGTGAGCAGCTCGCCGACTTTATACGCCAGCGCAAGGTTCGCCCTTGGGCCGGGTAGGTTAGAGTATGCTGTGAGGTACGCGGTTAACGGCGCCGGGTCTTCTACTTCCAAGATGCTCCGCCAATTTTCCTGGAGCTTGTCGGCGGCTTCTTTCTCGTTCATGTGAGCCACGCCTCTTATTATTGGAGTTACATGTCATCGACGCTTTTTCAGGCTTCGATTGCTTCAACTAGGTCGGAATCTTTGGATATAACTGCTGCGTTTTTGCTTTGATTCTCGGGGTTAAAACTACGTTTTTGTATTGATCTGGATCGGAAAGAAGGTATTTTAGGGTTTATTTATGCTTAAGAGGGCTGGTTTCGGTTTCCCGGTGGGTATCCCCCTCCCCCCTTGTCGGGGGCTATGCATGTGGTGCTGTTTCTCTTTTTATTGAGATCAGAACCCGCTGCCGTCTGGGATGCCGTCACCGGAGTTTGGCGCCGGTCCTACTGCAGGGCTGTCGTCGTTCGGCCAGTCGTTTTGGTCGAAGCCGCTGCCGTCCGGGTTGCCGTCGCCTGAGTAAGGTGCTGGCCCGTGTGGGTCGGTTTCTGTGTCTGCACCGAGTACGTGCATGCATGTGGCTGATACTATCAGTATCGTTGCTAACAGGGTGACTATAGTCGCTTTTTTCATGTCTTTCACCGGCTTCATGTGTTTCACGAAGTTATATTAAGAATCTTGTGGAACGATCTGAAACGATCATTTCAAGGGCGATGGGCTTTCGTTTATCACCGGTATACTGAATGTTTACTTTTACTTCTTTTTATATTCCATAACATAGGAAGGGCTGTTATGGTAAATTGTAATGCAAAAAAGTGCGCCTCATCGTACTCCTCCACCGCCGCCCCCGAAACCTCCGCCTCCACCGCCGCCACCAAATCCTCCTCCGCCGCCAAAGCCCCCTGACCCGTAACGTCCATCTGAACCATAATTTGAGTAAAATCGGGACCAAGTGATTGTTTGAAATCGATCTCTGTAGACAGGGGCAATCTCGGTCAGAGGAGAGTCTATACCTAGTTTCTCCATGGCTTCTCTTACTTTATCCCCGACCCCAAGGGCCGTACCATATACAAGCCATTTACCCCACATGTTGATATCCTCTGGTCCATATTTTTCGAGATTTACATAGTCCAATAGATGCTGTCGAAAAGCCATCCAACCTAGTTTATCGTTATAATAATCATTTTTCCAGTGGCCAAAAAAAGTGGAAGGATAAGAATAGGCTAGAATAACCTGGACGATGAGAATCAGCCCGTAGACCATGGCTGAGAACAGAATCCCCCTAGAGTACTTCGCGTAAATCAAAGTCAATAGAGGAATCGAAAACGCGAAGAATGATATTATTCCGGGTAGCAATAATTTGCCTCTGCCATCAACAAAATATTCATCGACGACCTCTCTTTTTGTCCCAGCAGTCAGAAAGTTGTAAGAGCTATAAAGCTCATAGCGAGAAGAAGAGTCATCTATTGAGGTTGAACCTGTTTCTTCATCATCAGACTTTGAGGATATCTTACCATCCACTGCTAAACTTTCTAGTAGCTGCATTACTTGAGATTCATATGAGTCGAGTCCTTCGCTTGAGATGATTGTTATCTCCAGCTCTTCGTCTTCATAGTCCATTCTAATCTTATTTCTGATGTGAAGGTCCAGAAGAGTTGAATACAAGGCATCTTCATCAAAAACAGACATTTGTTTCTTGAATACCAAGTTAACTAGCCATGGTGGCTGTTTTTTATTTGGAATTACACTGAGTGATGAGGGAATATTGGAATCTTTTTCTCGCCCTCCGTGATACCAGATCCAATAAAAAAATACTGGCATAATGAATATGGAAATCCTGTTTAGATTCTTGAAAAAGATTGCTGGAAGATATTCAAGGTTTAACCTCACATATTTTCTGTTTACAGAAGATTTTACATCGTTAACGGGATTCAGAACCCCGTCTATATGAGAGACTATGCTTTTATCGTATAAAATATCGAATTCGAGAAGTTCATTCTCTCCAGAGCTACCCACGAACACAATATGGTTTTCTTCAGATGTTTTTCGTAGTGTGGTAGGATACGAGTAGACTTTCTGAATATATTCCGCGTCTTCGAATGTTAATCTTATTTTTTCATATGGTATATGATCTCTCGCCAGTCTAAGGTTCAGACGAGCGTATTCTTCATCGTAATCCAGTGGTGGTACTAGTCTGAAAAGATATGTTACTGCATACTCTCCCGGTTCGTAGCCGTCTGGATTATATGCACCTGCTTCATTCCGGTACGCTGCTAGAGATATTTTGTATTTGTTGTTGTCTGAAAAATCGTTCAAAATGGTTACATGACCATGCGAATCCTTTATGTATGTAATCGTTTCTGGCGGGGCGTCGATATCCAGCAGTCTAATATGAGCAGATGAATAGTTCGTAAAAGTTAAGCGGTCATCCCAGAATCTGTAGAGAAATTTTTTCCCAGGCACAAACAACTTGTAGGTATAGGTTTCTTCCAGCGTGCCATCGGAATACAGTGTAACAGAATAGTTCTCTACTACGGCATCGGGTTTTAGGATAATTGACGGTAGGTAAGTGGCTGCAAGTGTTAGTGAAAGACAAATAAGTATGAGAAACCAAATTTGGCGTCTTTCTCTCAAAATACCACACTTTTACTTGTTCATGAATGTATTGACGCGTTTTAAAATGATCTGGATATGCTCACCTGGACACTCTCGATGCGGCATTATATTATCCATGAATCTAACACAGTAACATGCGGGATACCCTCGTAGAGTACTCGGACGCCGTCAGAGGCTCAACGCTGAAAAGGCTTCGATCAATACCAGCCGGACTCGAAAACTGGAAGATCTCGGAGAACGCCATGAGCATCGCAGACATCGCTCAGCACCTTGTAGACGCGGATAATTGGCTTTTCGAAAAAATGGTGAATCAGGAACTGGAGCCTATTACAGGGAAAGCTGGGGCCATAGTAATCGGTGAAAGAGGAGAATATCAGGCGATCCTCGATAAACTCGGGGAGACCGGGAAGACGCGGCGTAACCTGATCATGGCTGAGGATATGGATCGAATCGTCTTTGACTCCCGGTTTGACGGCGAGGTCAGCGCACTATGGATCATCTTGAGAGGAAACCTTGATCACGAGACGCATCACAGAGGGCAACTAGTCGCGTACATACGAGCCTTGAAGGACTCGGGGAACCTCTAAACCTGTGCGATACTCATTCAATCGAGTTCCCATGGTAGAACAATGAATCTGTACAGTCGACGCTTGACAGTGGCGTACGCCTTTTCTATGAGGTGAAGCACAGTCCACTCCGGTTGCATGATCAAAGCGGTGTTCTTCGACTTCGACGGCGTGTTGACGGTGGAAGCCACCGGGGCCACGAGCATAGTGAACTACGTATCCAAGGAAACAGGCATCGAAAAAGAACTATTCGAGAACGAATACCGAAGATTCAACCCGGGCTTGCTACTCGGCAAAACAACCCACGCACAGATTTGGGGCGACCTCTGCGCGGCGTTGGATCATCAGATACCGTATCAAGTCCTTGTTGACAGCTTCCTCGACACCGAGCTGGACACCCGGGTCATCTCGTTGGCCGAGACAATGAAATCCACGAGATACAAAATCGGCATCATCACCGACAACAAAGCTGACCGCATGAAAGCGATCTCAGACCTTCATAGACTCGATGAACTGTTTGACGTAATATGCGTATCAGCCGCCCTCGGGCATACCAAGTCAGGCAAGGAAATATTCCTGGAAGCCGCCGGAAAGGCGGGGGTCTCCCCGGAGGAAGCCGTTTTCATCGATAACAGCCCAGAGAACCTGACGGCTCCAAGAGCCCTGGGGATGAAGGTCATACATTTTGATCACGATGAGCGAGACCACGGCAAATTGGTCGCCCAACTAGCAAGGCTTGGAATCAAAATACAGGTTTAATGCGCTTCTGTCTAAAGCTAGAAACCCGGAGAAAGACTATCCTATTCTATATCTGGGGTGGCTTCTGTCCGGTCTCACTCGTTTCTCCATCATCAACTGGCTGTAGGCAGCGTCGACCATCGCCACAGCGGGGTAGAACGACGCCGCGTTCTTCAACGGGCCGAACAGGACGTAGTCTGCACCGATTATAGTCGGCAGGGCGTTGGTCACCCCCTTCACGATGGTCTGTGCGTCTTTGCTGTATTTCTCTTTGAGGCGTCTCCAAGAGGACAAGGCGTTGTGCGCCCCGCAGCCGCACGGGTAGCCGTACCTGTCCTTGATGAGGTCGATGGCTTTCGCGGTGATGCCCAGCGTCGGTATGTCCAGAACGGCGGTGTCCACCAATATATTCTCTATACCCGCGGTTTCCGCCTTCGGCACCAACTCGTCAAGCACGGGTGACTTGTCGGATGAGAGGACGTGGCGGGTGCTGTGAGTCAGGAGGACTGAGGACCTGAGCTTCACGTCGCTTACGGCCTCGTAGAGGCCTGGACCCGTGTGGGGGCTCACCGAGTTCAGCACCACCCTGTCGATCACACCGATCTCATCCGCGTACCTCAGGGCCAGCGCCTGCTCGCGTTCGGAGACCACGTCGAGGAAGATGGGCATCGACGTGGACTCGACGACGAAGTCGAGGTACCGTTGAGCCGCGGCGTGGTTCTCGGCCACCAGGTCGACCATGGTTGGCAGCCCCGTCGCCTCGGAGGCTTCCTCGGCTTTCCTGATGTATTTTTCGGCTTTTTCTTTGTTGAATACTCCTCTGGCTGGGTCTGACACCGTTTTATCTTTGTTGTAGAACATGGAGCCCACCATGACCGTTGGTACCCGCCCGGGTTCACCGCCGATCATGACTCCACCGATGGTGTATGTCTTCTGCTTCACCGAGTAATCGAACATACTGGTTAGGTAAATCTCTGCTTTGCTTAAAGGTTTCACGTGAAAAGATGTATAGCGGCGTTCACCGGTATGGATACCGTGAGCTTCGAGGTCGTTTTCCAGCCAGACGGGAAGAGAGGAGTGTTCAAAGCTGGGACCACGGTGCTCGAAGCGGCGAGGACGCTGGGCGTGGACATCAACACAGTCTGCGGCGGAACGGGGGCATGCGGTAAATGCGTCGTCAGGATAGCGTCGGGGGAGACGCCTCCACCATCCGCGGCGGAGCGGAGACACATCTCGGTCCGTAACCTCAGGAAAGGCTACAGGCTAGCCTGCCTACAAGAGATCGCCTGTGACATGGTTATCTCGGTCCCGGGGGAGAGCAGGACAGGGTCCCAGAGACTCCAGACAGAGGGGCTGGACACCCCGGTAAAGCTCGACCCAGTAGAAGGGGGGGATGCACCTGACCTCGGCTTCGCAGCCGACATCGGCTCCACTAAGCTGGCGGGCTACCTGCTGGACCTGCGCACCGGGAAGGTGCTCGCGGTCTCGACTGCCATGAACCCTCAGATACCATACGGCGAGGACATAATCAGCCGCATCGCCTACGCCATACAGAGCCCCGAGAACAACGCCGCGCTCCACGAGACGCTGGTCGAGGGGATAAGAAAACTCCTCGCAGACGCCTGTAGAGACGCTGGCGAAAGCCCAGAGAACGTCAGAGAGTCGGTTCTCGTAGGCAACACCGCGATGCAGCACTTCACTCTCGGCACGGACACCTACCCGTTGAGCCGAAGCCCATTCATGCCAGAGAACCTGTCTCACCGGAACCTGCTCCCCGATATGTTGAATCTAAGCAGTAATAGCCGGGTCTATATTCCTCCGCTTATCGCAGGCTACGTCGGGGCGGACTGCGTGGCGGCTACGTTAGCCACTGGGGTGCATAAGGCGGATGAGACCAGCTTCCTCATGGACATCGGCACCAACACGGAGATCGTTGTAGGAGACAGAGACAGGCTCGTCGCCTGCTCATGCGCTTCCGGACCCGCCTTCGAAGGAGCCCACATCAAGCACGGGATGAGGGCAGCCACCGGAGCAGTCGAGGGCGTTTGGATCAACCCGGAGACCCTTGAGCCCAGCATCAAGACAATAGACGACGCGGCCCCCATCGGGATATGCGGGTCAGGGCTCATCGACCTGCTCTCAGAGATGCTGAAGACAAGCATAATCGACAGCAGTGGACGGCTGAACCGGGTCAACCATCCGCGGATCAGAGAACAGGGCAAAGGTATCGAGTATGTGCTGGCTTGGCGCGGCGACACCAGCCTGAACGAGGACATAGCCGTCACCCAGCTTGACATCCGTGAGCTGCAGAAAGCGAAAGCAGCCATCTACTCAGGCGCGTACATTGCCATGAACAGGCTCAGCCTAGCACCGAGTGACATCAAACACGTGTACATGGCTGGCGCGTTCGGCACCTACATAGACCGACAGAGCGCCATGACCGTGGGCATGATACCCGAGTTCACCCGGAACAACATCCAGCAGGTGGGCAACGCGGCGGGCACCGGAGCCAGAATGATGCTGCTCTCAGAGGCTGCGCGTTCTGAGGCTCAGAGGATACCCGGACAGGTGGATTACATAGAGCTAGCCGCCACCCCCCACTATAACCGGGAGTACCTCGACGCCCTGATGCTTCCACACCGAGACCTCACACGGTTCCCCGAGACCGTCAAACGGCTGGACCAGCTGAACTGGGCTAAGAACAGGCTCCACGCGGAGAGCTAGCCTTTTTTATGCTGGCAATAGGAATACCCTTCATGTCTTCAGTAGACAACATCGTGGACGCCATCGTAAACCTAGATGAACCCACAGCGCTAAGGCTGGCAGACGAACTAATCAAACGGGGAGCCGCACCCATCGACATACTGGAGAAATGCAGGAAAGGCATGAGCATCGTCGGCGAACGCTTCGAGTCCGGCGAGTTCTTCCTATCCGAGATGATCATGGCCGCGGAGATATTCAACCAGGTCATGGACCGGATAAGACCAGAGCTGATGAAGACAGTCACAGAGTCGAAGGGCAAGATAGTGATAGGCACAGTCGAGGGCGACGTGCACGACATCGGTAAAAACATCGTGGTCGCGTTGCTGGAGGCGGAGGGGTACACTGTCATCGACCTCGGCGTAGACGTGCCGCCCGCCAGGTTCGTCGAAGCCATCAAGGAGCATGAGCCAGACATCGTGGGCATGAGCAGCCTACTGACCGTAGCCCTGGAGTCTACGAAGAAGACCGTGGACGCCATCACGGAGGCGGGGCTCAGGGACAAGGTGAAGATCATCATCGGAGGAGGCAGGATCGATGCACACGCGACGGATTACATCAGACCCGACGCCTCGACAGACAACGCTGCGCAGGGCGTCAGGCTGTGCATGAGACTCATGGGTGGTGAGCTAGCCTGACCGACTACATAGGACTATACAATCAACGCAAGGAAAGAATACACGTAGCCACCCAGCTCAAGGAGCCAGACAGGGTGCCCGTGCTCAGCAGCTTCGGGTACTTCACAGCCAGGTACTGCGGGATCAGCAACCACGAGTTCCTGTTCGACTACGAGAAATCGGCCAAGGCCATACTCAAGACCAGCGTAGACTTCCAGTACGACACCGGGGCCGGCATGAGCATGCTGGGAGCCCTGCCTCTGACGCTCGCCTTCCTCAACGAGTACGACGGGCTCGTGCCCGGATTGGTGAACGGACCGATCCACGACATCCTCGGGGTGAGATACGCGCGGTTCCCCGGGAGAGAGGTAGGGGTAGACGCCCCGTTCCAGTTCATCGGCGAGGAGTACATGAAGGCAACCGAGTACGACGACCTGACCGCCGACCCACAGAAGTTCATCGCGGAGAAGCTTCTACCAAGATCGCTCAGAAACCTCGGGAACCCAGGCTCGGCGAAGGGAATGGCGACACTGTTCGCGTGGGGCGAGGAGTGCAGGCGGAGCGCGGAGGCGGGAGCCAGGCTAGCGGATGACCTGCGGAGCCACGGGTTCCCAGGGTTCACGAGCGGCATGAGCTACGCGCCGCTCGACTTCATCGGCGACTTCCTCAGAGACATCAAGAACGTCCTACTCGACTGCTACAGGGTGCCGGACAAGGTGAAGCAGGCGACGGAGGCAATGCGAGACCTCATAGTCGAGATGGTGAGGATATCTGTCAAAGGCAAGAAGCCGGGCTCGATCCAGTTCATACCGATGCACCTGAACGAGTACTTCTCTCCCAAACAGTACAGCGAGTTCTACTGGCCGACCCTCAAAGAAGTCGTGGAGGAGATGATCAAGCTCGGGGTCACCCCTGAGCTGTTCTACGAGGGGCGGCACGCGGCGCATCTTGAGACCATACTGGAGCTACCCAAAGGCAAGACCATCTCAAGGTTCGAGAAGACAGACCTAGCGAAAGCCAAGGAGATAATAGGAGACCACTCATGCATAATCGGCGGCCCGCCGTCATCCATCTTCCTAGGACCAGCCGAGAAGATCGACCCCTACGTCAAGGAGCTGTTCGACGGCGTCAAGGACGGCGGCGGATTCATGCTGAGCCCAGCGGTCTCGGTGCCGGCGGCTGCCAAGCCCGAGAACGTTAAGGCGTTGATGGACGCGGCCATCAAGCACGGGTCTTACTGACCTTATTTTCTGCTTCAAGTAACGTTCCGTTCTGGAAAAATTATTAATAGGCTTCTCTCACTTTTTTCTTGGTCGAAATGGCGCGAGTAAAGATCACTGTCTTCAAACGAGTCGATCCATCCGTTATTTTCGACGGAAAGGTACCGAACAAGCCCGGCACAGATGAACCCTACGTAGCCTGTGAGGCGTTCCATGACGGACAGGAGTTCATCGTGGAGGACAGCTTAGCCAAGCCAGAGGGGTTCTGCGACTGGGCGTGGATAGACATCAACAAGGACATGTCGGTTCTCAGTTTCAACGGGAACTTTTGGAAGAGCTGGGTAAAGCCGGGTGAGATATTCACCTGCTGCACAGACGGGATACGGCCCGTCAGCTTCAAAATGGAGAGACTGGAGGACTAGCCCTCCACTTTTTACTCTGTTTAGGCTAGTATTTACCATCCGTTACTGGATCAGTAAGTGTTTTATTCTATTCGTGGTATTTTTCCAGCAACTAGGTGTAGACTATGGTTCAGTATCTAGGCTTGGAATACTGGAAGAAATGTCAAGAGGTCGCGAACGTCGACGAGGAGTTCGGCATCAAGACCAAGATGTTCAACGCTACGTTCACGTTCAAGGTCACCGATAACGCCGATCTGCCGCCCATGTACGTCAAGTTCGTGGACGGCAAGATCACGGAGGTCCGGGTTCTGGCCGCCGACGAGAAGACCGACTTCACCCTCGAAGGCCCTTACAGCGTTTGGACTCAGGTGAACAAGGCTGAGCTCGACGGCAGCAACGCCATCATGACGAGGCAGCTCCAATTCAAGGGCAACATGAGCGCCATAATCAGGTACAGCAAGGCGTTCCTAAGACTCTTCGAGCTCATGCAGACCATCCCGGTCGACTACTAGCCCCAAACATTTCTATTCAACCAAGAACAGAGCCCCATCAGCGGCTTTTTTACTCAAACGACAACTGTAAATAGGTTCCTCTGCTCATTCGGTTAACATGGGTGGCAGGGTGGACGAGACCTCGGTGAAGGTCTTGAGGGAGTACCTCCGCGACGCTCGGCAGAGCTTCAGGGAGGTGGCGAGGCGGATCGGAATCAGCAGCGGGACCGTGGCGTCCCGGGTCAAGGACTTGGAGGGCTCAGGGGTAATCCGGAAGTACACGGTGCAGCTGGACTACGAGAGGATGGGGTACGAGCTCACCGCCGTGACGGAGATCATCGTCTCGGCGGGGATGATGATGGAGGTGGGAGAAAAGATTACTAGGTTCCCCGAGACCATGGGAGTCTACAACGTTACGGGGGACTCTGACATCATGGTGGTCGCCAAGTTCAAGGGGAGGCAGCAGCTCAGCGACTTCACGAAGAACGTCACGAAGATGCCCAACGTGGTGCGGACCAAGACCCACGTGGTGTTGAACACTCTGAAGGAGGAGCTGAACATCCTACTCTGAGCCGCCTGAGGGTTCTAGCTGGGGCGCTGCGCCCCTTTTATAGGTGTACGGTCTGTCTCGTAGAGTACCCAGGAACTTTACGATAATTTTAACTAACGATATCCCTTCTGCTATGAAGGCTGATCATGTCGTTCGCGTCTAACAGAGGAGTAAAAATCCATTACGAAGTGGAGGGAAAAGGAACTCCGTTTGTACTGCAGCACGGATTCACCGGAAACATCGAGGAGTGGCATGACCTCGGATACGTGAAGGCTCTGAAGAGCTGCCACAAGCTCATATTGGTCGACGCCCGCGGCCACGGCGGCAGCGACAAGCCTGTGAGGCCTGACGGCTACTCGGGGAAGCTGATGGCCGAGGACGCTGTGGTGGTCCTCGACGACGCGGGGGTCGAGGCGGCGGCCTACCTTGGCTACTCCATGGGAGGCTGGATCGGCTTCAACTTGATCCGCTATCACCCTGACCGCTTCACTCACTTCGTCATAGGCGGCATGAACCCCTACCCCTTCAGGATAGAGGACATGGAGATCGGCAGGTTCCTGAAAGGTCTGCTTAGAGCAGGCTTGGAGGGTGGACCCGAGGCGTCGATCGACTGGGTCGAAGCACTGGAGGGAGCCCCCATGGCCGAGTACCGTAGGAAAGGGTACTACGAGATGCATTTCCTCAGCCTCTCAAGCCTCTTCGAAGCGATGACCAAGGGGTTCGCCGCAGGCACCCCCTTGGGGTAATCAAGGGTCCCGTGCCTGATATTCGCAGGGGAGCGCGACGAGTTCTACTATGGCGCAAGACGCGCGTCTGAGGAGTTGGCGAACGCCGAGTTCGTCACGCTCCCCGGGATAGACCACATCCAGGCGTTCTCGGAAGTAGACACGGTAGTCGCTAACGCAACAAGGTTACTCACTAAGAAATGAAGGCTTCTACGCGCTCTGTACGGAGAGGCTTAGAGTGGCCTCCCCGCCAGCTCGACGCCACGGTCGACTGCCTTCAGGTTCAAGTCTCTGAATCTTGGGAACCTGTCCTCCACAGATGACTTTAATGCCTCCAGGCTCACCACCCCGGTCACGGCCTGCACTGCGCCCAGAACCACCATGTTGGCCGCCAGCGGGTTACCAAGCTGCTGGGCTGCCTCGATGGCAGGCACAGGGATGTACCTGATACCTCTGACCCTCTCTCCCTCAGGCACCTCGACCAGGCTCTCCTCGAAGATGACCGCGCCACCCGGCCGCACAGATTTTATGAACGCGTTGTAAGCGTCTATGGACAGCGTCACCAGAAAATCCACGCTGGACGCCTTCGGGTAGTCTATCGGCTCACCAGACACGATGACGTCTGCCTTGCAGGAGCCTCCCCTAGCCTCAGGCCCGTAGCTCTGGTTCATCAAGGCGTACTGGTCGTCGTAGATCGCCGCCGCGTTAGCCAAGACGTAGCCTGCAGTTATGACGCCTTGTCCGCCGAAGCCGGCTATCCTTATCTCTTTACGGGTCACTTGGCTTTCTCCTCCAGCTCCTTCAGGGTCTCGTTGTACGTCGGCTTCCGTATGTCCACGAAGTCGCCGAGGATTATCTCGCTTGAGGGGTCTATGCTCGCTTCCGTCGGGTGCACCTTCTTTATTTTGGTGTTATCGCGTAGCTGCCTCATCATGTCCAGCGGCGTCATCTTGTTGAGCCTGCCGAACCCGGTGGTGCAGGGGCTTATCACCTCGATGAAGCTGAAGCCTTTCTTCTGCAGCCCACGCTTTATCGCGTTCTTGAGGTGGTAAACGTGGTACACTGTCCACCGGGACACCATGGTTGCGCCCGCCGAAGCCACCAGCGCCACCAAGTTGAACGGGTTCTCGATGCTCCCGTAGGGACTCGTCGGGGTCCTCATGTCGAGGGGCGTCGTCGGCCCGTACTGGGCGCCCGTCATCCCGTAGTTGAAGTTGTTGCTGCAGATCACAAGCATGTCCATGTTCCGGCGGGCCGCGTGTATGAGGTG
>JAFGTA010000102.1 GCA_016934355.1 Candidatus Bathyarchaeota archaeon | reverse complement strand
TCTACAGCCTCATCCGCCAGAGCTGCCTCATCTGCGGGGCCGTCGGCACGGGTAAGACCACTACGGCCGTCACCATGGTGGCGAGGGCCGCCTCGGCTGAGCCGCCTGTCAGGTTCTTCATCGTTGACAAGGACGGGGAGTACAGCAGCGTCCAGGAGCAGCTGGGACCCGACAAGGTGCTCAAGGTGCCTTGGAGTAGGTTCTTCCAGCCAGGGGACGTGCCTTGGGAGGACTATGTCGGGGAGTTCGGGTGGCAGAAGACGTGGTGGAACGCTAAGATACTCGTCCACGCGCTGAAGATTCTGTACGCCAAGGCGGCAACGGTGACGAAGGTGAACCTGAGACAGGCCCTCGGCTGGGTGAAGCCTGACAAGCTAGGGTTCAACAAGAAGGAGGACGAGTTCGAGAGCTACAGGCAGCAGGTTATAAACGCGGTCGCGGGCAGCAAGCTGATCCCCGACGGGGACATGGAGCCCCTAGACCCTGTGGACCTGCTGAAGGACCGCCACGTAGTCATCATGGACCTCAGCCAGGGCCGGGACACGTGGAGCCAGAAGCACCTCGTCGTGGCCCAGGTGCTGCGCAGGATATTCGCGGAGGCGCTGGATAACAGGAAGTTCGGGTGTATCGTGGTTCTTGAGGAAGCCATGTACTACGCGCCCCAGCGGGGAGTCTTCGAGATCGGTGAGAAGGACAGCAGGGGAAAGCTCCTAGGAGTCATCAAGGAGATAGCCACCAACGGCGGCCGCAACGGCGTGGGGCTTTGGGCGGTAACCCAGAGGCTCAGCACCGTCGAGAAGACCGTGGTAACCCAGTGCGCAAACAACGTGATCTGCCACGGACTGGAGGACGTTGACAAGGCGCGGATAGCCGAGATTATGGGGAAAGAGTTCGCCGAGCTCATAGGAGACCTGCCGCCGGGGGAGGCCATAGTGAAGGGCACGGCGTTGAAGTGCAGGTTCCCTATTTGGGTGAAGGTGCTGCCTGAGGTGTACCCGGCGTCGAGCCTGAGCACCCCCATGAGCAGGTTCATCCATATGGAGATGGCTGGCAGGGAAACGGTACCGCTGGACGACTGACATTTTATCCCCTGCGGCGCCTATTCACTCACACCCATGTCTCGTAGGCTCTACCCCAGCAGGCCCATCGTCGGAGTAGGCGTCCTGATAGATGACGGGGGCAGGTACCTGTTGATTGAGAGGGCGGCGGAGCCCGACGCGGGGATGTGGTCTATACCGGGGGGCCTCGTCGAGGTGGGGGAGAAAGCCGCCGACGCAGCTATCCGCGAGGCCATGGAGGAGACCAGCCTCACAGTCGAGATCGTGGACAGGATAGGAGTCGTCGACAAGATAGTACGTGACGCGGAGGGTGGGGTCAAGTACCACTTCATCATAATCGACTTCATGGCTAAGCCGATCAGCGGTGACGTGGCGCCCATGGATGACGCCCTCGACGCCGTCTGGGTGACCCCTGACAGGTTCATGCGGTACAATCTTACGCCGACGTTGATCGAGCTGCTCAGGGACTTGGGGCTCTACCCGGGGGGCTAGAGCTCTGGGCGTTCAGCTTTCTCCTTGAGGTACTCCTGTATCTCCTTCATCCTCTGCATGGCGTCCACCGTCCTGGGGTTCATGTAGGAGAGCTGCCCCTCCTCGAGGATTAGGTATATGACGAGGCTCTTGTCCACCTGCGCCACTTTCTTCTTGTCCGGGGACTCGTAGAGGTCATAATCAGTCCCTAGCGCCGACTTCATCTTTCCTATCTTCCTCCAGCTTGTGAGGTCGGGCACCTTCTCCACGGCCAAAACAATCACTCGTATGTCTAGAATCCTGCTCCACCGTATTTTATGATTATATAACTGTCTTCTATCTTCTCAAGGTCACCGTTTGGGCTGCGGTAAAACGTTATAAGATGAACGGGCATCCTCCTCTACAGGTGGAGATATGGTTAGCGCATCAAGTTTCAAGGGTAAGAGCTTCATATCCATGAGGGACTACAGCCGAGAGGAGATCGACTTCATCCTGAAGGTCTCGGATGAGATGATGCCCCTCGAGAAGAAGGGTGTCGACATGGCTAAGGGCAAGGTCATGGGCGCCCTCTTCTTCGAGCCAAGCACGCGTACACGGCTCAGCTTCGAGTCTGCCATGCTGAGGCTAGGAGGAGGCGTCACGGGGTTCGCCGACCCCGGCGTAAGCAGCGCCAAGAAGGGCGAGACCATGGAGGACACTATCAAGACGGTGGAGAACTACGTCGACGTTATCGCCATGAGGCACCCCGACGAGTGGAGCAGCAGGAAGGCCGCGAAGGTTGCCAGTATCCCTATCTTGAACGGGGGCAGCGGCTCGTGGGAGCACCCAACTCAGGCGGTACTTGACATGCACTGCATGAAGCATGCCAAGGGGAAGCTTGACGGACTCACCGTTGGGCTCTGCGGTGACCTGCTGTATGGCCGCACCACTCACAGCCTCATGATAGGGCTCAGCAAGTACGACGACGTCAAGCTTAAGCTCATCAGCCCAAAGCAGCTCGCCATGCGCGAGGACGTCCTCACGGACACCAAGGGCAAGGTGGAGTGGGAGGCGACGGAGGACCTGACCAATGTCATCGGCGACCTTGACGTGCTGTACGCGACGCGTATCCAGAAGGAGCGGTTCCCCAGCGAGGACGAGTACAAGAAGTTCGCCAACGCCTACATAATCGACAACAAGATGATGGCCAAGGCGAAGAAGGGCATGGTGCTCATGCATCCGCTGCCGAGGGTGAACGAGATCGCTCAGGAGGTTGACAGCCACCCGGGCGCCCTCTACTTCAAGCAGGTGCACCACGGCATCTGGGCGCGTATGGCGATAATCTCCCTCGCCCTAGGGATCTACTAGCCCCTATCCAGTCTGTCGAAGAGGCGTTTTATCCGGTCCCACCGGTCCTCTTCATTATCCCTTTTCTCGGGCGGCTTCAAGGTGTACGCCTGAGGTATCTTGTACAGGTATATCTTGTGGCTTCCCACCGTGTAGAACCCGTGGTCGTGCTTCGCTGTGACCCAGTCCACGATGGGGAAGTCGTGGCTGACGATCCGCGCGCCCTTGTGAAGCTCGTCCATGAACTTGGGCTTCAGCTTGGCGTTACCCGAGGTCGTCAGGTAGAGGGTGACCACGGACGCCTCCGAGAGGTCCTCCTCGAAGAAGCTGCCCTCAACCACCTTGATCCTGTCGCCTAGCTCCTTGTCCTCGATCTTTAGTCGGGTCGCCTCCACCATCCTCTGGTTCAGCTCGAAGCCCACGGCGCGGGCTATGTCGAACTCCTCGACGGCGGTCAACAGTATCCTGCCGTCGCCGCACCCCAGGTCGTAGAGGACGTCGTTGGGTCCAACCTCCGCCAGTATGAGCATCTCTCGGACGACGTTGAGCGGCGTAGGCACGTAGGGGGCGACGCTCTCCGTCCCGTCGCCCCAGCCAAGCGAGTAGTGCCACCCGCTTGTTCGTTCACCGTAGTCGTCCGAGTCCTTGCGGCGGTCGCCCATCACCCGATCCTCTATCCCGCTAGACTTAACCCTTACCGCGAAGCCGTTAAAAGCTGTTGCCCGGTCTTCTTCATGGGTGCTGGAATGGAGCTTAAATTAGTTGAGATGAGTGTGCCCGAGGGCTGTAACATCATACTCGGGCAGAGCCACTTCATCAAGACGGTCGAGGATGTCTACGAGGCGATGGTGTCCTCGTCTTCAACCATCAAGTTCGGCGTCGCCTTCTGCGAGTCAAGCGGCGACTGCCTCGTCAGGCACGACGGCAACGACGAGAAGCTGAGGAAGGTCGCAGTCGAGAACGCCGTGGCGCTGGGCTGCGGACACAGCTTCAACGTGGTTATGAAGGGCGCCTACCCCATCAACGTGCTGACCCAGCTCAAGGCGGTGCCCGAGGTCTGCAGGGTATTCGCAGCGACGGCTAACCCGCTGCAGGTAGTCGTGGCGGAGACCGATCAGGGCAGAGGCATCATGGGCGTGATCGACGGAGCAAAGAGTAAAGGCGTCGAGGACGAGGCTGGCATCGAGTGGAGGAAAAGCTTCCTCCGCAAGATAGGCTACAAGACCTAGCCAAGCACCTTTCTGAGTAGCTCTGGCAGCTTTTCTATCGGGTGATCCCCAGGGGCTTCCCTTATGATGCCCTTCTCAGCGTACCTATCCAGCAGTGGCTGGGTCTTCTCCCTGTAGACTTTGAGCCTGTTCCTTATCACGTCGGGCTTGTCGTCGTTCCTGAGGACGAGTTCCGCGCAGCATTTATCGCAGACGCCTTTCACCTTCGGGGGCTTGGATACAAGGTGGTAGACCTCACCGCACTGTGGACAGCTCCTCCGGTTGCTGAGCCTCTTCACGATGGTCTCGTCGTCGAGGGTCACGTGGATGACATAGTCCAGCTTCATATGATGTTCCTCAAGGAAGCCGTCGAGAAACTCTGCCTGCCGCCTGCTCCGGGGGAAGCCGTCGAGGATGAAGCCGTTCACAAGGTCGGGCTTGCTGAGTCGTTCTCCGACGACGCCGTTGACTATGTGGTCTGGCACCAGCTCGCCCCGGGACATGAAGCCGCCTGCCACATTACCGTACTCGGTCTCGTTGGCGACCGCCTCCCTGAGCATGTCGCCTGTGGTGACCACTGGGACTCCGTAGAGCTCGGAGATGACATGCGCCTGGGTGCCCTTCCCGCTGCCCGGTGGCCCCAGCATGACTATCTTCAGAACCCGGCTCATTTGAATCCGGTTTGGAACACCGTTGAATGCATTAAAGATTTACTATACCGGAATCAATTATTGTCGGTATGGAGCCTTACAGGGAGTTCAGCGCGCTGGGCTGGGTCCTCATCCTGCTGGGATTGTTATTCGTCGCCCTGCCTTACGTGATGAAGGTGGCGCCCAGCGTCGAGAGACTCCCCTGGTATATCATATGGGTATACAGGCGTGACGGCTTCTACTTCGCTACGAGCCCCCCACTAATCCTGCTCTCCCTCCTCTCGGTGCTCTGGAACACGCTGCGGCGGTGAGGAACACATTTTTACAGCCACCTGAAACCTATGAGCTAAGATGGTACGACGCAGGGTCATACTCGTCGTCAGGGACGGCTGGGGATACACAGAGGAGAAGACAGGCAACGCGGCGTACATCGCGGACACACCCAACGACGACCGCTACATGGCGACGTACCCATGGACGCTGCTGAAATGCACGGGGAACGCGGTGGGGCTTCCAGAGGGAACCCAGGGCGGCAGCGAGCCCGGGCACCTCACCATGGGGGCTGGCAGGGTCGTCTGGCAGCCTCTGGAGGACATAAACCGAAGCATCAGGGACGGCGGCTTCTACGAGAAGAAGCAGTTCCTAGACGCGTTGGCGCACGGCCGGGAGACTGGGGGCAAGCTCCACCTCGCGGGTCTCTTCAGCGACCAGGGCATACACGGCACCACCCACCACCTCTATGCGTTGCTGGAGCTTGCACGCCGGGAGGGCTTCGACAGGGTCTACGTGCACTGCTTCCTTGACGGCAGGGACGTGCCGGAGAGGAGCGCCGAGCGCTTCCTGAGGGAGACGCTCCGAGTCATGGAGGAGAAGGGCGTCGGTCGCATCGCGTCCCTCGTGGGCAGGTACTACACCATGGACAGGGACACCAACTGGGGCAGGACGTCCAAGGCGTACGACCTCCTCACGCTGGGCGAGGGAAGAAAGGAGAGGGACCCCTTCGAGGCGCTTCAACACGCCTATCAGGAGAACCCTGAGCTCACGGACTACTATGTCGAGCCCATCGTGCTCACCGAGCCGGATGGATCACCAGTCGCCACGATTGACGACGGCGACGCCTTCATATTCTGGAACTTCCGCAGCGACAGGGCGCGCCAGATCACCTACGCCCTCACCGAGGACGGCTTCACCGAGTTCAAGCGGAGGAAGGTGCCAAGCATATTCTTCGTCTGCATGAGTGTCTATGATCAGAACCTGACCCTACCCGTCGCCTATCCTCAGCACACTGTACATGAGAACCTGGGTAACGTGCTGAGCGTAGCAGGATTAAAGCAGCTTAGGATAGCGGAGACGGAGAAGTACGCACACGTCACGTTCTTCTTCAACAGCCAGATCGAGGAACCCAACCCGGGCGAGGATAGGATACTTGTGCCGAGCCCCAAGGTGCCAAGCTACGAGGATAAACCCGAGATGAGCGCCTACGAGATCACGGACAGGCTCGTTCCCGCGATCAGGCGAGGCGTCTACGACTTCATCCTAGTCAACTACGCCAACGGTGACCTCGTCGGACACTCCGCGAACCTGGAGGCGGGAGTCAAGGCTTGCGAGGTGGTGGACGAGTGCCTGAGCAGGGTCGTGGAGGCGGGGCTCGGTGAAGGGTACACGGTCCTCGTGACAGGTGACCACGGCAACATCGAGACAATGTTCTACCCCGACGGCTCACCGAACCCGAGCCACGGCTTAAACCCCGTGCCATTCATCCTCGTGAGTAATGAGGAGAGGCTGACCCACATATGCCTCAGGAAGGGCGAGGGGCTCAGTAGCGTCGCCCCGACCGTGCTTGAACTGATGGGGGTAGAGAAGCCCCCTGTAATGACTTCAAGGAGCCTCCTGGGCTAATTAGAAGATTTTATAGGAACAGGGCGTCAATTTCCGTGCATTATCAGAGGAGCGACGCGGCTCAGTCTATAATGTGCAGATGAGGGACATGATCAGGGAGAAAGGCTTCGACACGCAGAGGTACCTCGGTGCTCAGGTGAAGCGCATACTCGAACGAGTAGACCAGTTCGACAAACTGTACCTGGAGTTCGGCGGCAAACTCCGCTTCGACCACCACGCGTCGAGGGTGCTCCCCGGGTTCGAGCTCGACACAAAGGTACAGATGCTACGCAAGCTGGGAGACAAGATAGAGATCGTCCACTGCATCAGCGCCAAGGACATCGAGGGCAGGAAGATTCGCAGGGACTTCGGGCTCACCTACGAGGACCAGATACTCAAGGACATCGGCGACCTCAGAACGCTGGGCATCGATGTCTCCGCGGTAGTCATCAACCGCTACGGTGGCGAACACGCCGCCCAGAAGTTTAGGCAGCGCCTTGAGAACAGGGGCATACGGGTCTACATTCACTACGAGATCGAGGGCTACCTCACAGACCTCGACCATGTCGTGAGCGACGAGGGCTACGGCCGCCCGGAGCATGTGGACACAGGGAAACGCATCGTGGTGGTCACGGCTCCCGGCCCGGGCAGCGGCAAGATGAGCTTCGCCATGAGCCAGGTCTACCAGGACAGAAGAATGGGCGTCATGAGCGGCTTCGCCAAGTTCGAGACCTTCCCGATATGGAACCTCCCCCTTAGCCACCCCGTGAACGTCGCCTACGAGGCAGCCACCGCAGACCTCGGAGACTATAACTGCGTCGACCCGTTCCACCT
>JAFGTA010000101.1 GCA_016934355.1 Candidatus Bathyarchaeota archaeon | reverse complement strand
GGCGTCGGCATAGGCGGCGGCGAGGACATGTGCATGAAGCTCGCAAAGAACGCGCTGCTGAAGCCGTTCAAGGTCAGGAGCCCTGACCCTCGCGTAGCTGAGATCGAAGAGAAGCTCCTCGGGAAGCTGAACGAGCTTGGCATAGGTGCGATGGGCCTCGGCGAGGGGCCCAGCGTCCTCGACGTGCATGTCGAGATGTCGGCGAGGCACCCGGCTTCGCTGCCTGTCGGCATCGTGATCAGCTGCTGGGCGCTGAGGCACGCCAAGGCAACGATCACATCTGACGGGAAAGTTGAGATAGATACGAGTGCCTAGTTTCTTCTATTCTTTTCTACATATCGACTAGGGTGAATTGCCTCGTTACACCGTTCGACATCGGTGTGTTAACCTATATACTGTGCCGGTGGATGAAGAGATGAAACCTTGACACTCGCCTGGACTACAGCCATCGAGGCGCTAAGCTGGATAGAGTTAAGAAGACTTAACGAGGACGCTGCGCTCAGCAGGGCGACGTATCAGCTGGGCGTCGACGACCGGGAAACGGTGAGGGACGCCCGGGAGGTCGTCTACGGCGTAACCTCGCACCTGAACGCCTTGGATCACGTCGCGGAGAAGGCACTTGAACCGAATAACCTCGGAAACCTATCTCTCGGCGTGAGGAGCTTCCTGCGCGTCTTCACCTACATGGTACACTATGGCGGCGGCCTCAAGGACGCATACAGGTTCGATGAACACTGCAGGCAGTTGCTGGGAGAGAGGAAGCTGAGCGGCGTCGACGAGGCTGTGGAGCTCATCCCGCGCCTCGGAATAGAGTTCGCCGGCTTGGACCAGGATCAGGCGCTGGCTCTAACATACTTTCACCCTGCCTGGTACGTCAGGTATCTCAAGGGGGCATTCGGCGGGGAAGATGCCGTCAAGATGCTCGAACCCGTGAAGGTTCCTAAGTACATAAGGTTGAACACCCTGAGAGACGCCGAGGGAACCGTGCGAAGCCTCACCTCCCAAGGCTATGCATTAACGAAGGACCCTGATCTCCCCTACGTCTACAGGCTTGTTGAGGGTGACGGTATCGCCCAAACGTCTGAACATGGCAGAGGCGAGTTTCTTGTTCAGGATAAGGCGAGCATATTAGCGGGAGAGGTGGCTTCACCTGAGCCGGGGGAGCTCGTACTTGACGTATGCGGGGCCCCCGGAATAAAGACCAGCCACCTAGCCCAGTTGATGGGCAACGAGGGCAGGATAATATCCGTGGACTCCAGCAGGAGAAGGCTCAGGTCGTATGAGACATTGATAACACGTCTCGGAGTGAAAATAGCTAAGCCTTACCACGGCGACGCCCGAAGCGTTGAGGGTCTTCCCCCCGTCGAAGCCGACCTCGTGGTGGTCGACCCTCCATGCACAGGTACAGGCAACCTTCACAGCGAGCCGAGCGCACGGTGGAGGCTAGGGCAGGGATCGATCAAGAGGATGGCTGGGATACAGAGGCGTATACTTGGGAGCGCTGCCTCAAGTGTTGCGCCGGGGGGGCGGCTAATCTACTGCACCTGCAGCGTGACCGTTGAGGAGAACGAGGGCGTCGTGGCTAGGTTCCTTGAAAGAAACCCGGGGTTCAGGCTAGTGGATGCGTCGCCACGCCTCGGCGCAGAAGGACTCCGGGGCCTCGGTGAGGCTCAGAGGTTCTACCCTCATCTTCACGGGTGTAACGGGTTCTTCATAGCGAAGATGCTGCGGAGTTGAATCTTTATAGGGCGGGGAGTAGGCACTGTGTCTGTGAAGGTACGCGTCAGGCTCATGGGGGTCCTCCGGGATGCGGCGGGCACAGGCGAACACAACGTCACGTTGGGCGATAAAGCCTCGGTGACTGCCGTCCTGGATGCGCTCATCGAGCAGATACCCGGCCTCGGCGAAGTCATAATGGATAGAGTGGTCGGCGACTTCACGCCTAACGCCCTTGTCCTAGTCGACGGAGTAGAGGTATCAAACCTCCAAGGACCCGACACCGTCGTCGGTGACGGCTCTGAGCTCGTGCTGCTGCCTGTGACCCACGGCGGCTAGCCATGGTTTTTATCCTGCTGGGCGATAAGGATGAACGCCTTGAGCCAAGCATGCACGAAGTGCGGTGACCGCCCCTCAGTCTATCATAGACCCTACTCGGGGGAGCGCCTCTGCGCGCAGTGCTTCAACGAGACCCTGCTGGAGCGGGTCAAGCGGACGATAGGCAGGTACGATATGTTCGAGTACAACAGCAGGATCGCTGTGGGCGTCAGCGGCGGCAAAGACAGCCTCACGCTTCTTAGGCTCCTAAACATAATCGAGGGCGACCGCCCCAAGGCAGAGCTGGTAGCCGTCTGCGTCGACGAGGGGGTGACGGGCTACAGGGACGAGGCTCTCAGGCTGGCTGAACGGAGCTGCAGGGAGCTGGGTGTAGAGATGCACACCGTCTCTTTCAGGGACCTCTTCGACGAGACCATGGACGAGATCGCTGCGAAGGACAGGGAGCTGGGGACGTGCAGCTACTGCGGCGTTCTCAGGCGGAGGGTGCTGGACGAGGCGGCGAAGGCGGTGGACGCCGACCGGCTAGCCACCGGGCACAACCTCGATGACGCCGCTCAGAGCGTGCTGCTCAACGTTCTCAGGGGAGACGTGAACAGGATGGACGCCTTCAACCCCGGCGGGAACAGTCTAGAGGGCTTCGTGAGAAGGGTGAAACCCCTCTGCGAGGTGCCGGAGAGGGAGACGACGTTCTACGCCTACGTCAACGGACTGGAGTTCCAGAGCCTGCCGTGCCCCTACGCGGAGGAGGCGATGAGGTCTGACGTCAGGAGGTTCCTGAACCGGATGGAGGTTAAGCGCCCCGGAACCAAGTTCACAGTATACCAGACAGGCTTGAAGATGCGAAAAGGCGAAGGCAGGGCTACCGTGCTGGGTAAGTGCATTATATGCGGTAGCCCGACGCCGGGGAGGGTGTGCCGCGCCTGCGAGCTCTCGGGCAGATCGGGATGATTATTAATTTGAGTTGCCGATTACAGTACCGTGGAGTCTGTAATCAAGCAGGGTCACTGCGCATACTGTAAGACCGCCATCAGGTCTACCCTAAGCCAGGGGCCCCACCCGAAGACAGGGGCGAAGTACTGCCCCAACTGCGGGGCTCAGCTGTGGGCGGTCTGTAAGTGCGGCGCTCACCTACGATACGAGGACAGGGAGTGCAGAAGCTGTGGAAAGCCGAACCCCATCTACCTAGGCAACGACCCTGAGTACTTCGCCGACAGCGTCAAGCCCTAGCACCACCTTATTTATTAACATTCATTATAAAAAATCTTTGCAACCGGTAAATGCAAATTTATTTTTCTAAGTAACTCTGTTTTTTTTGTTCTAGTTAACAAAGATCAACTTTTTGTTGACGCATAATTTATATTAATATTTGGAAATATATAAAAAAAGACTGGAAACGAATAGGTCCTATCCTTGAAGACGATCAATTTACATAAAATTTTCTTCATGATACTCTTACTTTGGATAGCGTATCAAGCGACTGGTGTTTACGGTGAACCAGAGATCAAGGTTCCGGTAAAAGGGATAAGATGCTACCCCCCCTTCTACATCTCAGGGGAAGGTTTCGAGCCAGAGACCTCGTACGATATAAGCTCATACGAAATAACATGGGGGACCGTTACAACCGATCAAGACGGGTCCTTTAACCTGACGGATCTAACCGTCGAATACAACTTCTACGTAAACTTCGAGGACCAGACTAACGCCCCAATAAAGATAGAGGACCATGATTCAGGAGACAGAGTGCTATACGAACTTGTGCCTTTTAGAGATCCAAAGATATCGATTGACCCTGAAGTAATTCGAGTAGGTTGGGCTTTCGGCCTCTACGGTAAGTTGTTCTACCCTGGGACATCCTATGTTTTCAAGATAGGCGTCGGGGATCAATGGCTGGAGCTAGGGACGGCTATAGCAGACTCCGATGGCCGGATATTGATAGAGGATATTGCTATACCCCTAACATCCGATTTATTGAATGGTCCCAACAGCCTTGTGGTCGAGGCATATAGAACGAACCCCTATCGATATTCATTCTCTACATCATTCGCGTATCAAGGTCCCGAATATCATGTGACTCCAGAAAAAATTGGTGTAGAGGACACGTTCTCGGTCAGTGGCTACCACTTTGCCCCAAGCACTTCTTTTTCCTTCTATGCTTTCAAGGACGACTTTGAGGTGTTGCTGGGATCTGTTGAAAGCAATGAGCATGGAGAGTTCAACTACGTCGATATTCCACTTGATGATTCCTTCAGAAACATACTAAACGATGACGTCATCAACATTCGAGCAGAGTTCGATGTCTCCGAATTCATGTTCGAGATAGAGCACAAGAAACCAGAAGGCATCTCACAACCAGAGGCGATAAGACTAGACACAACCTTCTCACTAAATGTTGTGCATCTCTACCCAACTACCCTATTTACGGCTACCCTGCTTACTGAAAGTGGTTATCCCGACCATGTTTTAGGAGAAGGATACACAGATGAAACAGGCGTCTTATCTCTTACTAATCTGCAGCTTCCCTCCAGTTATAAACTTGTTTTTGATGAAGTGAACAATATCACCATAATAATATGTGATGTTTCCACGGGTGAAAATTATGATGTTGAGATTAGGTACGACCCTCCTACATTTGATGTCGAAGGGCCCGCGTCCGTCAATGTCCCGTTCACAGTGACGGGGGAGCATTTGTTACCGAATCAGGACTATACCATCGAGGTAAAACAGGAAGATGACTACCTACTAATAGCTACTACCACAACAGACACCTACGGAGCCTTCTCGGCTACATGTATAATTCCTACGCTTGAGGATCTATTCATTAAAAACAACGGAGATATCGAGATCAACATCACTCAAGTCGGGGAATTCCCAGAGATCTATACAATTTATACATACTTTAACACACCAGCGATCGAGCTGTCAACGGATAAAGTACAGCTTGGCTACCCCTTTGATATCATAGGCGAGTATCTTTTACCAAACCATCTTTATCAAGTTGAAATAAGTACCGAGTCAGGTTATGAGTCGATTATTTTTGGACCTGTGGAAAGCGATGAGTACGGTGAAATATCTTTTATTGATTGCCGGCTGATGACACTATATAAAGTAACCATTCCGCTGGTAATCAGACTTAGAGATATTAATACGAATCAGATATTAATCAGAATTAATGCCGACGTATACAAGCCAGAGCTTGTAGTACCTTACGGTTATCTTGGGGTACCTCTTACCATCACAGGTACTTATCTAACACCTAACACCGAATATGAGCTGCAATATTCGAGATATAAAAGCTCAACAGAAAGTTCAGTGTATGTAGGGACCGTCACAAGCGACAACCAAGGATGTTTCTCATACACAACTATCTTTGATAGCGCATATCGGATGTACCGGCAAAACGACCCGTATACATATTATCTCTTTATCGAAGAGCAAACTGATACCCCATATACGATTGGAACACCAAGCGAACTTAAAAAACCGAGCCTAACTGTAGATCCGAATACCCTTCAGGTACTTCTCGACTTTGACCTGTATGGTGAATATTATGCACCAGACACAATATACGATATATATGTTGAAAGGAACGATGAGCCTCACCTAAATCTTAGTAGAATAGAAACGGATGAAAACGGCGTCTTTACCTATTCTACTTACATATACTCAGGTTATAATTTACGTATATACTCAGGAGACATTACACTCTTATTACAGGACCCTAATGATCAATATAATATAAAGTATAAAACTACAGTGGATTATACAAAAACTCATCAAACACTGCCAATAATTCAAGTCGAGCCCTATACCTACGGCACCAACCCAATCAAGGTTATAGTTACCTATTGTAACTTGGGTGACTATAAAGAAGATTTAACAGCAAAGTTCTATGTTGATGGAGAAGTCAGAGAAGCAGTAAGTATCCCTGATCTACCTAAAGGATACTCCGTCAGCTATAACTACGATTTATTTTTGAACGAAGGAATCCAAAACATCACAGCGTATGTTAAACCCGTGCCTGAAGAGACAAACGTTTTAGACAACAGGTACGAATATCGGCTGTCCACGACGTACCTAATCCGCCCTCAAACAGATACATACTGTAACTACACCATCAGGCGGCTAGATGAGAGTCAAGCAGAGCATTGGGCATGGGAGATGGTGGAGTACCTTGACTATAAATCAGAGATCGAGATGAATGTCAGAAGAACCTACCACACAAAAGAATCAGAAAGCATCTTAACCCCTGTCCTGAACCTGCTGAACAGGGAACTAGACCTATACTCGATATACTATCACTGGCCATTCCAGGTCGAACAGCTCGAAATAGGCGATGAAATCCCCATCTCTTGGTATGATGCGTACGTAATTTCCGACGTGATCGACGAATCGACTGCGAAAAACCATGAAGCTTGGTCACTCATCGCCTTTAGTGAAGACACCGTTATGGATATAAGCGTAGAACAGGACAGCGGGGTTCTTCTTCATATCTTGGAGTACTCACCAGAGTTAGAACTTGTTTACAATATGACCCTTGTAGATGACAACATCATCCCAGACACAAAGAAAGTTGTAATCGACGAATTTTACTCCACTCCTACCCGGGTCGACGTAGGTGACCCTGGAGAAATCAGTCTTCACCTAGTTTGGCTTAGTGACTTCTCAAACCTCGAGGAAGGAACAGTGGTCATCGACGGAGCCGAATACAGCATAGGCGAGGAAGGGTGGGTTACATATCAGGTCAGCGGAGACGAGATAGGGGCGTACGCGCCTACAATCGAACACGTCGAGTCTACCGAACAAGTCGATAAAATACGGGTGGAGGCGTGCCCTTCATTGATATGGGATCAATGGCTTCTCCAATCCAGTTCCTTCAGAGTACAGCTAGCTGCAGATGTAGAACTCCAGTTCTGGTTCACATCTGAGTATGATGGTTCTCCTTTGACTGATGGAGCCGTTACGATAAATGGTATACCCGCTGAACACGTCGGTGAAGGCGTCTGGGTCATTAGTGTCCAAGAGTTAGAGAACACGGAAGCCATATTCAACCAGATAGAGATAGATGGAAACAGTCTAGGGATTTCGAAGATATCAGAAAATACACAGTACCCAACTGTGATCTGGGATAGCCTTGAGGTGTACGAATCAGGGGTAAGCGAAACCGAGTGCAGCTACGGCGACTCCGTCACTGTATGGTATAAGGCGCGTTTCGTCTCCGACAACGCCGAGATGGATGACACATTTGGGGCTCTATACATAAACGAGGAGCCAGCGGAGTGGCGTAACGACAGATGGGAACGTGAATTCAAGCCCGAGCAACTTGGCGCCAACACTTTCAGCGCAACAAAGACAGAGAACCTACTCGGACACGAGTTCTCACACGTTGATAACGCGGGGCAGCAAACAACTGAATGCTGGTTACAGCCGCAAATGGATATCGCCTTAGATAATAATCTTCAAGGAGAAATCGAGGTAGGGCACCAGTTAATTTGCCCACCAGACCTGTCTCTTGAGGATGCACTGATTAAATATTATTACCAAAGCGAAGAAGAGTGGATACAGTTCGACGAACAGCTGGTAAGCTGGTGCCAAGACAATTTGGTTTTATGGACGCCCGATACGGATGGTATCAAACATGTTAAACTCGTTTACGAAGGAGACGAAGGGCAGTATGTGAAGCCCATCGAAGATACAGCTAGTGCTTACTTCTCGACTTCAGTTGATGAGCTCCTGTTCGTCTCCAGTAACTCAAATATACAGTTCATTGTACACACAACTGGTCAAAAGAAGATCAGCATAAACGTCGAAGGAGAGACAGGTACAGAAGGATCGATTCTTATTCGGATCGGTAAAGAGCTGATGCCCGATATAGATGACCTTGTGATTAGGATCGACGGCGTTACGACTAGCTTTACTTACAGGAACGAGGGTCATAGCTGGGTTATCACGCTAGAATATGTTCACAGCTCGCACCTCATTGAACTTGTTTTCTTGGAGCCGAGCCCACCGCCGCCTACGTCAGGGTCATCAGGCGGCTTTTCTTTCCCTCTGCCGCCAACCACGATGGATGTCAAGGTGGACGAGGCTTATCAATCAGGCTACAGGGTCGATGTTGGCTGTAACGTTACTATTGGGTACCATCTCTCGTTTGAAGATGGAACAAACGCGACAAAATGCACGGTAAAAATCTATGGCGTAGAGGCTATCACTGACACGTCAGGTTGGGCTCTGCTAAACTTCTCGTCACATCAAGTCGGCGAGGTGGTTCACGCCGTTGAAAACGTCGAAGGGTCGAAAGTAGAGGATTACGAGGTAGCGGTCGAGAACATCACCGTGATCTGGGACATGGTGAACATCACTTTACATTCTCCTAGAGAAAGGATCGGTGTAGGAGATACTCCCGCCATCTCGTATGATGCATGGTATGTATTCGATGAGACTCTTTTCAACGGCACCTTAGCGTATAACGACACATTCAACAAGACGGAGGTGGGCGAGTACAACTTCACCATCAATGACATCGACGACCACTCGTATGGCTTACATTGCTTTACATCAAACACTCTACGACTGATTTACGATATGGTGCACGTCGATCTGGCTAACCCGGATACACGCATAGACGTCAGTGAAGCCACAAACATAACCATGCACGGATACTACCTCTACGACCACCAAGAATTCGAAGGAGAAATACTCCTAAACACTTCAGCGACAAACGACGAGGTCGGGAAAAAGATATTCACTGTGTCAGAGATACATGACTCTGAAAATGACATCACCTGCTTCTCATCGAACACCGTCGCATGTATCTGGGACTGTCTTAACATAACACAGCTGGAAGCAAACGCCACCGAGGTACCCCAGGGAAGCCCAGTAACCGTGTGGTGTAAAGCCGAATACCTCTTCGATGAAACAGAGTTTAACGGGTCATCAGGGCAGGTCTATCTGAATAATACGGAAATGGCTTGGAGTGAGGATCACAACAGATGGGAGTACACGAAGGTGATGAATAAGCCAGGCGAACACGTAATCAAGGTAACGGGCTTGACAGACGACAAGTACGAGTTGAACCAGTTGCTGAATTCGGAAGAGATAACGATCATCGTACTTGAAAAAAGTTGGATCAACCTTGATATTAGGTCGGTCGCCATAGTTGCGGCTCTTATCGGGGTTGCATCAACATTCTATACGTTCAGGAAGAAGTAGAGCGAACCATATTTTCGAACATTAACATCCTCACACATGACCACTTGGATTAATATAGTAAATCCCGGTAACCGACAATTCAATCGATATTATTCCGGTATAAAATCCTCGACCTAGACATCACGGAGCCTTTACTAAGCGTTTGGCTCTTGTGATTCTATCTAGCTGCTGTTTCACTTGGTCGAGGTCTCTTCCGCCCCCGCCGCGGGGGACGTACAATGTGCCTTTGCTTGACTCGTAGAAGAGGAATATACTATAGTAGGGCTGACCGTCGAGGCTGTGCTTTACTAGAATGTACTCGCCTTTTCGTTCTATCTCTTCTGAGCCGTCGGGCAGCTTTTTCTTCGGGTTCATCACATCAATCCGAATCACAAACTAGTATGCAGGGGAGATGAATAATCTTTGGTACCATCAAGCCATAATAACCTCGACTCTCTGCTTCTGGATGGTTTTTTATCCTCTCCACGTTTCATATGGAGCGATAGTTATGACAGACATCCTCATCAGAGGCGGTTTCGTCGTCACCATGGACGCCGACAGGAGGATCATCCCCGAAGGCGACGTCCACATCGTGGACAACCAGATCGCCGAGGTAGGGAGAGACCTCAAGGTACGCGCCCCCGAGCACGTGGTGGACGCGGGACACCACCTTGTGATGCCCGGGTTCGTGAACGCCCACAGCCACCTGCAGCAGTATTTCCGAGGCGTCTACGAGCTGATGGGCGACTTCTTCGAGACCAACCTTCCGCTGGAGGGCTACAGGCGCCCCGAGCAGATGGAGACCCTGGGGCTGGCGAGCTGCGCCGAGTTCATCTACGGCGGCTGCACCACGAGCATGCTTGTCTACACATACCCGGACGGCTACGCGAGCGCCGTCGCCGAGGCGGGTAACAGGTGCCACTTGGCGGGTGACATCGAGCACGTGGACCTTGAGAAGCTGAAGCACGGCGAGTTCGTGTATCTCCCGGAGAAGAGGGACGCCGCCGTGAAGAGAGCTAAGGACCTGTACTATAACTGGCATGGTAAAGCATACGGCAGGATAACCACGTTGATGTGCCCCAAGGCGCCGGACATGGCGATGCCCGACGTCTACATGGAATGCAAGGAGTTCGCAGACGAGCACGGGCTAAGGATGACCACTCACCTCAGTCAGAGCCAGCGCGAGTACAGGCAGGTTCAGAAGCTCTTCGGGAAGACGCCGCCCCAGCACCTATACGACCTGGGGGTCATGGATGTGAGTCTGAGCGGCGCCCATCTCACCTATGGGACGGCAAAGGACTTTGGGCTCATCAAGGAGACGGGGATGTCTATTCTTCACTGCCACAGCGTGGAGTCTCCTCTTGTCGACTGGCTGGACATGGGTATACCTGTGGGGCTGGGCACAGACGACTACTATCACGACATGCTTGACCTCATCAGGGAGCAGAGGGTGGGCGTCATGACGAGAGCAGGCAAGACGGGCGGGTACCTTGGGATGATCAATGATAGCAGGCGCACAGCCCGCCCCAGTTTCTACGACATGCTGGAGCTCGCTACCATAGGCGGCGCCAAGGCGCTGGGAATGGATAGCGAGGTAGGCAGCCTCGAGGCTGGAAAGAAGGCGGACGTAATAACAATCGACCTCATGAACCCGTACATAACGCCCACACGTGACCCCGTTACCAGTGTCTTCCTCTATGCTACGCCGGGGGACATCGATAACGTGATCTGTGACGGCAGGTTCCTAAAAAAGGATAAGCGTCTCACCACTGTCGACATGCGGGGTGCGCTGCTGAAGGCTCAAGGCACCTGCGACGAGATCATTGACAGGTTCTTCGAGGAGCATCCAGACCAGAGGACGATATGGGAGGAGAAGTCCAAGCACTGACTCCCCAATACCATTTATGCAACTTTATCATCGATCCTGAGTTAAATTTAATACAGTGCTAACTGAGACTATAAGCTGTCGTGGGAAACATGAGCCTCGCATCTTAACATTTCTGAACCTCTAATCGCTCCCAGTTTGTATCCCAAAAACGATGCATGTGAAGCACATTGGTAAATACGTTACATAAGATAAGGTCCGCAACACGCGGCAACATAGGCGTGATGATAGTCACGACGGGGCTCTGGACCCTCGCAGGCAACCTGACCACGCCGTTCTTCGCCCTATACGTCCTGGAGCTCGGTGGCAACTATGTGAACATCGGCGAGATATTCGCGTTGAGCGCCGTCATCAAGGTTGCCCCCGGGTTCATAGGCGGCTACCTCGCCGACAAGGTAGGCCGCAAGAGGATAGTGTACACCATGAGCTACCTCCTTTCCAGCGTGGCTCTGGTCAGGGCGTTCGCCCCGGACATCAAGTTCCTGATGCTCGCCGCTGTGCTTGAGGCAGTGTTCATGGGGTTCCGCGAGCCCTCCATGGCATCGATAGTTGGCGACTCTACGGACCCTGAGAATAGGGCGATGGGATACGCCCTGCTGCTGGTCGGTCCCCAAGTGGTGGGCTTCCTCTCACCTTCACTCATCGGTGTCGTCATGGACAGGTACGGCGTCAGGACGGCGATGATGTGGGGGTACGTGATCGTGTTCGCCTTAGGGGCATTAGCCTCGCTGGTAAGACAACTTTACCTTAAGGAGACGCTAACGGAGAGGCAGGAGGTAAGCGTCTCTAATACATCGTTGAAGACAATGGCGGGAGACTTCAGGGACACTGTGCGTAGCCTCAGCGGGCCGTTCAAGGCGTTCCTCCTTGTTGACTTCATATTCACTTTGGCTCTCGGCCTCGGTGACCCGTACTACGTGACCTACGCCACCGAGGGGGTCGGTCTGTCCGCGTCCCAGTATGGCTTCATCATGAGCGTTGTCCTCATCGTCCACTGCGTCACCCTCCTCCTCGTAGCGTCGCCGTCGGACGAGCAGGGCAGGATCAAGTTCGTCCTTGCCTCGATGATAACGTGGCCTTTAACCTACTTCCTGTACGTGAACAGCCACAGCTTCCTCTGGGTGCTGGTGACGAGGGTCGCGGTCACGCTCTCCGCCGCTGTCGGCCAGCCCGCGTGGCACGCCCTGTTCGTGGACTTCTGCCCCAAGGAGCATCGGGGGCGGTTCAACGCGTTGACGACGGTGATCTGGTCCCTGCTCTACGGCGGCGGCAACTACCTCGGAGGAGTACTCTTTCAGAGCCGCGGCGTCAGCTCGCCGTTCCTAGTAGCGGCTGCCCTCATGGCTGTCGGCGCTTCGATAGCCGTGTTCACGCTGAGGGAGCCTGAGGTGAGGGAGGAGTAGCGCCGCTACGAGCACCTTAACATCAAGTATACCCTGTACTCTAGTATGCTGACCGAGAAGCTCTACGAGAAAAACGGTGTTACACTGAACTACGCCGAGGGGCCCGACAGCGGTCCGCCCCTGCTCTTACTTCACGGGTTATCCGACAGGTGGCAGTTCTTCCAGCCTGTGCTGCCCGCCCTATCACAGAGGTGGCACGTCTACGCCCTGGACTTCAGGGGCCACGGCGGAAGCAGCCGCACACCGCCGTACAGGTACAGGGACCACATCGAGGACACCGTCGGCTTCATCGAGGATGTTATCGGTGAGTCCACTTTCATGTACGCCGCGTCGCTCGGTGGCATGATCTCCCTCATGGTTTCCTCCAAGCGCCCAGAACTGGTGAGGGCGCTGGTCTTCGGGGACGCCAACATCAAGCCAGAGAAGGTGAGAGGCGTGATGAGGGACTACCGTACCTTCTGGAGCGGCTGGGAGAGGATCGCCGGCCTCGACCTGCCGTTGAACGAGCTAGTGAGGGAGGTGGCGGAGATGCCCATTGAGATACCGTGGAGGGAGCCAGGCAGGTACGGTGACGGGCTGGACTGCATAGCGATCCTGAGTAAGACGCTCTACCTGCGGGCGCTGGACCCCTATGTGTTGACGCCGTGGGCGAGGGGAGGACTCGACGACGTCGCATACGAGCATGTGATGGATGGGTATGACCCTGAACTCATCAGCGGAATCAGGTGCCCCGTGCTCCTCATCCAAGGCAACATGGAGAAGGGCGCTATACTGGCGGACGACGAGGTGGAGTACGCGCTGGAGCGGATACCGGACGCACGGCACGTCTACATGGAGATGTACGGCCATAACCTCGGCTGCTACTCGTGGGAGGTTGGGCCTCTGCTCAGGGTTGTGACTACCTTCCTAGAGGCGTATAGGTAATTTCAGTCAACCATCGCCTTACCCGCAGCCCTCCACCGGTTTAGCATTAGGTTGATATAACTTCCTTCCAACAAAATATTGATCGAGTTGACGGCGGTAGACGCGTGGGAGAAGGAGCAGAAGCAAGAGGCAGTAGAAACACTCCAAGAGCAACTTAAGATAGAAGGAGAGCTCGTCAGCCTCTACGAGGAGTACGAGAGAGGCACCGAGAACAATGCGCTGAAGCGTATGATGCAGATGTTCAGACTGGACAGCCAGCGCCACATCAACATCCTCCAGGCAGCCATAGAGATCATAGAAGGCGAGGACGTGTTCATCGAGGACAAGCAGGACCTCAAGGAGAGCCTCAAGAAACACCTCGAACTGGAGGCGGAGGCCCTGAAGAAAGCCAACCAGCTCCTCGGCAGGCAGTGGATAAACGAGACGCAGGGTCTCAAGCAGCTGCTTGAGATGTGGAGGAACGACGAGAAACGGCACCACGCGGCACTCAAGGAGCTTTCCCAGCGAACCTACTTCCAGCTGAACAGCAACGACTTCGTCCAGATGTTCCGCGGCGAGGACTTCCTAGAGGAGAGGTACCGCAGGGCTAAAGCGTTCAAGGAGAAGAAAAGGCAAGACAATCCATAGCGCTTATCTAAACGTATCAGCGGATGACACCGAAAGGAAAACGATTCCCCCAATCATTTCAGGGCATGATACCCACTATAGACGCGGCAAAGAACCGTGAAACTGTCCCAGCCGCGGTAAACGATAGTATTAAACACGTAAACAACGTCCTTTTTGCTTGAATCGAGATGAGCTTCAAGGACAGATTCCAGGGCAAAGACTACCTCACCCTGATGGACTGGAAGAAAGAGGAGATCACCTACATACTCGACGTCGCCGCCGACTTCAAACGGCAGCGCATGATGAAGCAGCCCCACGAGTACCTGGCGGGCCGCACGGTAGCCATGGTCTTCGAGAAGCACAGCACACGCACCCGCTTCAGCTTCCAGGCCGCCATAGCCCACCTGGGCATGCAGAGCTTCTACAGCACCCCCCAGACGATGCAGCTCGCCCGTGGTGAGCCCATCAAGGACACCGCCCGCATCTTGGACCGGTACTGTGACGCCCTCGTCATCAGGACCTACGGCCAGGAAGTCGCCGAGGAGTACGCAGAGTACATGGAGAGCCCGGTCATCAATGCGTTGACAGACCTCACCCACCCGTGCCAGGGACTCGCAGACATGCTCACCATCCGGGAGCACAAGGGAAAGCTGGAGGGAGTAAAACTCGCCTACGTGGGAGACCCGTGGAACGTCTGCCAGAGCCTCATGGTGGGCAGCAGCCTCACAGGAATAGACTGCTACGTCGCCGTCCCCAAAGGCTGGAAGCCCAACGAGAAGATAACCAAGTTCGCGAAGGAACATGCCGCCGAAGGCGGGAGTCAGATGGTGATCACAGACGACCTCGAAGAGGCGTTCAGCGGCGCCGACGTAGTCTACGCTAACACCTTCCACAGCATGGGCCACAAGGACATCGAGGAGCGGAAGAAGGCTTTCGCCAAGTACCAGGTCAACGACGAGACCATGAAGCTGGCGAAGAAAAACGCCATATTTATGCACTGTCTGCCCGGCTACCGCGGAGAGGAGATGATGGACAGCGTCATAGAGGGCCCCCAGTCGGCGGTCTTCGACGAGGGCGAGAACAGGATGCACACAGAGAAGGCCGTCCTAGCTCTCTTCATCCCTTAAAATTTTCTGTAGACCCTCTTTTTAATTGATGATGAGGATAAGGAAGGAAGACAGGCAAAATTACGGCCAGACGAGGTTACATTGGGGGACTAACCCATTGGGTTCGCCGCTTCCTTCCAGAACCCTGTTTTAGCTGAAAAATATTAACTATTATGGTATAGAGATCCATATTCAAGGAAACCTGCCTCACAAATCCTATACCTAGCTTTTTGTTGGGCAAAAGACTTTAAGCGGGTGCCCAGATAGAATTGCAAATTACAGCGTATAGGTAGACACATAGTGGCCTCCATACTAAAGGAAGTATTCTCCAACCGCAACATAATCGCCATCTCCACCACCAACATGCTCTACCAGGTATTCAACAGCCTATGGGAGCTCTGGTGGAGCCTATACCTAATGGAGGAGCTGAACACACCCGTATTGGTAGTCGGCCTCCTAGCCACCATACAGAACACCAGCCAGATACTGTTCCAACTACCCGGGGGAATTCTCGCCGACAGGATAGGCCGAAAAAAGGTGATAGTCCTCGGCACAGGGCTCAGGACAATAGCGCCTCTAATCCTGTACTTCGCCAAGTCGTGGCACCTAGTCGCGGTGGGGCTGCTGCTGAACTCCATGTCCAGCCTCTACGGCCCAGCCTTCAACGCCATAATCTCCGAGAGCCTACCCAAGGAACGACGCGGATCGGCATTCGGCGCCTACAGGATGTTCACATCATTGCCCCAGATATTCATGCCCGTCTTGAGTGGCTACTACTTCGACATGCTGGGCCTGGGTAAGGCGGTGAGGTACGGGTTGCTAATGTTCTTCGGAGCCATGATAGTAGTCACCGTCGTACGATACATCGTCCTCAAGGAGACGCTTGACCCCGAGAAATCCGACGCGGCGGAACCCATGTTCAGCGAGGACACATTCAAGACCTTCAGAAGCCAGCCCCGCACCATCTACGCCATGTTAGCCGTGGCAGTCATCAGCAGCTTCGCCATGAGGATGACATGGACCTACCTCACCCCATACGCCATCCAGGTCATCGGGCTGAGCAAAACACAATACGGGATGCTGCAATCAATAGCGATGGCAATCAGCGTACCCCTCTACCTCATCAGCGGCATGGTCGCCGACAGGTTCGGCAGAGTCCCGTGCATACTATTAGCCCGCGGCCTCGGCCCATTCGACAGCCTAAGCCTCTACCTGTTCCACAGCTACGAGAAGCTGATGGTCGCCTACGGAGTCATCGGTTTCGCGGGTGGGCTCGGCGGAGGCAGGCTTAGAGGCGGCGGATACATGGGCGGCCCAGCTTGGCAGGCGCTGATAGCCGACATCGTGCCGTCCAAGGACAGGGCCAAGATCATGGGGCTCATGGGCACCATAAGCGGGGTGATTGGACTGCCAGGCGCGTACCTCGGAGGCTACATGTACGACAGAAATCCAGACTTGCTGCTGCTGTCGGGGAGCATCCTAGAGGCGATGTCCATCCCGTTAATTCTGTTATTTGTACGCGAACCCAAAGGAACAGATCCGCCGGCTGACTAACGTTAGGGTTATTAACCCTATCCGGTACCTTATGCAGATGGAACATGGCGAAGGTTCCTAACCTAGTCACCCAAATCCCTGGACCCAAGTCCAAGGAGCTCATCGACAAGCGAAGCGAGTACGTCCCCCCGGGCGTCTACCTCATTCAGCCCATCTCCATATGCGAGTCAAAGGGCGCCTTAATGAAGGACGTGGACGGAAACACTCTGCTTGACTTTACCTCCGGCATCGGCGTAACCAGCCTCGGCCACTGTATCGACGAGATCGTCGAGACCATCAGCGACCAAGCGGGTAAGCTCATCCATAGCTGTATACATGTAACCAACTACGAGCCATACGTAAACCTCGCCAAGACGCTCACCGAGGTAACGCCAGGCAATTATAAGAAGCGGGCGCTCATGCTCAACAGCGGCTCAGAGGCGGTGGAGAACGCCGTCAAGATCGTGCGCCAGAGCACAGGCCGCAAGAACATTCTCGCCTTTGAGAACAGCTTTCACGGCCGCACTTACATGGCCATGACGCTCACGGGCAAGTGGGACCCCTACAAGGTGGGGCTAGACCCCTTCGTCCCAGGCGTCTTCTTCACGCCGTTCCCCTACTCCTACCGCTGCCCATGGGGCACGACCGACAAGGAGGAGTGCGGCAAGGCGGCCATCCACCACATCGAGAAGAATATCTTCAAGACACAGGTTGACCCCTCCACAGTGGGGGCCGTCATCACCGAGCCAGTGCAGGGCGAGGGAGGCTTCATCGACCCGCCCAAGAACTTCCTGCCAATGCTCAAGGAGCTCTGCGAGGAGCACGGAATAATGCTCATAGACGACGAAGTCCAGACAGGCTTCGGCCGCACAGGCAAGATGTGGGCCATTGAGCACTACGGCGTCACACCTGACCTCATGACCATGGCCAAGGCGATCGCCAGCGGCCTCCCCCTCAGCGCAGTAGTCGCCAAGGAGGAGCTCATGAAGGACATCTACCCGGGTAGTCTCGGAGGCACCTACGGCGGCAACCCCATCGCATGCGCAACGGCCCTCAAGGTGATCGAGATAATCAAGCGGGAAAAGATCGTTGAGCGCAGCGCCAAGATGGGGGTAAAGCTCAGGAAACGCCTCGACGAGTTCTACGGCAAATACGAGTCCATCGGCGACGTTCGCGGCCTCGGCCCAATGCTGGCCATGGAGTTCGTCAAGGACAGGAAAACCAAGGAGCCCGACCCCGAGACCAGCAGCGGCATCATGAAGGAGTGCCTCAAGAACGGCCTCGTGACACTCAAGGCAGGGCTGTACAACAACGCTATAAGGCTACACCCGCCGCTCACCATCGAGGACGAGTACCTTGAGACCGGCCTGGGCATCTTGGAGAAGGCCATCAAGAAGAACGCCTAAACCCCTTTTTACTTTCTTTTAAGTACCGCCGCCGACGAGACAACTTCATGAAGCTGGGCTTCCACGTATCCATCAAAGACGGCATAGACAAGTCTGTGGACAGAGCCCACAGCATAGGCTGCGATACGTTCCAGATATTCACACAAAGCCCCAGAATGTGGCAGCGCCGCGAACTCAGAGAAGACGAGGTCACAGGCTTCAGACAGGGGCTCAGGGAAACTGGGATCAGCCCAGTCTTCACCCACATGCCATACCTGCCTAACCTCAGCTCTCCAGACCCCGTGATCTACGGAAAATCTGTGAACACCCTCGCCGCGGAGGTCCAAAGGTGCAACAGGCTAAACATTCCCTATCTGGTCACCCACCTCGGCAGCCACCTGGGAACAGGCACCGAGAAGGGAGTGGAGAGGATAGTAGGCGCCCTGAACCGAGTTCTCTCCGCAGCCGGCGAGAAGCCGACGATACTACTGGAGAACACCTCCGGGAAGAGGAACGAGGTCGGGTCCACCTTCGGCGAGCTACAGACAATCATCGAGAAAGCCGAGTCCGACAACATAGGCATCTGCCTCGACACATGCCACGCCTACACAAGAGGATACAACATAGCGACGCCAAGAGGACTATCCGAGACTCTGGAAGAGCTGGAGCACAGCGTCGGATACGATAAACTATATCTCGTTCACCTCAACGACTCAAGAGACCCCCTCGGCTCCCGAAGGGACAGACACGAGCATATCGGGCTGGGTCAGATAGGCGAGGCCGGCTTCAGGGAGATACTGAACAGCGAGCTGAGAAACTACCCCATGGTGATGGAGACGCCCATGGACGAGAGAAGGAGCGACATAGACAACATGAGGAACGCGAAGGAGCTCGCCGGGCTAGATGTGAGCGAGTAATGTGGTCTGCCGAGCATCGACGTATGAATCCGCGAGTATGATGCTGAGAGCTGTGCTGCAGTAGTCATAGAGTTCCTCGCGGGAGAGAAGCGGATAAAGCCGTTTACCGACCCTGATGACCGGGTCTATGGTCTCTATCTTCCTGTTTCTACGGGCAGCCTCAGACATGGATATCTGCACTAGCCTATTGATTTCCGATCGCCGCCTGTTAACCACAGTCATCTATATCCGGACCAACAAAATAAATAATTTCTTAGTATATAAATATTTCACCGTTTACCCCAAATTTATTTCTGGATAGGTCAGTGAATGTGGTTCATCAGTTAAATAATATAAATAAACGATCGCTTAAAATCGCCTGGTTTCAAATAAACACCGTTTAAAACTGTCTTAGACAGTTCAACGTAACTCATAGGGAGAAGAAGATGTAAATGTATAATGAAAGATAATAAAAATGTTCTAGGAAACAAATGGGCGAAGGGTAAAATTAAAAAAGTAGCCACTGCATCCATAGGATGCAACCGTGCCCCGGTAGCTTAGCCTGGTTAAAGCGTTTGCTTGGTAAGCAAAAGACCGCGGGTCCAAATCCCGCCCGGGGCTCCATATTAAATTAAGTAAACGTAAGTTTTAGTAAATAAAAACAGAGTATAACGTATCTATTGATAGTCATAAATGTTATCAAGTGAAAATAGTATTTACAATTATGAATTCTTCAAATTAATGTTTACAGTAGTAACACATTTGTATAGAAATAAACGGATTAACTTAAATATATAGAGTATGGATATGGATTTGTGAAACATATCCAGAAAATACTTGCATTTGGGATAATATTCGCTATAATTGCCCCATATACGCCGCTTGTATTCGCTACTGATCCGGTTATCAAGGTTGACTTTAAGAAAGAACTTTCACCGGGGGAACCGCAGAACATACAAGTGACGATTGGCGACGTTACATATGCCATGTACTGTGTCCTTGTCTTCAACCCTGGTGACCTTGACACCTTGGAGCAGAACAAGGATGAATTCTACGAGTGGCTTAGAGGCTACGACTGGGATAATTACGATGAAAACAACTTCAAGGACGACCTTGATAGGTGGAACCAAGAGTCCTATAACATTGACCTCGCGTTGAAGCATGGGTTCGTCAGTGTTACTCATTCTACTGATAAATTCGTTTATCCATATGATTTTGAGGTGATATGTGGACACCCAGGGACCTTCGAGAACGGTGAGTATGACATGGTGTTCATCGGTATCTCCGGCGGCTTCTGCATGTTCTCCATGGACACTTTCAAGTACAGGTACTCGTTCTTCGTGATACCCGAGGTGCCGCTGGGGACGATAATGACGCTGATACCGATGATAGGCTCCTTGGTGGTCATCAAGAGAAAAGAGATATTTTAGACGTACAACTCATTATATTTTCTTTTATTCCGTCACTGGCACAGCCTTTGAACCACTTAAAGTGGGTTTATGTGATTCACTGTTAATCCGTTTGATTCGCTTAATGGACTCAGTTATTTCGGGTTTCAGATCGTCGTTTATCGAGTAGATGTGGATTGGGTCGAAGGTGGCATCCTTCGCGTGGAATCTCTCGTTGCAGCTGTTACAGTTGAATAGCATGGTGAGCTCGGTGAACCTTTGGCCACATATGCCTTCGCACTGGTACGTCTTTCTTGTCTTGGTGAAGATGTCGCTGCCGCAGTTTGGGCACTGGAACAGGGATGTGACATCGTCAGAGCTGCAGCTTGGGCAGGTGATCTTCATTCCTATCTTGGTCTTGTGGAGGACCCTGTAGTGGGTGAGGATGTTCAGCACCTTCTGCATCCGGTCGCCGGTGACGCCGATGCCCGGGATCGTGTCTGTGGTGTAGCCTGTGCTTGTGTGGATGCTGTTAGCCACATACCGTAGATTCCGTGTGTGTAGGGTGCTTAGGATCGCGTAGACGTACTTATTACGGTACAGCTCGAACCGCCTGTCTTTGTAGATCTCGTCCGCGACGTACCTCTTGTGGTAGTCCTCGATTTGCTTCAAGGCTAATGAGGGTAGGTTTCTCAGCGCCTGGGCAGACTTGGTGACGTAGCAGTTTGCCCCCGCATTCACCGCCGCATCAGCTTCATCGACGTGGTTCTCGTCGGTGACCATGATTATGGGGGCAAATACGTCGATCTCCCTGAGTTCTTTCACTACCTCGGAGCTGTCGCCGTCTGGGAGGTCGATGTCGATGATGAGGAGGTCGTAGACGTGCTCGATGAGTCTCCGGTAGCACCGGTCTGCGTCGGGGGCGTAGTCGATAACTATGGAATCGCTTCGGCGCTGGAAGTACTTCTTTATAATCTTGGCGTCGTTAACGTTGTCTTCTACTAGGAGGACCCTGTAGTCACCCACTTCCATGATGGTTTCTACCCTTTTGGCTGGCTGTCCTCTCAACTCTGTATCAGCTAAAAGAGATTGTGAATCCGTATCCTAGATCAATAGCCGTGATATGGAGCAGCCTTTAATTGGGTTCGCGTGAAGTCTATAAACCGCCGAGGCTTCAAGTAGCTTAATTTGGCTTCGAATCGCTTAGAGGGCGTTGTATTCGACCTGGACGCCACTTTGGTCGACTTGGGTGGCCACGTAGAGTGGAAGAAGGCCCATGAGGATATTGAACGTCTTTACATCGATCACGGATGCGGCGAGGAGGATGTCCGGGCTTGTAGCTCAAAGGGCCTCTTCCCCATGCTGGATGACATGTGGGAGATCAACCACGATAACCGTGGGGGCGTGGAGGCGGATAAGATTCAGGACTCGGTGTACAGAGTCCTCAGCATGTACGAGGAGAAGGGTAGCCAGCGGTGCGGGTTAATGCCCGGCTGCTTGAACGCGCTTAACTGGGTTAGTTATAACGGGTTGCTCATGGGGGTATGTACTTCAAACTCCTTCGAAGCGGCGATGATGTCGCTGAAGCTTCAGAGGCTGGACCGCTACTTCAAGGCGGTTGTGGGCCGATCCACCGCGTACAGGATGAAGCCCCACCCTGATCAGTTGTTAGCCTGCTTGGATACCATGGGTGTCGACCCTGGGCGCGGCGTCATGGTGGGTGACAGCCATAGTGATGTGTTGGCGGGGAAGGCTGCGGGTTCCTACACTGTAGCTATTCCGGTCTATTTCAGCAGGCTAGAGAAGATCAAGGAGGCTGGATCTGACAGGATAATCGAAAGTCTTGCCGAGTTGCCTGAGGCGCTTAGGGGTATCTAGACTGGGAGCGGCAGGCTTCCTAGGTGTAGCGCCCAGAGGTACAGCGCCAGCAGGATGACGGCGGCTATCACCAGTCCTCTCAGGGCCTTGTTGTAGTCTATTGCGAAGGCGCCGAGGCCGCCCACGAGGAACCCGTAGAGGTGGATGTCGTGGGCTATCCCGACGTCGCTGCTGACCAGTATGGCCGTAACCTCGACGACAAGCAGCAGGAGCCCCATGACAACCCCCGGGAGAGGCAGGACTAAGGCGGTGGTTATCTTGAAGGGCATCAGCAGCAGTAGGACTGCTATGATTCCGAAGACAGCTCCAGACGCCCCTATGACGGGTACTGTGGAGAACGGGTTGAAGACGGCGTGTAGGAAGCCAGCGGCTACGCCCGACGCGAGGTAGACGAGGGCGAACCGTGGTGACCCTATGTTTCTCTCGACTTCCCTGCCGACGCCGTAGAGTACGAACATGTTGGAGACAAGGTGCGTCAGGTTAACATGGATGAACTGGTACGAGACGAGGTTCAGTAGGCCTCTCTCGAAGACCCGCGCCGGTACTAGCCCATATGTGTAGAGCAGGTCGAGCGTTAGCTCCTCGGAACCGAGTATGGCGACCACGAAGACGAGGACGCATAGCGTGATGACGGCGCTTGTCACAGGCTGTTTCCCTGTCCTCCTCTCCCCCATGATGACAAGATACGGCGTCACCGGTAAAAACCCAGTGCCTCGACGTAAAGATACTCTTTTCTGGGAGACCGTGTAAATTGTACAGGAACCCATTCGAGGTGAAGGTGATGAGACTGCGACCCATCGAGAATCCCAAAGTAATCGGAAGAGGTACATGGTACGACAAAGCGGCGGATGAGCTGATCAAGCGCGAGAAGAAGCTGGGGCGCAGCCTAGACAGGATACGCACCGAGAGCGGTCTGGGCGCTAGCGGGTACCCTCACATAGGGAGCCTCGCAGACGGGCTCAGGAACTACGCCGTGGCGCTGGCCGCGGGTAACATGGGCTACGCCAGCGAGTACATCGCGTTCGCGGATGACAAGGACGGCCTCAGGAAGGTGCCCGGAGGGATGCCAGACGAGCTTGAGAAATGGCTAGGGTACAGCGTCGCCACGATACCGGACATCTTCGGTGACTGCCATTTCAGTTTCGGGGAGCATATGAGCAGCCTCCTCAAGGATGCGTTGGACTACACGGGCGTGAAGTACACGCCGATGTCCGCGTTCAACGTGTATAAGGAGGGTATCCTCAACGACGAGATCATAACGATCCTGGACAACCACGAGAAGGTGGGCAGAGTAATCGAGAGGGTTTCGGGACAGGAGAAGTACACCGAGGCGCTGCCCTACTTCGTGGTCTGCGAGAACTGTGGCAGGATATACACAACTAACGCCCACGACTACAACCCCGAGACCAAGACCATCAAGTACGAGTGCAAGGGCATGGAGGTTAAAGGCCAGTGGCTGGAAGGCTGCGGGCACGAAGGCGAGGTCAACGTCCTCAGCGGCAACGGTAAGCTCAGCTGGAAGGTGGAGTTCGCCGCCAGGTGGCACGCCCTCGACATCAGGTTCGAAGCCTACGGGAAGGACATCGCTGACTCTGTGCACGTGAACGACGCGATATGTAGAGAGATTTTCGGCTGGGAGCCGCCGATGCACGTACAGTACGAGATGTTCGTGGACAGGGGCGGCCGTAAGATAAGCAAATCCACAGGCAACGTGTTCACGCCTCAGGTCTGGTACAGGTACGGCAGCAAGGAGAGCCTCAACCTGTTGATATTCAAGCGTTTCGTCGGCACCAAGAGCGGCTCAGTGGACGACATACCGGTACACATGGACGAGCTTGACGATCTGGAGGACGTCTACTTCGGCAAGAGGAAGGTAAAGGACGAGCTTGAGCTGTATAAACTCACAGGCCTCTACGAGTACGCCCACCTGCTGAAGCCACCGGAGGAGCCCCAGGTGCATGTGCCCTTCAATCTCATGATAAAGCTAGCTAGGTTCGCACCTGAGGGGGCGGAGCATGACTTCATCAGAGCCAAGCTTGACGAGTACGGGTACCTGAAGGAGACTGATTACGGCTTAGATGAACGGGTGGAACGGTCCCTGAACTGGATAAAGGACTTTGAAGAAGAGGAGCCAGTCCAGGTGGAGCTCAGCCCCGAGGAGAAAAAAGCCGTAGAGGCTATAGTAGGTGAGCTAAAAACCGCGTCAAACGAGGAAGAGTACCAGGCCACCGTCTTCAACGCCTCAAAGAGCACTGGGGTTAAGGCTAGGAAGCTGTTCCCGGTGCTGTACAAGATACTGCTGGGGAAGTCACAAGGCCCAAGGTTCGGCCCCTATGTTGGGCTCGTGGGCAAGGAGTCTGTCATAAAGGAGCTCCAAGCAGCCTTGAAGCAGTGACTACTTGACGCTGAAAATTAATGAAAAAAGAAAAATAGGGTTTTTCTAGGATGGCTAGGTGTAAGCCTTTCCCGCTTTTCCCCACTCGTACTTCTCGACGTCTTGGATTATCACGGTGACGGCGTCGGGTCCACAACCCACAGCCTCACACATGGCTTCCGTGAGGAGCTTGATGGTCTTCGCCTTCGTCTCCTTGTCTCTTCCCTTGAACCATTTAACCTCTATAAGCGGCATATCTGGTCAACCTCCATTATCCGGGGGCCGATAAGAAGCCTTCGGATGAGGCGGGCTCCAAACTCAAGATCCTCATCACTATTCAGAGGGGCAAACATATCATCGCCCACCCCTCATGAAATCGGGCTCTAAGACAATAAGGGTTCCCCCATGGAAAGACATTAAACTCTATACGCTTGATAGATTCGCCATGGACCGACCCGACAAGACAATGTACTTCCTCAACATAGCCCTCAGCGTGGCGGCGCGTAGCACATGCCTCCGCCGCAAGTTCGGCGCAGTGATCGTCAAGGACAACATCATTGTAGGCACCGGGTACAACGGTAACGCACGGGGCGTGGTGAACTGCAGCGAGGTGGGCTGCATCAAGAACCTCATGGGCTCCCCCAAGGGCGTGGCATATGACTACTGCCCGGCGGTGCACGCCGAGGAGAACGCCATCATCAACAGCAACAGAGCCGACAGGATAGGGGCGATCCTCTACTTGGCAGGGCTAGACGCAGACGGTAATTACACTATGGCTTTACCCTGTCAGAGATGTCAGCGTAAGATCATAAACAGCCAGATAGAGCAGGTCATCATCCTCAGGTATGACGGTACGCCGATGACAATCGATGTGGAAAGCTATGTTAAACAGGACGGAGAGTGGTACAGGGAGATGCTACGGGACGCTGAGGAGAGGCGAGTCTCGACAAATTTATAAACTGACCACGCCGAACCAAATAACGATACTCAATGAGCCTCGAACGAAAGATCGACGACCTTGAAAAAGAGATACAGGCGCTTATAGACAAGATCGATACGATCGAAGAGAAGCTAGAAGCGATCCACGAGAGACTAGACGATATCGAGGAAAAGCTCGAAGAGCAATAATATCTCACATCTTTTCTCATTTCCTAAGACTTAATTACTTGAACAAACTGCCCCATTGAGAGGCATCAAGCTTGGCGTTCGGTGAGCACACGTCGAAGGAGATCATAGGCACAAAATCAAGTGAACTCGCAGGGAAAAGGATCGTCCTCTGCATCACTGGAAGCGTGGCAGCCATCAAGAGCACAGAGATCGCCCGGGAACTCATGAGGCGAGGAGCGGACGTCTACGCCGTCATGACTAAGAGCGCCCAGCAGATCGTCCACCCAGACATGGTAGAGTGGGCCACCGGGAACCCCGTCGTCACCGAGCTCACAGGCCAGATCGAGCACGTCACCTACGCAGGTGAACACGAGAGACGCGCCGACCTAATACTGGTCGCGCCTTCCACCGCCAACACAATAGGTAAAGTCGCGTCGGGCATAGACGACACACCCGTCACCACGACCTTAACAACGGGTATTGGTGCAGGCATCCCCGTCATAATCGCGCCCGCGATGCACGCATCCATGTATAAGCACCCAATCGTCATCGAGAACGTAGAGAAGCTTGAGTCCATCGGCGTAAAGATGCTTATGCCCCGGTTCGAAGAGGGAAAAGCGAAGATCCCCGGAACGGAGGACATCGTTCAGGCAGTCGTGGACAGGCTCACCGTGGAGAAGGACCTCGCCGGGAAGAGGATACTTATAACGGCGGGGCCGACGAGGGCGTATCTTGACGCGTTCAGGTACATAACCAACCCCAGCTCGGGGAAGATGGGGGTCGCCTTGGCTAGGAACGCGTTGGCTCGAGGGGCTGAGGTCACCTTCGTCTACGGCCCGGGTATGGAGAAGCCGCCTAGGGAGGCCGATGTGATCGACGTTCTGACGACCGGGGAGATGATGGAAGCGGTGACCGGGGCTCTTAAGGAGAGGAAGCACCACACAGCGATACTGTCGGCCGCCGCGGCGGATTATGGGCCGCTGGACAGGAGGATGGAGAAGACGCCTTCCGGAAGGAGCGGGTGGAGCATTGATCTTGTGCCTCTGCCCAAGATCGTGGAGAACGTGAAGAGAGTGGACCCGGATATCTACCTTGTGGGGTTCAAAGCCGAGTACGGCATCAGCGACGAAGAGCTCATCGAGAGGGCGTATAAGCGCATGAAGGAGGCTGGGATGGACCTCATAGTGGCTAACGATGTCTCCAGGGAGGGCGTAGGCTTTGGGACGGAGACGAACGAGGTTTTCATCGTCGATGGGGGCCGAGGCGTGGAGAGGGTTTCCTCCTCGAAGACTGAAGTGTCCAAGAGGATTCTGGATAAGGTCTGTGACGCGATCACGTAGCACGGAGTTTATCTGAACCAATAAATTATCATCAATTTTTGGCGTCAAATTTAATTGATCTAGTATGTTTACGGTGTGTTTGGTAGTGTCTCGCTGTTAATTCTACCATATATTACTCTCAGGAGTTGAAAGTAACTTTATAAAACCATAGCGAGTAGATGAACCCATGAAAGCACGAAGAGTTTGTTACACTCTCATTCTAATAGCATTAATCACATTCCAAGTGATACTTCCAGCAGCGAAAGCGTACAACATCCTAGATTACGAGACATGCTACGGATACAGGACCGACACCCTTTACCACAAGGGCAGCGGGAGCGCGTTTTTTACGCACAACGAAAAAGTTGGTTTCTGGGTAAAGATCGATGAACCAACCACAGAACTGAGCATGAGGGTAGTATGGACCGATCCCGATGGCAAACAATATGACTCCAACGCCGTAGAGATAATTCAGATAGAAGGCGAAAACTGGGGAATCGTGTTTGACTCGATATACATCTACGGCACCTCAGTCGAGAACAAGAAAGGCGTGTGGACCGTAGAACTGACCATAGGCAGCGTGGTGGAGGCTGCTAAAGAGTTCCAGATACTGGACTACAACAGCATCGTGGCCGACTTCGCGGTCCTAAGAGTCCAGATCAACACGATACAGATGGGATACGACACACTGCAGGCGCAGAACCAAGAGAACATCCAAAAGTACACGGAGCTGCAGGCAGACTACAACGAACTACTACAGAATCCGCCGAACTCAGAGGCGACGGAAGAGCTGCAGGACCAATACGACGAAATGTACAGGAACTACCTTCAACTCCAAGCCAACCTCGGCACAACTAAGATGATGATGTACGGGGCGGTGGTCGTAGCCATCGCGAGCGTCGCGGTCGCCATCTACTTCGGCGCTATAAAACGCTCTTAACCACATCTTTTTTACGGTTTTTTCCTCGGGTAAAGCTCTAATACCTACACATGATTTCACTAGGAGGCGTTCAGATTGGCGGATATCATTGTACTTTATGATAGGTGGATGAAGCTCGAGGCCGAGGAGATGTGGCGTACCGCCTTCTCAGAGGCATTGGGCGACGACTTCGGTGGCCACGGAGTCCGGTTCGTCGAGAACGTTGAGGGAGACTTCAAGTGGAGTACGGAGGTCAAGAACAGCGTGAAGGAGGCGAACGGCGACTCGTCTAACATCCTGAAGAACATGCGAGGCGCCGAGGTCGCGGTCTCAGGCTATGCGCCATTCACAGGGGAGATAATGGACGCCTCGCCGGGTCTCAAGGTTATAGGCATATCCCGGGGCGGGCCAGTTAACGTTGACCAGGCTGCGGCGACGGAGAGGGGCGTGCTCGTGCTCCGCGCCGTGGGAAGGAACGCCGAGAGCGTGGCCGATCAGACCTTGGGTTTCATTCTGTCGGAGTCACGGAACATCGCGAGGCACCACCACGCGTTGAGGTCAGGCGAATACTTCAAACGGATCGAGGGATCAGGGAGGCAAGATTACATGGATGGCTTCAGGTGGATGGAGCTCAGCGGCAAGACCTTGGGGCTCATCGGCTACGGCCAGGTAGGCTACCGCGTGGCGAAGAGGGCGAAGGCGTTCGACATGAAAGTGAAGGTATACGACCCATATGTTGATGAAAAATCGCTCATGAAGGACGGATGCATAAAAACTGGGTTGGATGAGCTTCTGGCAACATCAGACTTTGTCTCGGTCCATGCCAAGCTGACACCTGATACGAGACACATGCTGAACGAGAAGACACTTAGGAAGATGAAGCCCACCGCAGTTCTCGTCAACACCGCGAGGGGCGGCATCATCGACGAGGAGGCGCTGTGCACGGCTCTTAGGAAGGGGTGGATAGGTGGTGCCGCTCTCGACGTCTACGAGGACGATCCCATCAAGCCGGGGAACAGGCTTCTGGAGCTGGACAACGTTACGTTGACGCCGCACTCGGCTGGGAGGTCGCCGGAGACAGAGATGCGGGGCTACCGGCAGATAGCCGTACAGGTCGCCTCCTATCTGAGAGGCGAGGGCGTAGACCCTGTCCACGTGACGAACAAAGCCGTTCTGGGGTAGCTGCAGGTTGATTGGAGGGGACGTGTTCCTCGTCCTCGACGCGGGCTCAGGCGGAGCGAAGGCGTTTCTGGTCGACATGAACGGCGGCATACTTCGAAGCTCCTTCAGGCGATGGGAGAGGGATGAGTGGAAGCCCGAGGCGTCGTGGCGGCTTATCTGTGAAGCCGTCAGAGACGCGGTCTTGAGGAGCGGCGTTGATCCATCCAGAATCTCAGGGGTAAGCTGCACAAGCATGAGAGAGGAGTACGTGCTACTCGACGCAGAGAACAGGGGCGTCTCGTATGAGATGACGGAGGAGAGCCTCCGGCACGGCGAGGAGACCCTGATGAGGCATGGGGAGAGGATGTACGACTCCTCTGGGCACTGGCCTGTCCCCAACTGGATAGCCGGGGCCATCCTCCCGTGGCTGAATGACGAGAAGAAAGGCGTCCTCGCCGATGTGAGGCACTTCCTCATGGTCAGCGACTGGGTGAACTATTGTTTAACTGGCGACGCTGCGACCGAAGGCTCATCGGCGTGCGAGACGGCGCTATTCGATGTCAGACTCAACGACTGGGCCTGGACGCTCATGGATGAGCTGAGCCTGCCGAAGAGCATCTTCCCTCCTGTGCTCAGGAGCGGAGAAGAGCTGGGAGAAGTTACATCCGAGGCGTCCACCGACACGGGTCTACCACCGGGTACACCGGTGTTCATGGGCGGCGCGGATACGCAGTGCGGCCTCATCGGGATGGGGGTAACCGAGGGCGAGGCTGCGGCGGTGGGCGGAACCACTACGCCAGTTCAGCTCGTTACCGATGAGCCGGTCTTCGATTCTAGGAGGCGGACGTGGACAAACATGCACGTCGAGCCGGGGAGATGGATATTGGAGAGCAACGCGGGCTACACGGGGCAAGCTTACAGATGGGTAAGGGACAACTACGGGGAATGCCCTGACTACGAGACGCTTAACGGGCTGGCTTCAAAGGTTCCCGTGGGTTCAAACGGCTTGTACGCGTACCTAGGCGCCCACGTCTTCGACGCGGGGCCCCCTTACTGGAGTCAGGACCATCTCGGGGACACCCCGATTCAGCATGTGGTGATCGGTTTGAAGGAGTTCTCGGCAGGAGAGCTCGCCAGAGCGGTCTTGGAGTCTAACTGCTACGCGGTGAGGGCCAACCTTGAACGGCTCTCTTCGGTGGCTGGGCTGGAGTTTCCTTACCTGAAGTTCTGTGGGGGTAACTCTAGGTCGGGGCTCTGGGTGCAGATTCAGGCGGACGTTCTGGGGGTCCCCGTCGTTGTGCCTAGGTGTAGCGATGGGACGGCGGTGGGTACAGCTGTCTGCGCGGCGGTGGGTTCCGGGGCGTACCGGGGCTTCCGAGAGGCGGTGGAGGGGATGGTTCGCCTCATGGAGCCTGTACACCCGAGGATGGAGAGCCACCGTGAGTATGGCCGCCTGTACGAGATGTGGCTGAGGCTGCGTGAGGGGCTTCCCGATACTCTTTAAACAGGGTCGTGTCCCAGAATACCAGTGAATCCGCTTGAATAACGAAATAGAGTTGAGGGAGAGGCTTGCCCAGGTAGGGAGGCAGCTGTTCGCTGACGGCCTCACTTACGGCGCGTCGGGGAACATCAGTTCCAGGGTTCCGGGGACTGATAGGTGCCTCATCAAGCCTTCGGGGTACCGTTTTTGCGATCTTAAACCCGGGCACTTCATCGTCGTGGACATCAATACACGTGAGGTGCTTGAGGGCGACGCGAAGCCAAGCATCGAGACTCCATTCCATACGAGGCTCTACAAGCAGTGGCCCGACGCTGGAGGGGTTGTTCACATCCACCCGAAGTACTCGACTATCCTGTCTATCATAGGCAGCGAGATCGTTCCCATGGGCCTCGACCTGTTCCAGGCGCCGGCACTCGCAAAAGGGATACCGATGTCTAGGTTCGCGCCTCCGGGCACAGACGAGCTCGCGGACAACATGGTGGAGGCCATGAGGGAGCACGTGGCTTGCCTCATGCCGCACCACGGCTTAACTGCCATCGGTAAGACCGTGGAGGAGGCGGCTGCGAACGCGAAGATCGTGGAGGCTTTGGCCGAGTTGCAGTACAACGTGATGCTCGTGGGTGAGCCGGACCCGCTGCCTGAGTCCATGCTTGAGATGCTGGTGAAGCGGGCGAAGGACCGCGGGCTACTCGTGTAGGGCGTTTTCTTTCTTCATCTTGGAGAGCCTGTGGACGAGGGACTCGCCCTCCTCAAAACCCTCCATTGGCTGAAGTTCGATAAGCCCGGCGTCAACAGTTGATTTAAGGGCTTTTTCGCCGCGCTCGGTCCGCACGATCACGGTGGACCAGCCGTCTGGGCTACCCACGTTCCCCACCGATATGTCCGCGAACTCCGATGTGAAATCGTTGCAGCTATGGCAACAAGGACGTACAAGGTCCTTCACCTTACTGAGCTTCGCCTTGTGGACCACATCGTCCCCCTTTTTAGCGTAGAACCTGCCGTTCTTGATCTCGAACTTCGTTACCTCGCTAGGGTCGACGCCTTTCTCCTTAAGATACGCTATCAGGTTACCGTGTTCGAAGGTCTCCATACAGAAGAGGCCCACCTTCAACTGTACAGCGTCACCGTACTTCTTGTTCTTAAACCTGCCCTGAGTCATGTTAGAGAGGCCTCTCATCTGGCACGCGGTGCCGACGACGGCCACCTTGCCGAGCCCCATGTCCTTGACTGCCTTCTTGAGGCCTACCATCGTCGGGCTTGACGTGTACTTGGTGCCTGCGCTCTCTATGATGGTCTCCACGTCCTTGGCCACGACCGAGGTGGGGACCCATATCTTGCCCTCCTCCAGCCCTGCTACCACTATGGCGTCCCCGCCGTCCTCGATGAACTGCGCTAACAGGGACGTCACGACTCCGCCGTCCTGTGCCTTCTCGTGGATGTCGTCCCTCCTCGTCTGGGCCACGTAGGCTTCACGGTAGACGCCTGTCAGCCCCTCCTTCGCCTCCCTGCGCCGGCCGTGGATCGCCTCGTCTATCTCGTTTACACTGAACACAGCCCTTGGGCAGTTCGAGTAACAGAGGCCGCACTCGATGCACTTTCCCGTGAGCTTTGGCAGTCCCTCTTCGAGGTCGACGACGTTCACGGGGCAGACGGCTACGCAAGTGCCACACGCGACGCATAGACCCGTGTCCACGACGTCCTTCACTAGATCGGTGAAAACCTTCTTTTGCTGAGCCAACTGATTTCATATTGATCAGATGCCGAAGGTTTAACAAGTTTTCCCAAGGCGGTTTAGTATTTACTGAATGGATCGAAGGCTTATCAATATCTCAAAGGTTTTTATAGTAAAGGTATAATCTTTGACAGGTCTTGAAGGTGTCAGTTAAGTGAAGCTAGACGCTATATTCAGGCCGAAGTCTGTCGCTATCATCGGGGCCTCCAATACACCCGGAAAAGTTGGGTACGTCTTAACTAACAACCTCCTCAAGAGCGGTTACGGCGGTGAAGTCTACCTCGTGAACATCGGGGGGGACGAGATACTAGGTCACCAGGCGTATAAGACGATAAATGACGTTCCTGGAAAAGTTGAGCTTGCCGTCATATCGATACCTTCAAGGTTTGTGCTTCAGGTCATCGAGGAGTGCGGTGAGAAAGGCGTCGAGGCTCTGATAATCGTCTCGGCGGGTTTCAAGGAGACCGGCCACGAGGGAGCCGAGCTTGAGAAGAAGCTGGTGGAGGCCGCCAGTAAGTACGGTATGAGGATTCAGGGTCCAAACTGCCTCGGGTCGATAAATACCCACGTGCCATATGACCTGAGCTTCGCGTCTACCCTTCCAAAGAAGGGAAGCATTGGTTTCATTACCCAGAGCGGCGCTTTAGGTACGGCTATCCTGGACTGGATTATCGCCGAGGAGATCGGGTTCGGCAGTATCATCAGCCTTGGCAACAAGGCGGATCTCGATGAGGTGGACTTCATCGAGGCTATGGCCGAGGACCCAGACATCAGAGTAATACTGCTCTACCTTGAGAGCATCGAGAGAGGTAGGGAGTTCCTGAAGGTTGCTGAGCGTGTCGTCAAGGAGAAGCCATTGATGGTCGTGAAGGGCGGCACCAGCAGCGCAGGGGCAAAGGCTGCTGGGAGCCACACTGGGGCGCTTGTCGGCAGCTTCCTCGCCTACCAGAAGGCGTTCGACAAGGCAGGGGTCATTCTCAGTGAGAGCATGGAGGACCTGTTCAACTACGCCGTCGCCTTCACCGAGCAGAGCCTCCCCGCGGATGAAGGCATAGCCATAGTCACGAACGCAGGGGGCCCTGGCATACTCTCGACGGACCTTGTCGAGAAGCTAGGCCTAAAGATGGCGGCTCTATCAGAGGAGACTGTCACGAAGCTTAAGGAGAGCCTCCCCGCCGCCGCTTCCACGGGTAACCCTATAGACATCCTCGGCGACGCGCTGCCGGACAGGTACGCCGTCGCTGTGGAGTGCGCCCTCAATGACCCTAACGTTCACTCGCTGGTTGTTCTGCTTACGCCGCAGGCTATGACGGATGCGTTGACTACGGCGAAACACGTCGTTGAGCTCTCGAAGAAGTACCCGGAGAAGCCAGTCATCTCGGTGTTCATGGGCGGGAACTGGGTGAAGGAGGCGGCCAAGCTACAGAAGGATAATGGCGTCCCTTGCTTCAACTTCCCAGAGAAGGGCATCAAGACACTTAACGCTCTATACCAGTACGCGCGTCACCTGAAGCTGCCCGAGCTGAAGCCGCCGGACTATCCTGACATCGACAGGGATGAAGTTAGGAAGATATACGACGCGGTGAAGGCGGACGGCCGCAGGGTGCTGTTCCCTCACGAGGCCATCGCGGTGGTTCAAGCCTACGGCGTGAACGCGCCTCCCAGTAAGCTGGCTACGTCGGCCGACGAGGCCGTGGAGTTTGCCGAGGACATCGGCTACCCTGTGGTCATGAAGATCGTGTCGCCGGATATCATGCACAAGACGGATATCGGCGGCGTCGAGCTTAACCTCACCAACTCAAGCATGGTGCGTATCGCTTTCGAGGAGATCATGAGGAAGAGCAGGAACGCCCAGCCCCTAGCCAAGATATACGGGATCACCGTGGACAAGATGGTGCCAAGGGGCCGGGAGATGATCGTAGGGATGAGCAGGGACCCCCAGTTTGGCCCCATGGTGATGTTCGGCCTCGGCGGCATATACGTAAACTTCCTTAAGGACGTGAGCTTCAGGCTTGCCCCCATGAACGAGAGGGAGGCCCAGGAGATGATGGAGGAGACCCGTAGCTACACTCTGTTGAAGGGTGTCCGTGGGCAGGCTCCTGCAGACATCGACGCCATCCGCGAGGCAATTCAGAGGATAAGCCTGCTGGTATGGGACTTCCCCGAGCTCTCGGAGCTGGACATTAACCCGATTCTGGTCTACGACGACGGCAAGGGCGTGAGCGCCCTGGACGTCAAGATGACTCTGAGGGACTAGCTCCCTTCACGTATTCCAGCGCCTTCTCTATCCCGTAGTCTAGATAGTATTTCCGTTTGAAGTAGTAGACTACGTTGCCTACGTCTCTTCTCAGGATTTCATCTGCGTTGGGGTGCTCCACGGAGATGTACTGGGGCCAGTCGATCAGCCAAACGTCGCCTTCCATGTCCACTAGGATGTTGTACTCGCTGAGGTCGGTGTGGATGACGCCCGCGGAGTAGGCGAGCCTGACGTTGTTCAATATATCGTCGAGGAACTCGTGTGGCTCATCGAGGCTGATGATATCAGAGAGCGGGGTCCCCTCGATGTACTGCATCACGATTATGTGCCTGTTCTGGTGCAGCGGCTCAGGCACCGAGCCCCCGGCGGCATGCATCTTCTGTAGTGCGCCGTATTCAGCCTCCGCGGCTAGACGCGACTGATAGAGCCACGAGATGTGCCGCCGGTCTGCAATGTACTCGCGCTTACGCCGCGTGTCCCGGAAGCTGGTGCGCCCAAGCCTGTGGAACTTCACGGCTACCTTGGTCTCGTCAGGGGTCACCGCCTCGAAGACATCCGACTCCTTACCGATGCCTATGGACGGCCCCAATGCCTCCAACGCCCCGGACTTCACGAGGGCGTTAAGAGCGAGGAGGTCGTACCCGTTGTAGTTCATCAGATAGCCGAGGTAGGGGTCGCGCTGCCTATAGATGAGCTCAAACTCGTCCAGCCGGGACGCCCTGTGCTCGAGCTCGCTCTCGTCAAACCCGCTGAACCTTAGCACCGCATCGACGGGCACCACCTCGTGCTTGATCATGCCCAGCTCAATCGCCTGTAGCATGCGTAGGTCTAGGTTCTCCAGCTTGGTTAAGGTGGACGCTGCCTTCTCGGCTGAGGACACAAAGTATCTTGTGAGGCGACCATATATTAGAAGATGGATTGGTAAACTAGTTTCTAGCTCCAGAACCCATTTTTATATTACAGATCCATTTTTCGCCGGGCGTCTGACGTGAGCGACGAGGTACCGATCTACTATGTGCTCTACCCTTCTGACCGCGAGTGGTGCAGTAACTTCGTCTACGAGGCGCTGAGGAGGCACACCGGCCTCAACATCCAGGCCGTCGAGCTCAAGGACGTGATGAAGTGCAGGGGCGGCATCGTCCACTTCGAGAACATCCAGCTAATCAAGCACCTCTCGCGGTTCAGGTCAAAGGCGCTCGTGAAGAAGCTCCGAGAGCAGAACCTAGCCGTCGTAGCCGGGGTGCGAGGCGACTTCGGCTTGGATCACAAGGACAGGTTCAAGGAGCTTGACGCCCTCGCCGTGAACGTCGACCCGGGGCTTAAAGAGGAGACTCAGAGGCTCCACGGCCAGGTCTTCGAGATACCCGAGGGGGTTGACACCTTCGCCTTCATGCCTAACCACCGCGAGCCAGACGAGTTCACTGTGGGCTGGGTAGGCAGGGACCACAAGGGATTCAAGAACGCCGACCTCCTCCCACGCCTCGGGTTCGAGTACAGGAAGGCCACGTACAACGAGTACATTCCTCACGAGGAGATGCCCGAGTTCTACGGCTCCATCACCGTGCTGCTGAACATGAGCGACCACGAGGGGTTCTGCATGCCCATTCTTGAGGCCGCGGCCCACGGGCTGCCCGTGGTGAGCTCCGACGTCGGCGTCGCCCGGGAGATACTCGACGAGGACTGGATCGTGAAGGGGAGCCCCAGGGCGCACCTCGACGAGTACAGGGACCTGCTGCAGCTTCTCAACGAAGACCCGTACCTACGCAGAGAGGTGGGCCGCGAGAACAGGGAGAGGGCTCTAGGCTACGACTGGGAGATAGTGGCGAAGGAGTACGAGAAGATGTGGGGCAAGCTCAGGAGCATGAAGAGGCTAGAGCTTAAGCCTGTCCTTTAACGCGTTGGATATTGGGATGCCGATTAACCCGGCGCCTGTCATCTGCAGCATGTTGAACGGCAGCTCGCTCACCGCCGCCGTGACCCCGTACATGAACACCTGTACAACGAAGTAGCCGCCCACCATCATGACGCCGCCCACGAGCCACGCGACTATGGTCTTCTGGAGCGTCCTGGTAGCGGGGTCTCCAGCTAGGTACCCAGCCACCGCGCCCTCCGCGCCCTTGATTAGAGTGGTGAATATAACCCAGTTGTACCAGCCGCCGAGGAGGTCGGCGAGGCCGGACCCCAGCCCACCCGCTAGCGCACCTACCACTGGGCCGAAGGTGAGGCTTGTGATGATCACTATCGTGTCGCCTAGGTTGAAGTATCCGCTGGTCGCGGGTATGGGAAACGTGAATATCATTGTGGCTATCGTCGCGAGGGCGCCCATGACGCCTATGGCTGCGACTTGACGCGTGTTCAGTATCGCCATGGTTTACTATAGTTACAACTATAATATAAAATATTCTAGTTCAAACTATAATAGTATTGCCGCCCAAAACCGGCTATGACAGCCTACCTGCAATCAGAGAAGCACCTGAAGCTCGTTCAGAGCCTCGATGACCCGCCTGCCCCTCTCGGTGACCTCAAGCACCTTCCTCTTGCCAGACGACTTGGAAGAGATGAGCCCACGGCCCTCCAGGTCAGTCAGGTGCTGGTACACCGCGCCGAGCGTCATCTCGCTTCCCAGACTCTTCCAGATCGCGTAGCCATACGTCGGCTGCTGAGCGATCAACAGCAGAATCCTCTCCTTCGTCGCCAGCCTTGACCCCATCCGCGGCGCCTTCCTATGCTTCGAAAGGCTGCTCAATATATCGTCGGTCTTGAGGCCGCTACTTGTCACGAGGCACACGACGTTCTCGCCTCTGCCTATGAGTGACCGCACCTTGTCGGTCTTAAGGGACGCGACTGGTGCGGCGCTCGCCGGCTCCGCGAATATGCCCTCGTACCGCGCGATCTCCTTCCCCGCATCCACCATCTCCTCGTCAGAGACCGAAATAGCGTATCCATCCGACTCCTTCAAAGCCTGAAGAGCCAAGGCGCCATAGATCGGCTCGGCAACTCTTATCGCGGACGCCTCTGTGCCGCCTAGCCCAGCAGCCGAGACCAACCAACTGCCCCTGGTGTACGCCTCCGTTATGGGGGCGCATCCCTTCGCTTGTACTCCTATTATACGCGGCTTACGGTCGATGAGCCCCAGCGCCTCCTGCTCCACGAAGCCCTTCCACAGCGAGTGCAGAGTGGCGCCGCTTCCCATCGCCAGAATAACCCAGTCGGGGACTCCGTTCTGCTCCACAAGCTCGTAGGAGATCGTCTTGAGCCCCTCCACGGAGAGGGGGTTTAGCTCGGTTGTTGCTTGGTACCACCCCATCTCCTCCTCAAGCCTCCTCGCGCGTTCGATGGCCTTCTCTATGGTGTCCCCGGACTCTACGATCTTGGCGTCGTAGATCATCATCTGAGCCAGCTTGCCTAGGTCCACGGCCCGTGGTACGATGAGGTTGCAGCTCACGTCCACCTTGGCGGAGTACGCCGCAATAGACGCGCCGTGGTTGCCGTTAGTTGCACACACAAGCGAGTCGTATCCCCTGCTCACGACGTCCGAGATCATGAGGGCAGCCGACCTGTCCTTGAAGCTGTTCGTAGGGTTCTGGCTCTCGTCCTTCAGGTACAGGTTATCTATCCCGAGGGCCTCGGCGAGGCGCTGGCTCTTCTGCTGGGGAGTCCCCCCCTCCCCGAGGCTCACAGCCCTTGACACCCTCGGCAGAACCGGCCTGTACCTCCAGAACGTGAAGGGTCCGCTGAACTTGACCCGCTCTTCCCCCGGTGTCAGCCTGTACTCGAGTATGCCGCCACAGCTCCTGCATGTGGTGGGCGGGGCTTCCTGGTCAGCCGCTTCGCCGCATTCCAGGCACACCAGTTCGAGGGAGACGGTCATCAAGTATTCATTGCCTCGGCACGGTTTTATGCTTATGCCAAACATTTTATGGGGTCCAACCCATCACTTCACGTGCCCGAAATGAAGTTAAGTGAACTCAGGCCAGGCATGGAGAAGGTAGAGCTCACCTTGGACCTCGTCAGCCTTGAGGAGCAGAGAGAGGTAACCACCTACAGCGGCCTGAAGCACAACCTGGTGGAGGGCGTCGTCAAGGATGACTCGGGGTCCATGGCTTTGACTGTCTGGAACGAGATGATCCCGGAGCTTGAGCGTTTGAAGGCCGGCGACACTCTGAGGATCACTGGGTGCTTCATAACCTCCTATAAGGGCGTATTATCTGTGAACGTCGGCAGGGACTCGGTCATCGAGAGGCAGTGACGCCAATTGGATTCGTTGTACGATAGGCTGTCCAGAGAGTCTATGAGGCATCAGGAGTTGAACGGCTGCCACGGCTACGAGCACACCGAGAGGGTGATAAGGCTCTGCACCGCCCTCGGGGAGAAGCTCGGCGCAGACATGGATGTCCTCATACCCGCCGCGATACTTCACGACGTCGGCAGGGGAGGCGAGGACCACGCCGCGAGGGGAGCCAAGAAAGCGATAGAGATACTCAGGGAGGCCGGGCTCGACGAGGCGCGGATAGACGCCATCGCGGAGGCCATCAGGGTCCACAGCTTCAGCGGCAGCCTCGGCGCCACATCATTAGAAGCCCAGATACTCAGCGACGCCGACAAGCTGGACGCCATGGGCGCCGTGGGAGTCTACAGGGGGGCCCAGTACAGCGGCGAGCACGGTAGGCCGCTGGAGAGGTTCGTCGGGCATTTTCACGAGAAGCTACTCAAACTGAGGGAGCTGCTCTACACTGAGGAGGCAAGGAGAATGGCCGAGAGGCGCCACGAGTTCATGCTCAGGTACCTGGAAGAGTTCATGAACGAGTTGGAGGCGGAGTCCTAGGGCTCGCCCCACCTGCGGTAGAGGTGGTTCTCGACACCAAGCTGGTCCAGTATCTTCCCCGAGATGAAGGTAGCAAGGTCATCGATTGATTTTGGGTCATGATAAAACCCCGGCATCGCTGGCAGAATCACGGCGCCGAGCCTGCTAAGTGTCGCCATGTTCTCGAGGTGCACTGCGTGAAGAGGGGTCTCACGGGGCACGACCACGAGGGGCCTCCTCTCCTTTAGGTGCACGTCGGCGGCCCTTGTCACGAGGTTCTCGTTGTAGCCGTGGGCGAGAGCGGCTACGGTCTTCATGGATGCCGGGACTATGACCATCCCGTTCACCCTGAAGCTACCGCTCGCTATAGGGGCTTCGAGGTCCTCAGGGTCGTAGCTGTAGTCGGCTAGGGACTTTAGCTGCTCGACGCCGCCCAGCTCGTGGGTGGCGACGGTTCGACCCGAATCGGTTATTATGAGGTGCGTCTCTATGCCGAGACCCTTGGCGGCCTCAAGAAAGTTCTTGGCGTATAGTACCCCGCTTGCGCCTGTGATGGCTACGACTAGCTTCATGGTTTTATGCACCTCGACGGTATGAGTTAGAAGAGCGGGGATTTAAACTGATTCAGTTGCCGCCCGGGGGAAGCGTCTGAGGGTCTATGCATATGTAGAGTATGTTGTTTCCTCTGATGAACACGTCTCCGTAGGACGCCACCAGGCCGGTGTTGTCGTACTCCTTGGCTCCCTTGAGCATCATATTCATGTAGCCGTCTGCGCGGATCATCTTGCCTCTGTACTCGCCTCTGCCCTTGAGGGCGACGGCGACATTGCTTCCTACCGACTTTATCAGTACGTTGAGTGGCTTCTTACGTGGCTCCAAGATGTGTACACCTTTCTTATGTATTGAATAGTGCATATTGGCTTGATATAAAAACCTTCTGAAACTGCCTGTTTCTCCCTACACTTTTCTGTCATTATTCAGCTATGATCATCCAGTCGTTTGTGTTTTCAGAGTCAACAAATCTCTTTATTTTTAAGTTAGATTTTATGATTAACTCTATAAACTCCTGTTTACTGAAGGCTTTTTTCAGTGTCGTGACCGCCATCACACCTGCCCCACGCTTGACCCGACCCATCTCCTCAAGCATCCGAACAGGACTCATAGAGTTCTGGATGACGGTGACCGAGTAGACAGCACTAAACATGATTGACCTGAACGGTAGATTTTCCGAGTCCCCGTTTACTAGATGTATCATATGAAGGGTTTTCGTCCTCTCATGAGCCTTCACGAGCAGCTGCGTCGAGAGATCGAGGCCCACAGTAACTACTTCCATCGTCTCTAAGAGTAAGCCTGTCCCGCAGCCATTATCCAGCACAACGCCATCTGCCTCCCCTAGTTCGTCAATCACGGCACGGTACTTCAGCATCTGCTCCTCGGTGTATCTGAGGTCATATATCTTTCCGCCGAGGTCGTCGTACCTGTCCCTTATGGTTCTCTTGTGCCGGCTCATGGTTGCACACGTGCCATTCTATTAATACTGATTCACCAAATAACTTCCCGGTGTTTATAATGGTTGATTCGAGTCGCGAGGACTGGGAGCGATTTGGGAGGGCGAGCAAAGCTAGCGCCCCCGAGATAATCGAGCTGAACGCGTGGAGGGCGTGCCATGCGTCGTTCGACGTGGCTTCCTACTACTGCCAGACTTTGATCCACAGGGCCCACGTGGTGATGCTCGCCGAGGAGAGCATCATTCCACGTCGCGAGGCGGCTGCGATCATATCCGGCGTAAAGAAGGTGGCTGAGCAGGCGAGGGCGGACCCTTCGTTGACGGGTTACATGTCCACCGAGACCGCGCTGATAAAGGAGATCGGCAGTGTCGGAGGCAAGATGCATATCGCCAGAAGCAGAAACGACCTCGGCCACAGCCAGAGGAGGCTGTACTACAGGGATCAGATCGAGCGCGTCATCGGGGTCGTCATCGAGTTCAGGCGGAGGCTGCTGGACAAGGCAGTAGATACCACTGATGCGGTCATGCCCGGATACACGCACTGGAGACAGGCTCAGCCGATAACGCTGGCTCACTACATACTGGCGCATGTCGAGGCGGCGGGCCGCACCGTCCAGCGGCTGGAGGGAATATACGGGCGGGCCAACCTCAGCCCCATGGGTTCAGCCGCCTTCGCGGGCACAGGCTGGCCTATCAACAGGTACCGCACGATGGAGCTGCTGGGCTTCGACGGGCTAATCGAGAACTCTCACGACGCTGTGGCGGCCATCGACTACTTCATGGAGTTCTCCGCGGCCCTCGCTATCCACATGAGCAACCTGAGCAGGCTTGCCGAGGATCTGCAGATCTGGAGCTCTGACGAGCACCGGCTCGTGGATCTGGACGAGGCGTACGCGGGAACCAGCAGCATCATGCCGCAGAAGAAGAACCCGCTGATACTTGAGCAGGTAAAGAGCTACGCCGCCGAGTCCATAGGGAACATGGTATCCGTGATCGCTTCAATGAAGGGCGTCTCATACACGAACATCGTGGACAGGGTGATGCTGGAGCCCGTTTCCATCGACACCGCGGTGGGGAGCACAAACGTGATGGCAGGCGTCGTCGAGACGCTGAGGCCCATGCGGGAGAACATGGAGAGGCGGCTCAGGGAGGGGTTCAGCACCATGACCGACTTGGCGGACACGCTGGTCAGGCTTCACGGTCTCTCGTTCAGGCAGGCCCACGACGTCGTCGTCGAGGTGACCCTCAAAGCGATAAATGAGGGGATCAAGGCCGAGAATATATCCTCTGAGATGATCGAGGAGGCTTCGATGAAGGTGGTGGGCAAAGCCCTAGCAGTTCCTGATTCTGAGCTGCATTCAGCCGTCGACCCTCTATTGAACGTGCAGAGGAGGAAGGCCATAGGCGGTCCAGCGGAGGAGTCTGTCAAGAAAATGATCGAGAACCAGAGGGGGCAGCTGCTGGAAGAGGAGAAGAGAAGGACGATCAGGCTTGAGAAGCTAGTCAAGGCAAACGCCATGTTGGCTAAGGCCGAGGAGGCACTCGTGGGCTAGACCAAAAAGGTATTTAGTGTAGACTTTTCGGAGGAGTTCCTTCATATACTACTCTTTTCTCGCTCGATGAATATGCAGAAACAGCTTAAAACAGGATGTGAACGGCTCAACTTATTAACAGTTCAGCACATCATCCACGTATAATTTTAGAGAAAGATAGGGCAAGATGTAGAAATTAATAAGAAATCGACAACAACCTCAGAGATTTTAACCCAAATTACAGCGTTTCATCTAGGATATCAAGCCTAGCTTTAACCTCTGCCATGCAAAGGATTCATTCGCATCTTTAGTTCAATTCCCCGGACTTTTTTAGCCATTTAGTATAGGTCAGGTAAGAAATATATGGGTAGAAAGCGGCTTCCACGTTATGAGTGCTAACCCCCGCCATAGATCAAGTAGCGTCTTCGACGGCCCCGACCGGATAAGTCAACGCTCGCTGCTGAAAGGCACCGGCGTATCAGAAGAGGACATTAGGAAACCCCTCATAGCAATCGCCAACAGCTTCACCGAGATAAACCCCGGCCACGTTCACCTGAACAGGCTCGCGGAGATAGTAAAGAAAGGAGTAAGAGACGCAGGAGGAGTACCCAGAGAATTCAACACCATCAGCGTATGCGACGGCATCGCCATGGGACACGACGGAATGAAGCTCAGCCTCCCAAGCAGGGAAATCATCGCAGACAGCCTCGAAATCATGATAGGAAGCCACGGATTCGACGCCATGGTATGTCTTACCACATGTGACAAGATCGATCCCGGTATGCTTATGGCTACAGCCAGACTGGACATACCGACAATATTCGTGCTAGGTGGACCCATGGCTGCAGGCTGCCCAGAGTGGGGAAAATACAAAGGAAAGAAGATCACGGTCATGGACCTCTTCGAGGTACGAGGACTCCTCATGAAGGGAGAGATCAGCGAGAAAGAAGGGGCATATCTTGAAGGATTATGTTGTGCGAGCCCCGGTGCCTGTGCAGGTATGTTCACGGCGATGACTATGCAGTGTCTGATTGAAGCCATTGGGATGACCTTGCCCTATATGGCTACCACTGAAAGTATGGGAAAACACAGGGAGGAGCTTGCGTACGAGTCAGGGAAAAAGATCGTTGAACTACTCAAAATGGGCTTAACCCCAAGCAAGATATTAACCGAGAAAGCCTTCAAGAACGCGATAACTGTTGATATGGCGTTAGGGGGAAGCACAAACACGGTGCTCCACCTGAAAGCCGTTGCTGAGGAACGAGGCATAGGCCTTCCATTAGAGTTGTTTGACGAGATAAGCAAGATAACACCTCATCTGGTTAACATGGCTCCAGCTGGTAGGATCATCATCGAGGAACTGCACAACGCAGGGGGTATTCCCGGTGTGATGAAAACCTTAGAGAAGAGACTGGACACCAGCTTGATCACAGCTACAGGTAAAACCATAAAGGAGAACCTGAAAGGCGTCGAGGTTTACGATAGGGAAATTATTCGACCATTGGATAACCCGATGCACGAGACAGGCGGTATGGCTATCCTGAAAGGCAACCTAGCACCAAAGAGAGCTGTCGCTAAGATGGCTGCCATTGACCCAAAGATGTGGAAGTTCACGGGCACAGCAAAGGTGTTTGAACGTGAAGAGGACGCCATCGAGGCGATTCACGGTGGAAAAGTCGAGAACGGCGACGTTTTGGTTATCAGGTATGAGGGACCAAAAGGCGGTCCAGGCATGAGGGAGATGCTTGCGTCCACGAGCGCTGTTGTGGGTTATGGTTTAGACCGCGTCTATCTGTTGACTGATGGCAGGTTCAGCGGTGCAAGCAGAGGACCATGTATAGGGCATATAGCGCCTGAGGCTGCGGTTGGTGGCCCCATAGCGTTGGTTGAGAACGGGGATAAGATTACAGTGAATATCCCTGAGCGATCTCTATCACTTGATGTGTCTGAGGATGTGTTGAAGAAGCGTAAGGAGAACTGGAAACCCAGACCTCCCAACGTGACAAAAGGCTATCTTGCACGGTACGCCAAACAGGTTACCAGCGCAGACAGGGGAGCCATCCTCGAATCCTAGTCTTTACCACACTTTTCCATCCATTTACCCTAACCTATTTGCTTGAAAATATGTCCTCGGCGACGTGTTATCAGAGACACCTGCACAGAACCTGCTTCACCCGCGTTCGCTCCGAGGCTTTCCAGCATCGGCGAAGCCCTCCCTCAGCCTCTCATCTTAGCGTATCAGTGTACCCGACACTGGTCGTCGTTGAGCGACGTCGCCTCTTCAAGCTTTCAGTGGCTGCGCGAATTCTTTTCGATATAGGGTGATGTTTATTACATGAAGAGGATTATCCTGTCGCCTGACGCCGCGTACTAGGTGATGAATTTCTGCACCCGCTTCAGGTCGAAGTTGTAGGGGGGTCCCTGAGCGCAAGGCGCTTGTCAGAGCATTCATCTTAGGGTGCATCATGTTATGGCTCAGGTTGCTCGCTGTGGAGCACCACGTTCGTTCAGGTATATTGAGAGCTTCTAGAAGCTGAGTTCCTGACAAGGTCCGAAACGAACTCGAACCTCGTCCTCAGGCGCTCCGTAGGCGAACTTTCTTTTGATGTTCGTGAAATCTTGCAGCATCTTTTTCTCTAAGTTGATGTGCCTAGCTTTAGGTGTTATCTCGTCCTCCGGCGAAGAATAGGCGACGGCTTCGCCATGGTTGAACAAGAGACACAGGACTCGCTTAGCGTCGATCTATTTACAACACGGCTAGGACAAAGTCCAGATGCTTCAATGGGCTCTTATAGACGGCTTTTGTCTCAGAATTCTGGGACGAAACGGCGTCTCTGGGTATGAGCTCAGTATACCTAGATAGGCTTGCGCCGGGAAACGGATCAGCGTCAATCCTATGAATGTTTTCTGCATAGAAACCCCGTAGGGTAAATGAATAGAAAATGTGTCGAAAAGGCGTTCTTTACTCGATGCAGTGAGACCATCTATCTCATGTCTGTCTTGGTCTTTAGCACAGGTAGTTTTTTCGGGTGTGTCCCCGGGTTTCGCGTATCCACTTTATGCGGCTCTTCGGTGCTTCGTTAAGCATTTGTCCGAGCTTCATGTTTTTGCCTGGGGGAATCTCACTAGGTTTCTGAAACGCCTCATCTCCTTTCAGCTACGCCAGCAAACCCGGGGGAGCATAGGCGCTCCCCCTCCCAGGCTTTTGTGTTTTATGATGGTCCCCATATGTCCGGACAGAGCCTCATCGTCCAGCTTCTCCCCTTGGTGTCGAAATTTTCGTGTTTGACTCATAGCGTGCCGGGATTATCATCCCCCTCCCTTCAGGTGTGCTTCGCCGGAGGCGCGACTTTAGGCATTTTTACCCCAAAAACAGGCCATTTTTCTCATGGATAGGTTTTATGTCCAAACGTTTTTCATGCTTTTATATCTCGGAGGTGTGCTCGGATGAAAATAGTAAAAAACACGTATAGATAGGGCCTTGTTTTAACACTTTTACATCATTTCTCCGATCGCTTGTTTTACGCCTTATAGATAAAGTACCTTCAAGATTATGGATACAAACTGTGTCCGGCGGTTTCTTGGTCTCCAGACATGGTCTCAGGCACTCAGTAGCCCTTCGACGATTTTCTTACCCTCGGAACTCAGGGAGACGACGAGGTTCTTGAAGGAGGATAGGCCAAGTGTCTGTAGTATCCTCTCGGCGATCCCCATAGGTTTCTCGCTTAAATGGTATAGGGGGGGTGAACCGTTTTTTTGCTGGGTCTGCAGGAACCTGCCGAGGGGCTCGGGCTTGACCATTGTTTTCTCTGATAGGCTCTTCAGGTCTGTGGAGCCACCCGACTCGTGTATTGTCGTTAGGATCGCAGAGTTCATGTATAGTGCCTGGATTGTGTCCAAGTCGCTGGACTTTAACTCGTGTAGGGTGGGAAGACGTGTTTTCTCGATGATTTTTTCTTCAATTAGGTTAGGGTATTTGCCTATGAAACCCTCGATTTTTCGCCCGATCTGGTATCCGTGGGGCGTTAAACGCCATATATCATAGGTGTAACGGCCATTATATGGCACAATTGTGGGTTTCCCGCGTTGGCTTTCCTTGGTTATCAGATTTGATGCCATGAGGTCGTTTAGCCAGTTGTGTAGGTCCTTCTTGCTGTACTTTCTATCATAGTCTTCGAGCAGGTGCTGTATGTCTATGGTGGTCAGTCCTTGATCTCTTGCGTCGTAGAATAGCTTGTAGACTAGTCTCGCGTTGCCGCTGTTCATAGGTTTTAGGGGCCCGTCGAACAATTCGTCCAAGTTTTGGGCAGTCAGGCCCTGTTTTTCAGAGTTTTTAACTATTTTATTCATGATATTTAATATTCAGGATATTCCTGAATATATGTTTTGTGTTTACAGAAGCCAAAAACCCGGTTTTTCGGAAAGCCATATTTACCCGCCTACACAAAATAGGTAAAACAGTGATAGTTTTGGCCAAGCCCAAGGTATACGTGACAAGACAGCTATTCCCTGAAGCCATCACGATAATCGACAAAGTCGCAGATGTGGAAGTATTCGAAGGAGAAAACAACCCAGTCCCACGCGATCTTTTACTCAAAAAGGTAAGGGTAATTGACGGCATAATCTCTCTCCTAACGGACAAGATCGACACCGAGTTAATGGACGTAGCCGAGAACCTCAAAGTCGTGAGCAACTACGCCGTAGGCTACAACAACATAGACGTGGACGAGGCCACCAGACGCGGTATCATGGTGACGAACACCCCCGGCGTCCTCACAGACACCACCGCAGACTGCGCCTTCGCCTTGATGATGTCCATAGCTAGGAGGATAGTCGAGGCGGACAAGTATATTCGAAACGGCGAATGGGTACACGCCTGGGGCCCCAAGATGTTCATCGGCGGCGACGTGTACGGCAAGACCCTCGGCATAGTCGGGATGGGCAGGATAGGGTCGGCGATGGTACCCCGGGCACGAGGGTTCAACATGGGCGTCGCCTACTACGACTGCATACGCCATCCCGATAAGGAGAAGGAGCTCAAAATCGAGTGTAAGACCCTAGACGAGGTGCTGGAGGAATCAGACTTCATATCCATGCACGTACCGCTGACACCTGAGACCCACCACATGATAGGCGAGGAACAGCTCAGGAAGATGAAGCCCACCGCCTATCTGGTCAACACGTCCCGCGGACCCGTCATAGACGAGAAGGCGCTGTATAAGGCGCTGAAGGAGGGCTGGATCGCTGGAGCCGCGCTCGACGTCCACGAGAAGGAGCCCATGGACCCGAAGAGCCCGCTGCTAGAGCTGGACAACATAATCGTGACGCCACACACAGCCAGTGCGAGCGTCGAGACCAGGACGAAGATGGCTGTGATAGCGGCGACGAACTGCGCCGCGGCACTAAAGGGCGAAAAGCCGCCGAACCTAGTCAACCCCGACGTCTTATCCGGGTAAACACCTTCTTTCGAGATAATATTTCTTCAATACCCCTAGGGGAAACAAGCGGGAAAATACATCAGATTTACGTCGTTTTTCAGCTAAAACAAATCAATCGAAAAAACGGAGTTCACGCCAAGGATACCCCGTTATTGTCTCAGAAATCTGAGACTAAGATGCTTAAGGGGCTAGAGATCGCCCCTCTCATGCCTCTCCCCGAGGACCCTCAGCATGTCCTCAACCATCATTGGAAGGTCGTAGTCGGGCCGCCAGCCCCATTCCTCCCTCGAAGCCGAGTCGTCGATGCTCTTAGGCCACGAGTCGGCTATCGCCTGCCTGTAGTCGGGCTTGTACTTAACCGTGAACTCGGGGATGTGCCTCCTGATCTCTGCCGCCAGCTCCCTCGGGTTGAAGCTTAGGGAAGCCAAGTTGTAGTCGCCATGGTGGTTAAGGCTTGACGGCTCGGCGTCCATCAACGTGATGAACGCCTTAAGACAGTCAGGCATGTACATCATGGGTAGAACCGTGTCCTCGCTGAGGAAACAAGTGTAACTCTTCTGCTTTATAGCCTCATAGAATATCTCAACGGCGTAGTCTGTTGTGCCTCCACCAGGCGGCGCCACGTTGCTTATTATCCCGGGAAGCCTCGCGCCCCTCACATCCACTCCAAACTTCTCGAAGTAGTAGTTGTCCAGAAGCTCACCCGCCACCTTCGTCACGCCGTACATGGTCCTCGGCTTCAGGATGGTCTCCTGAGGCGTCAACACCCTCGGCGTCTCGGGGCCGAACGCAGCTATCGAGCTCGGGTGGAACACCCTGGTCAGCTTGAGGTCCCTGGCGGTGTTCAGCACGTTGATCAGGCCCTCGATGTTGATCCTCCAGGCTAGGTCAGGCTTCTGCTCACCAGTCGCCGAAAGGATGGCCGCTAGGTGGTAAACGGTGTCTACGTCGTACTCCTTGACCAGCCGCTTCATCTCATCCAGCTTCAGAACATCCAGCTTGTCGAACGGGCCATCCTGCGGCGCCTTCGGCTCCCTGACGTCTGTGGCTATGACGTTCTCCTTACCAAACTTCTCGCGGAGCTTTGGCGTCAACTCGGAGCCGATCTGCCCGAGGGCGCCGGTTATGAGTATACGGTTAATGTCTCCCATTGAGCACTCAATGAGGATCGCTGCACGAGTTTTTAATTTCTTCTAGTTAACTTACCCAGCCACCGCCATCGTCCCAGATTTCTGGGACAAAACCGCCTGTGTGATCGAAAACCGTTAATGCGTAAAACGCCTTTCGTCTCATTGAAGGTTCAAAGATGAGAGACCCAACCGGATTTCTTCAGAAAGAGTACAACGAGCTAGTCGAAAAAGCCCTCGACTGGAGGCTCAAAGAGTTGCAGGGACCCAGCGAACCCGTTAGCATGGTGGACGGCCGCGAGGTGCTAATCCTATGCGCGAACAACTACCTGGGGCTTGCGACTCACCCCAAATTAAAGAAGGCCGCCATCGACGCAGTCGAGAAGTACGGCGTAGGCTCAGGCGCCGTGAGAGCAATCTCAGGAACCATGGACATCCACATGGAGCTGGAGCGACGCCTCGCCAAGTTCAAGGACGCCGAAGCGTCACTCACCTACCCCACGGGGTTCATGGCGAACAGCGGTCTGATACCCCAGCTAGTTGGTAAGGAGGACATCATAGTCAGCGACGAGCTCAACCACGGCAGCATAATAGACGGAGTCAGGCTCTCCAGGGCCGAACGCGCCGTCTACAGGCACAACGACACGGCTCACCTAGCGGAGGTCCTCGACGAGGCCGAGAAGCATAGCCCAAGCTACCGCAGGATTCTGATCATCACAGACGGCGTCTTCAGCATGGACGGCGACATGGCGCCTCTGGACGAGGTTGCGAGGATCGGCGCCGAGCACGGTGCAATGATCTACGTCGATGATGCTCACGGCGAGGGTGTACTGGGGAAAGGCGGTAGAGGTATCGTCAGCCACTTCGGGCTCACCCACAAGGAGGTGCACGTCGAGATGGGCACATTCAGCAAGGCTTACGGCACCATCGGCGGCCATATCTCGGGCAGCGACGCGCTGGCCAAGTTCGCCTGGAACAAGAGCCGGACATGGCTTCTCAGCAGCAGCCACCCGCCCGCCGTCGTGGCAGCCACCATCGCCGCCATCGACGTACTGGAGAACGAGCCCCAGCACGTGAAGAACCTCTGGAAGAACACCAACTACTTCAAGAAGGCGGTGCAGGACCTAGGCTTCAACACTGGGAACAGTCAGACGCCCATCATACCGATAATCGTCGGCGAGAGCCACAAGGCCAAGGCGCTGTCGGACAGGCTCTACGAGGCTGGGGTCTTCGTCGTCCCTATAGTGTTCCCGATGGTCGCCCGCGACCTTTCGAGGATAAGGGTTCAGATGCACGCCAAGCTCACGAGGGAGCAGCTTGACTCGGTCATCGGTAAGATCGAGACAATAGGTAAGGATCTGGACATCATCTAGGGGATTTATCCCCTTCTTTTTATGAAATTTAGCCGAAGAAAGCGGTTAATGGCTTGCCTTTTTTCTCTTTAAGCACCTCTGAGCACCGCTGAGGCGATAACTGCTTGAACTCGTAGCCGTACTCCTTGAGCAGCTTCTCTGCCCCTTTCGCCAGATCCGGTGCAACGAGGATGGCTCTCACGGGCCGCCCCTCGTCGAGGTCGATGACGTCCATGTACTTCTTAAGCTGGTTCACGGCGTCCTTGGACGCCTTCACCCGCTTAATCTCCACCACAGTGAGGTTGTTCTCCGTATCCACGCCGATGATGTCGATGAAGCCCGGGTCCACAGGCATCTCCTTTGTTATCGGCCTGAACCCCTCCTCAAGAATCTCCGGCTTGAACAGGATGGCCTCCTGCATGTCGCTCTCGGAAGCGTAGAGGCTGAACTCACCCGCGTCGACGAGGTCCAGCACAGCGACGAGCGTCAGCTCCGTGAATACGATCTCCATGGTCTCGTGCTCCTTCCGCCTGTAGACTCTGACCACGAGGCCCTTCTCGTCGAGCCTCGTCCTGAAGAGAGAGCCCGAGGGCTGCCAGTTCACAGGCGAATAGTCCTTCGGCCGGTGAACCAGAGCCGAGCCGTCAGGCTTGAACATCACCACCCGTTCACCGGGCTCAAGCTTCGAGCTGGCTCTGCCCTCGTACTCGACGCTGCACATCCCAGCGATGATTACCGTCCGGTGCCTCGCCACACCCGCCTTCACGGCCTGCGCGGCGTCCTTAAGCGAGGGGTTCTCTAGAACCGTCTGCCTGCTGGGTTGCTCCACTGCCTAGCCTACTTCCGTCACTATCGTCGTCCAGGCAGCGTTCATCTTCTGGTCGTAGACCTTCAGGTGATCCGTAGCCTGGTCTAGCAGGAACGTGTTGTGCCCCGGGTACAGCCTGTCAGGCCTGAGTGAGACGAGCTTACGTATGGACCTCTTCCAGTCGCCGAGGTTGAAACCCGGGCCGTTGATGAAGCCGAGCCTCCCGTTGGCGCCCGCAACGTCGCCGCAGAAGATGCTCCTCTTCTCGTTCTCCTTCATGAGGAGAGACATGCAGCCGGGGGTGTGCCCCGGGGTGTGGATCACATCAAGAGACACATCGCCAACAAGGTACGTGTCGCCGTCATTCAACACCTCGTCCACCTTCTCCGCCTCGAACCTCAGACCACGTATTAGAGCCATATCGTAGAGAGCCAGCTCACCACGTGCCTCGATGCTCTCCTTATCCGCCTCGTGGGCCACGATTCTGCAGCCTGTGGCCTCCTTCACGGCGTGGTTGCCTCCGATGTGGTCGAAGTGGCAGTGTGTGCTGAACACTACACTGATCTTTCCCGGGTCGAAGCCCATGCCCCTCACGTTTCTCAAGATGTCCTCTACGCCGTTGCCTCCGCCAGTGTCCACGAGGGCGAGCTCATCACCGCCGTCGATAAGGTAGACGTTGCAGTCCCCCGGCGCCGAGTACCCGAAGCCGGCTCCGCCGGCGAGATAGACGCGGTCAGTTATCTTCATACAATCAACATGGCTTTACTCGCCAAGGTTTTATAAGATTCTCCTTCAACGCCGAGAGAAATTGCCCAGCCATGGTCCATAATCGCTTTTAATCATAGGCAGGTACCCGGAAAACGGGGACTCAGCTTACAGCAAACCATCGACCATAGATCATGCTTTCCCGGAGCCTCCGCCCTCTCCGAAGGCGGCGTGACTTGAAGGAGAAGATGACCCTCCACGCGTTGATCGCAAGCGTAGTCATAGTATATCTAGCGGGCACGCTGTTCTCTGGCGACTATGTACAGGCCCTCGTGAGTGGCATCCAGTCCTTCTTCAGGGCTAACTCGGACAACACTGGGATGGCGCGCCTACTTTACATAGGAGGATTAATAACATCTGTGGCGAACTTGGGTTTTTCCATATATTTGTGGAAATACCATCAAAATCAAAGGAAACTAACACAAAAAGCGCCCTAGAAATACACTAAAACTAAAAAAAATTTGTTATTAGCTAAAAAAAACGATGCGCCACGAACCGTTATCCATAATCGCTTTTAGCGATTGCCCGTACTATCGGTGACTGGGGGACGGGAATGACCAGCATGATAAGGGGAGAATCAAAAAAGATACTGACTTTTGGAGTGATCATCGCCTCGCTTTTCGCGGGCATGGGGATGGGAGTCTTCGGAGTGTTGACTGCCTCGAAGACCCTCAGCAGCTCTGGCTCTATTATGGGGATAAATGTCGGGGTTTACTCTGATCTGGCGTGTACGACGCCTATATCGTCACTGGACTGGGGCACACCAGATCCGGGGGACACAGTGATAAGGACGATATACGTTAAAAACGAGGGCAACGCGGAGATGACCTTAAGCATGTCAGCTAACACCTGGGTTCCTTCGGGTGTGGATGCCTACCTCACGGTCTCGTGGGACCAGGAGAGCACGGTTCTATCTGAGGATGAGGTGGTTGGAGCCACCGTCACGTTGGAGGTCTCTAGCGGCATCACCGGTGTGAACGACTTCTCGTTCCAGATCGTAGTCGAGGGAACTGGTTAACCTTCAACCGCTCATTGATCAGCCTGAGACCTCTTTGGTCTTTCACCGGGTCCAGTGATCACCGGGGGACAGCATCAATTTAGTTTTCACCGAATCTATCGCAGATGGGTGACAGAGATAGCGGGCGTGCTTAAAAGTGGATTAAAGAAGCCCCTTGCCTTTGCTGTTTTAATCGCGTCGCTGGCGGCGAGCCTGGGGGTGCATGGTCTGCTGACGTCCTCGAAGACTCTGGACAACTCTGGCTCCATCAAGGTGGTGGATGTAGGCGTGTACTCTGATCAGGGGTGCACGCAGCAGGTGTCCTCGCTGGACTGGGGGACGCCGGAGCCGGGGGACACCGTGACAAAGACGGTGTACGTTAAGAACGAGGGAAACGCGGAGATGGGTTTAAGCATGTCCGTGTACGGCTGGGCTCCCCCTGAGGCGGCTGGCTACCTCACAGTCTCGTGGAGCCGTGAAGGGTACGCGCTGTCGATGGGCGAGGCGGTGGAGGCAGTCATAACGCTTGACGTGTCGAGCGGCATAACAGGTATCGAGGACTTTTCGTTCCAGATCGTCATAGAAGGAACAGGGTAGATTGTAAGCCGATTCCATACCTTTTTTTTATAATATTCAGCGGGTGGTCTCCGTAGATGTAGAAGGTGCAGCCGGTTTTCCATAAAAATGGGGTTTATCTTGGCTACTCCGAGAAGGACGCCTTGAACCTTGCCTCCATGTCAGGGTAGTACCTCGCGTTGAACTCTTCCAGCTTGTCGGGGTGCGTCAGCTTTACATGGAAACGCACTCCGCCTGGGCTGGCCGACTTCCGTTCACAGTACGGGCACTTGTACTCTGTTATCTGTGCACTCATGCGGGCCACCACTCGAACTAATAAACGGCTCAATGGCTATAATAGTCTTTACAGTATATACAGAGTAAGCGGGTTTTACGATGTTTCCTCTGTTAAAACGCTAGTATTCGATTGAAACAACGTAAAAATTATTGGATTCGCTATATCTCGGCGACCTTGGGCTCCTCAACCAAGGCGATGAACAGGACGCCCAAGACTAGCAGGGCAGCGGACAGTAATATCCATGGATATGAGCTGTTATAGTTGTAGAGGTAGCCGCTGAGGAAGGAGCCGACGGTCTGCATGGTCCTGCCGAGGATTCCGCTCCCGTAGGCGCCTTTCATCAGCCAGACGCCGCCTCCGCCGATGGAGGCGAGTACCCTGCCTCTCTTTTCGCGGGGAGTCATGTCTGCGAAGAGGCTCTGGAACGACGGGTTCATGAAGGCGTTGGTGAGGGTCGTGAACGCGGCGAGGGCGACGACGTGGAGGTATGTCTGGCACTGCAGGAAGAGGATGCACTGGGCGGAGCCGAGTATAAGGCACAGCCCCGCTATCCACTTCTTGCTGAGCCTGTCCACGACGATGCCCGCGGGTATGCCGAGGACGACGCTCACGAGCCCCGATACCAGCATCACGGTGCCCCACTGCTGTATGCTGAGCCCTATAATCTCGGTGGCCCTTACCACCCAGAAAGAGCTTGTTAGGCTGGCGAAGAAGACGCTGATGGACACAAGAAAGGACAGTGTGTAGAGCCTCCGCGGTATATCGCCTAGAACGTCGAAGACGCTTCGATACGACTCCGCGATGAGCCCCGGTATCCTCGACACGCTGAGCTCAAGCTTCCGTGGGTTCTCGACTGTCTCCCTGAGGTACCTGAGCCTGAAGAGCGCAATGGCTGAGGCTATCCAGAAGCCGCTGAAGTAGAGACCCTTCATCGCCCTGCCGATGCCGTAGGTCTCGATGAGCCAGCCACCAAGCACAGGCGCCGCGATGCCGAAGGCACTCGGAATAGCCACCGTTGCCGCGAAGCCGATGCCCCTCTTCTTGGGCGGTATGCTGTCGGCTATGAGTGCCTGCCTCGCGGGGAAGTAAAACGTCACGAGGCTCTGCAGGAACATGCCCACGGCGAGCCACTGCCAAGTGTCGGTGAAAGCGTTGACCAGGAACGCCGCGCCGTAGGCGAAGGTCATGTAGCCTATCAGCTTGATCCTGCCCTGGTAGTCCGCGATGTATCCTCCCAGGGGGTAAAGTATGAGGCTCGCCAGGTTCCCTATGGCTGTGATGACGCCTATGGTCTCGTAGCTGCCTCCGAGGCTGAGCACGTAGAGGGGGAGGAACGGCCATATGATGTCGATGGTGGACCTCCAGACGCATTCGCAGGCAGTCATCACGAGGACGTTGCCCTTCATGAAGCTGAATATCTCCCGCAGTGACTCCATCAAATCCACCGACGAAATACACCCCTAGCCGTGTTAGCGGCTATAAAGTTAACCACGGGCGCGTATTTTTTTAGTTACCCAGCGATAGTGATTACAGGCATGAGCGCGAAAAACAACAAGATCACGTGGATAACGTGCCCTGATTGCGGCTCAAAGATAGGCATCGTGCTTTCTGTAGGCAGGACGGCGGGCGCCGCGCCCACGGTGGTTCAAGCCGAGGAAGAGGACTGGCCGCCGCAGCAACAGGACAGCCGGGCTAGACTCGAGGCTGCGGGAGTTGATCTCGCGCTCGTTGACGTCGAGGAGAACGAGGGCATGGTCTCTGTGAGCCCGAAGAAGTTCCTAGGCGACCTGTGGGGCCCCATCAACGACGCGATGAAGACGCTCGGTGGCACGTGGATCAGGGACGGCAGGAACAGCCGCTGGGAGATCAGCTTCGAGGAGACTGAGGGCTAGCCCGAGAGGACGTCTTGGGCTACCTCTTTCACCCATTTCCCTGTTCCCGGTAGTTTCTGGACCTTCTCAAGGTATTCCTCCCAGTTCACTTCCAGGGCTACCCTCCACTTCGCGTATGCTTTCTCTAGGTTATCGTAGGCAGCCATGTGGCGGTCGCAGTAGACCGAGCCTTCCACTGTTTCCTTTCCGCAGACCCTGCACCCCTTCACCGCTGCCCCTCCTTCTTCGTCGGGCACTCGGGGTTAAGGCACAGGTCCCATGGTTTGCGGTGGTAGTACATCCGGATCACGGGGGCTCCGCATGAAGGGCAACGCCTGCCCGTGGGGTACACCTTCTTTCGCTGGGGCAGCGAGTAGCTCTGGCTGCATCTCTCGTTGGTGCATGATGCGTACGGCTTCCCGGTGCGGGGGTTTCGGCGGATATGTATCTCCCCGTCGCCGCAGCTGGGGCATCTTCCTAGGTAGTTTTCTTTCCGCAGTATCTCGGTGAGGGTCTCGCTGATGGACGCGCCGATCTCCTTCTCCATCTCCTTGAACCGCCTGAGTACGGGGTCCAGCGTCTTGACGGCTGATTCCACAACCTCCTCCGGGTTCCTGCCGCCGCGCTGAACCTCGTCGAGCTCCTCCTCAAGCCTGCGAGTCATCTCGACGCCCATGATCTCCGGGCAGTACTCCTCTAGGGTCTCGGCTATCGAGTAGCCGAGGTCGGTTATCTTCAGGGTGCTGCCCTCGACATAGCCCCGTTTATGCAGGGTCTCGATGATGTTTGTCCTGGTCGCCTTGGTGCCGATCTCCTTGGTCTCCATCTGCCTCAGCAGGCTGCTTGCGTTGTACCTCGGAGGCGGGTTGGTGTAGCTGCGCCTAGTTGACAGTTTGGACACGGGCAACGTCATGCCGACGTGTAGCTCTGGGAGGATGAGCTCCTTGTCCTCGTGGTACGGTGCGTAGACGTCTATCCAGCCTCTTTCGACTGTCCTTGAGCCTTTCATGTAGAAGAGGTAGCCGTTCACGTCCACGGAGGCTTGCATCTTCTTCCTGAAAGCAGGGGCGCTGAGGCAGGCGAGGAAACGCTTCACCACGAGATCATACACTTTTTTCTCGGCGTCGCCGAGCCGTCTAGGGTGAGAGCCCGTCGGGTGGATCGCCGGGTGGGCGGGGTCGTCCTTCTTACCCTGCCTCGGCTCCGGTGTTCCCTGCTGCAGGATGGTCTCAGCCTGCTTCGCGTAGCTCGGGTTCCGTGCTAAACCTTTGAGTATTTCCTTGAAGTCTATCGTGGGGGGGAGCTTCTGGCTGCTCGTCCTCGGGTAGCTCAGGTGGGCTCCGAGGTAGAGCTTCTCGGCTACCTTCAGCGTTGTGCTGGGGCTCATCTTGAACACCCGGTACGCCTCCCTCTGCAGGTCGCCCAGGTTGAAGGGGGGCGGGGGAGGCTGCCTCTCCTCGCTCGACTCCAGCGCCTTCACCGTCCCCTGCTTTCCTCGGCACGCCGCAGCCAGCTCCTTGGCGTGTACCTCCCTCTCAAGCCGCGGCTTCTCGTACTCCAGCGGATAAGCCTCGCCGTCGATCTCGGTCGATGCGTCTACCTTCCAGTAGGGGACTGGTACGAAGCTCTGGATCGCCGCCTCCCGGTCCTTGATGAAGCCCAGTGTGGGGCCCTGGACCCTGCCGATGCTCAGCGTCTTGTGGCTGCCCGTGGCTTTCCGCACGGAGAGTGTGAGCGCCCTGCTCAGGTTGATGCCGAACAGCCAGTCTGTCTCGTGCCTCGCCTTGCCCGCCGCTATCACGGGGTAGTCTAGGGTGGGCTGCATGCTGTCCCAAGCCTTCACAAGTTCCTGCACTGTCAGGGTGCTGTACAGCATCCTGCGCGACCTGCCGAGGCTGTGCTCACCAACCGCGTACTTTAGGACGTTGTAGGCGATGAGGCTGCCCTCTATGTCGTAGTCGCATGCGCTGACGTAGCGGTCCACGCCTTGAGCTATGGATGAGATCGCGTCTATGTGTGCCTTGGTCCTTGGGTTCGCCCTCTGAGCTTGGTCGGCTGGCACCCACTTCATATCGTAGACGGGGTAGCTCCAGCCGCGTCCCGTCTGAGCCAGCGCGTAGAGGTGGCCTAGAGCCGACACGACTATCAGCTCGTCGCCGCCTCTGTGGGCGACGTGGTACTGCACGGTTCTCTCGCTGAGTGTCATCGGCTTCCCTGAGTCGTCCAGCGCCTGGGATATGTGTCTAGCCGAGCTGGGCTTCTCCGTTATGACGAGCAGGCGTTCAGGCAATCTAAGGTTACTGCTCGCCGATACGGGAATAATTCTTTGGGTTACCTCACGCAACCTATTTGAGGGGCTCCCCCACCCATTCCTCTGATGCAGCCCTTCGTAGCCGTCCTCAGCCACGGAGAGGTGGTGGTGCCCGCCCAGAGCGAGGCGGACAGCATGTATAATGACGGCTACGGCGAAAGAGAGAAGAACGCCCCCCTCAGGCTAAAGCCCTGCGAGACCCTGTTCAACGTCGAGAGAGGGAAGCTCAGCGTCGTGGACGAGGCGTCCAACGAGAAACAGACCTTCCAGGATCTCCTTGTACACTACACGGCGCTGGACACCCACGTCTGGACCCGCTTCATCGTTTACAGAGACCTCAGGCTCAGGGGGTTCGTGGCACAGGCGGTGAAAGGAGAAACAGACTTCATCGTCTACGAGAGAGGGATGTACCGGAAGGAGCCGCCGAAGTACCTAGTGAAGATCATCTCAGAGGGTCAGCCCGAGGACGTCAAAGACATGCTGGATGCATTGAAGGAGTCTGAGAGCTGTGAAAAAGAGTTGAAGCTGGCGGTCGTGGACCGCCGTGGAGAGATACTCTACTACGGGTTATCTGAGAGAAGGTTCTAGCCGCACAGATGGGACACCAGCTCGCCTAGAGCCACCTTCGTCTGTTCACCCGTCTTCATGTCCCTGACGGTGACGGTACCCTCCGCGAGGTCCTTCTCGCCTACAACCACCACTGTTGGGATGTCTTTCTTGTTGGCGTACTCGAACTGCTTGCCGAGGCGGCGACTCATCAGATCGACGATGGTGGAGACGCCGGCCTTTCTAAGTGACTGAGTTATCTCTATTGCCTTCAGGACGACTCCCTCGTTGACAGGCGCAACATAGACATCCGCGCCCAATGACAAGCCCTTGAACGCCCCCTTCTCCTCAAGGATCATGGTTACTCTGTCCACGCCGAATGAGATTCCGGTCGCAGGCGTCGGCTCGCCGCCGAAGAGCTCGACTATCTCGTCGTATCTGCCGCCGCCCGCGAGGCTGCTGTACTCCTCGTATCCCTTGGCGAAGACCTCGAAGATGGGTCCAGTGTAGTAGTCGAGGCCCCTGGCTAGGCTGAGGTCAACCTCGATGTACTCAGCGAAGCCGAACCCCTCAGCATACTTAATCAGGTCTTCCAGCGCCTCACAGCCCTTGACCCCCTCGGGGTACTCATTCAGCATCTGTTTAGCTGAGGCTATGACTTCCAGAGGCTCTCCCTTCAGACTAGCCAGGTCTAACAGCTTTATCGAAGCCTCCTCGTAGGGCGACACCCCTCTGAGCTCCTCGATGACTCCGTCTCTTCCAATCTTCTTGATCTTGTCAACGGCACGTATAGCATCCGTACTGTTCTCGGGGGAGATGCCAGCCAACTCCACGATCGCCCTGAGGACCCTTCTATCGTTGAGATAGATGGTGAAGCCCTCGAAGCCAAGCCTGCTGAACGCCTCGACGACGGCGGATATCACCTCGGCGTCAGCGATGCTGCTCTCGACGCCGAAGATGTCCACGTCCGCCTGCAAGAACTCCCTGAAACGAGTCTCGGTTGGCCTCTCGTACCTCCAAGTGGGGCCTATTATGTAGCGTTTGAAAGGCATCTGGAGGTCGCGATGCGAGGACACCACGCGGACTGTGCTGGCTGTATGCTCGAAGCGTAGAGCCAGCTCCCTGTCTGACTTGTCCTTGAAGGCGTACACCTGGTTCAGTATGTCCTCCCCGCTCTTGATCTGTAACATCTCAAGGTACTCGAAGGCCGGCGTGTCCAGCGGCTCGTAGCCGTAGGACTCGTAGACCTCCCGCACCTTATCCATTACCCAGTTCTTCTTCAACTGGTCCTCGGGGAGGTAATCTCTAGTTCCGCGTGGTGGCTGGAACATGAGGCTGATAACGGATTGAAGCTATAATAAAATATTGCTATTCCGCGAGGCTTGTCTCCACCCGCTCCTCGCCGCGGCCCGGATTCCTACGCTTCAGCTTGACGGCCCCTATCTCACTTGTGTTCCTCACATGGGCTCCCGCGCAAAGCATCTCCACAGGCCCGCAGCTCCAGTGACGCATGCCCTCGTCGTCGACTTCTATCTTAACAGGGTGGCCCTCCGCGAGGAACTCGTTGGTGTCCGACTCCACCTGCTTCAAGGTATCCGGGTCCAGCCTGTCCTCGTGGACGTAGTCGGCCCTGTCCTTCTTTTCGTCGACGAAGGAGCCTGTGCGTTTCATAAAGCCAAAACGACGCCAGAGAAAATACTCCATGATATGAGACGCGGTATGAAGCCGCATAATCCTGAAACGCCGATCCCAGTCTATTGCGCCCACCACCGAGTCACCTGGATTCAAAGCAGACGCATCTTCCATGACATGCACGATGCGGTCACCCACCATCTGCGTGTCCACCACCCTCAATCCGTTCAGCGCCCCGGAGTCCCCCGCCTGCCCACCCGCCTCAGCGTAGAAACAGGTCCTATCCAGCTCAACCCCATTTTCATCGACAGACACGACAACCGCCTCGAACTCTCTGAGATAATGGTCACCGTCGTAGAGCTTCACAGTCCTCATGGCATAGGATTACACCGTCAGCCGCATAAAAAGTATCTAAAAATTTTTTCCCAATATTGCATGTGGGTTGCATCAACTACTTAAAAAGTTCCCTAGTGTCGCCGATGATTACCGGGGGGGAGGGGGTACCCCCGATAAGCGAGGAAACAGGCTCCAGCCAGAAAATAAGCCTGAAAAACAGCTATTTCCGATCCTGATCTACGCAAAAACGTACGTAATAACCGGGGAATCATGACACATTTTGGGCGCCTTCATACAGTAAATCAAGTAATGATCCTAAGTAAGGGAAAAAACCCGGAAAATGCTTGCTTTGGGTTACCTGCTAAAAAGGGAAAGGAGGCTACCCGAAGGCGCCACGCAGGAACGGGTACAGATCCTCCACCTGCTCCTGCACCATCGTCTGGTAGTACTGGTACAGTATGCTCACAGCCAGCAGCGCGCCCATCCCCGAGCCGAAGACTCCGAAGAACTCGCTGAAAGCCGCGAGAGCACCTATGATCATACCACCTATCACCGTGATCGTCGGGATATACCTGTTCAGCAGCCTCTCAAGCGGCCTCTTACTCCTCCTGAAACCCGAGACCTGCATCCCAGACTGAAGCAGCTGATCCGCCATCTGGTCCGCGCCGAGCCCGCCTATCTCCAGCCACGTGACGCTGAAAAGCACACAGAACCCAACCACTATCAACAGGTACAGAAAAGCCTTCACAGGGTCAGCTACGACGCCGCTGAGACTCCCAGGCGAAGTAGTGTAATACGCCAGCCCTCCGATGGGGGTGGTACCTCCCTGTGTCTTGTTGTACATTCCCAGCATGTTCAGGAAGAAGTTACTGTTATCCTGGTTCCACCGAGTCCACGTGAACTGGCCTATCAGCTGAAAGTTCGCGAACATCGCGTAAGCCAATATAACCGGGATGTTGCTGACGTAAAGCAGCTTAATCGGCATCTTACTCCTGTAGCCCCTGTAGCTACTATGACTGATTGGTATCTCGACCCTCATTCCCTCCACGTACACGACGAACGCGAAGACTACCAGAGTCGTGAAGAACCCTACCATGTCAGGGGAACTCACGCGGTAGAACCAGTCCTGCAGAGGCAGACGCTGCAGAATGCTCTGCACGAACGCCACGATAGCCCCATACGCCCTGCCATAGGCGTCATAAGGCGACGGCGCAATGCTGAAACTCATCCACCAGATGTTCTGGGTGATGCCCGCCACGATGAACAGGCTGATTCCGCTGCCGATGCCCCAGCCCTTCTGCACAAGCTCGTCGAGCATCATTAATACGAGGCCCGACGCCAGTAGCTGAACAAATATCAGTACAGCCTGCTTTGTGGAGATGTCGCCGTAGACGCCTCCAATGATGTAGAGGCCGGCCTGCATTATGACCATTATGAAAGAGAAGAACTTGCTCGCGGTCGTGAACAGCCCTCTGTCTTCCGGGCTCGACCTGTCGAAGCTGATTATATCAGAGCCCGCCAGCAGCTGTATGATCAGGCCCGCAGTGACTATAGGGCCGATGCCCAGCTCCATGAGGGTGCCTCGGTTAGACGCGAAGATTATCCTCAACGTGGAGAACGGGTCTACGCCCTCCTGGGTGACGCCGTATAGAGGCGTCTCAGACATCACAAGGTAGATGACAAGCGCCGCTAGTGTCCACATCAGCCGTGTGTTGAATGCGACCTTTTTCTGCGGCGGCTTAACCTCTGGGATTAACGGCGAAATCGGTTTAAACAGGTCAAGGAACCGCAATTGTCGTCCCTCTACGGCTCTATGATAGAGCCGCCGGCTTCTTCAATCTTCTCCTGGGCGCTCATCGTCGCGTAAGCCACCTTCACCTTTAGCGGCACGCCGACGCTTCCTCTCCCCAGGAGCTTGCCGATTCCGAGGGCAGACAGGTCAAGCTCGTTACCGCCCTTGATGCCGTATTCGCCTATCACCTTCATGGCGAGGTCCTTGAGCTCACCCACGTTCACGGTGGCGTCTCTAGGCACCTTGGCAGACGGCGGCAGGAACCCCACCTTACGGTAGCGTTCCTTCTCGTACTTGACGGTCCTGATCCAGAAGTGTTTCCGTCCGCCCGCCTTGCCTTTACCGCCACGTGCGCCGGACTTCCTGTGCTGGCCAACCTGGCCCCAGCCCATGTACCGGCTGCCGCGCTGCTTCCTGACCTTACGTAGTTTATGGGGCATCTCTAGCACATTCTCCTGGCCAGCTCGTTTATGGCTTCGCCTCTGTAACCGAGCTCGCCCTTGCTCCTGTAGGGACGCTTAACGCTTTTCCTGAACCCCTTCTTTGGGGGGTGCATCCTGAAGAACGGCTTTATGCCTTCGAGCTTGTTGATGTCAGCCTCGCATGTTAGGAGCTTCTCGGCTAGAGCTTCGATACTCTCGTACCCGACCTCTTTGACGTACTCGTCAGTGAGCCTCGCCCCGCCCGGCGCCTCTCCGCGCTTCTCCAGCATGACCTTGATGGTTTCCAGGTCGGGCTCTCCCCAGGTGATATAGTCCTTCGCCTTCTGAAGCATTCCCTGGTAGTCGGCCCTGTCGTCCAGCAGCGTAGCGTAGTTGTTGCGGTCTATCCTTAGCATCCTGAGCGTGTCCTTGACCCTTTGGGTGACGTTGATGGTGCCTCTAATCCTGATGGCTAGTAGGCTCTTCTTCTCCATCTATATCACGTCCAGTCCCTTGGAGTCATTATGCTCATGGTCTGCTTGAGCGCCTCTAGTGTGGCGAAAGCGAAGCTGTTCGTGGTCGTGGTCTTGCCGATGCTCTTGCTCCAGCAGTCCTTTACCCCGGCCATCTTGAGCACCACCTTGGCGGTGTCTCCGGCGACGAGCCCGAGGCCCTGCGGCCCCGGCAGCAGAGTAACAATCACGCTACCGGCCTTACCCACCACCTTGAAAGGCAGAGTATGGCCTTCGCCGCAGTCGCACTCCCAGCTTCCGCACCCCATCTTTATCGGGTGTAGGCCGAGCTTGGCTAGCCGGATGCCTTTCTCGATGGCGTTCCGCACTCTTCGCGCCTTCCCCAGTCCGACTCCGATCAGGCCTGCGCTGTTGCCCACGGCGACGAGCGCCGTGAACCTGCTTGACTCGCCTGCGTCGGTCTGCTTCTGGACGAGGTTGATATTAATAACCTCGTCTCTGAGGTCGGGCACGAGCACGTCCACGATCTCGACTTCCTTGATCCTTAGGCCTTCCTCGAAGATCTCGTATATCGAGGAGACCTGCCCCTCGTACACCTGTTTACCTAGCTGGGTCTTAGGGACCCAGTTGTCCAGCGGGTTCTCCCGTCTTCTACTCAAATTTGTTCTCCTCTATGCGTGCTTTGACCTCCTCGAAGTGGCCTGTGAGGGCCTCAGGTCTCAGTCCACGACGGAGATAAACCGAGAACCTTCTCTCATACTCTAGGGGGTCTTCCATATTCTCAGCGTACTCTGCGATTATGCTGCCGTTTATCCTCTCCGGCGGCGGAATGATATCGCTGTCGCATGGAATGTCAAGCCCGGCGTCTATGGCTCCCTTCGCCACCGCGAACACCTTGTTGCCCGTGGTTGCCTTTTTGAGCCCCATGTCTAGGTTTACGTGCTCTACGCCTGCCGCGAGAGCCTTCTTACCGGCCAGCAGCCCTAGGAGGTACGCCGCCGGGGCGTTCTTCCCGCTAGCCATCCAGCCGTAGCCCTTCTTCAGCTCGCTGCTGCTCGCCTGGGCTAGAACATAGTCTCCCTCTATCTCGGACTTCACCACCTGAACGATGATGCTACTGTCCGAGACCCTCACGACAAACCTCGGGTGCTCAGATGTTGCCAGCACCCTCCTGGCGGCGTAGTCAGTCTTCTTCTGCCTCCTGCGCCTGTAGGGGACGCGGTAGTTTGGCCCTTTAGCCAAAGGTACGCCTCCTCAGGTTGTTGTCGTTTATATACCGCTCCAGCTCGGCGATGCTCCTGAACTCTCCGCCCTTCGCCTTCCTGTAGAGACTGCGGTACGTGTTCACCGCGATTATCCTCTTCTCCCTCAGCTCCATGAGCTTCCTGCGCTGCGCCCTTATCCGGTTCATCCACCGGGTCTTCCGGGGCACCACGCTGAACTTCTTTCCCTTCTTGGAGCCCTGGCCGATGCGCCTGCCTTTCTTCTTCTTCGCGGCGAGGACGCGAGCCCTTCCTCTGCTCTGGCTGTTCTCGGGGAGAGCCTTTATGGATTTCTCGTTGACGAGCTTCTTTATCTCCTCGCGGGTGATAGCCATGCTCACCTCGTCCGCCTTCTCAGGGTTGATCCAAACCCTGTGGACGCCGCATCCAAGAACATCCGCCGCTAGTCTCCGCTGGCTTCGTAGGTTCATTCCTCTTCTTCCTCCTCTTCCTCGTCGACTAGCTCCTCGAACTCGTCCTCGGTCTCCACTACGCCGGGGTTGAGTATATGGACGTTAAGCTCCTCAGCCTTCTCTTTTATGGCTTCCCTTTTCTTTCCGCCGACTGTGCCACCGATCCTGGCGGCCTGCGTCTCGGCGTCGACCTTCTCCACGTCAGCTGGGTTCCACACGGTTACTTCCTCCTTCCCTGAAGGGTGGAGGCCTCGAACCGCGGCCGGCCCACGGTATCCGATCTTCACAGACTTTGGCCAACCCTGCTCCTCGGTGCGCATCTTGTTGTCTATGCCCGTGGGTTTACGCCACTGATCCTTGATCCTTACGAATCTCCATGACTCGAACCGTTTGAAGTGAGGCCGCTTCTGGCTCATCCTCTTCCTAAGCCTCATTAACCTCTTTTTATCTTCGCTCATTCGCCTCACTCCTTCCTGTACACGTATAACCCGTCCAAGAACTTGCGTAGGTCCTTGTTACGGATACTCGTGGACTGCTGGATGTTAGCCGCCGTCTGGGCTACTTTCTCTATGTCCGAGCCCGTGACTATGATGTCGTCCCCGTCGACCTGAACCGTTACCCCTTCGATTATCTTAGCTTCCCTGGCTCTCTGCTCGCCCACGAAGTTGTTTATCACAACCTTGTTTCCCCGAATCTGGATGTTCATGGGGAAGTGGATGAACACTATCTTGAGCCTGTACGTGAAGCCCACGGTCACGCCCTTGATCATGTTCTTCACATGACTCGATATTGTGTTGACTAGGGATGCCTGCTTCTTCCGGGGGTTCTCGGCATACACGCGGAGGACCTTGTCCTGATAGGCGAGCTTCAGGTTCGCGTGCGCAAAGTCTCGCTCTATCTTCCCGTTGGTTCCTGTGACTGCGACCTTATATCCATCAAGGGTCAGGTCTACATCATCGGGTACCGTTACAGTGTTTTCTACTATCTGAACAGTCACATCTTTTCACCTAATAGACGTAGGCCAGCAGTACGCCGCCCACGTTCTCTTCTTTAGCCTGGTTGTGATCCATGACGCCCTTAGGGGTGCTGAGGATCACGGTTCCAAGGTTCCTGCTTGGCAGGTACCGCTTCTCCCATTTCTCCATCTCGGAGACCCTGGTCTTGAACCGGGGAGTAACCGCGCGGCACTCGTTTATCCTGCCGAACAGCTGGACCCTGAACTTTCCCTGACGACCATCATCGATATACTCGATCTCACCCACGTAGCCCTTGCTCTGGATGAGACGGAGCACATGGCCCACAAGGCCAGAGGCGGGAGTGATGATGCACTCGTTCCTCCGCCTTCCCTCGTGGGACATGATGGTGTCAAGCGCGTTAACTAGGGGATCCAATACATTCACCTATACTTCTTGAAACCCATCTTCTCCGCTACTTCGCGGAAGCACTGACGGCACAGGTTGATGCCGTAGCGTCTGACGAGGCCCTGTCTGGTGCCGCACCTGACGCACCCGCGGCTACCCTTGCCGTAGTGCCTTTCCTTGGGTTGGATTTGGTTGCTCATTGATCTTGACCTACCTTAACCCCGTACGTCTTCTCGATGTACTTGATAGACTCATCTGGGGTCACTCTGTGGCTGCTCCCTACCTTGGACCCAGCCCTCTTCCTCCTGCTGACCCTGTAACCTGGCCTCTCGACGGTAACCATTACATCCATCCCTATGATGCCAAGCTTAGGGTCGTACCTGGTTCCAGGTATATCGATGTGCTCCTTGATACCGAAAGCGAAGTTTCCGTCATTATCGAAGCTGCGGGGGTTCACAGTGTTCCTCACAGCGCGGAACGCCTTCCGGATGAACTCGTCGGCCTTCTCTCCTCGTAGCGTAACCAGGCAGGCCACGGGTTCTCCCTTTCGTATACCCCACTGCCTGATTGTCTGCTTCGCTGTCCGCTGGCATGGTTCTTGTTCGGTTATCTGCCGTAGTATAGTCATGGCGTTGTCCAGAGGTTCGCCGGATGCGCCTACTGAGATGTTGACGACGACCTTACCGATCTTCATCTGTTTCATGGGATTTTCAGACACTACTCTTCACCAGCGTTAAGCGTGATAACGGGCTCCTTTGAGCCTACGACGAAAACGTACTGAGAGAGGGTTCTGATATCCTCACCTTCAAGGGTTCTTATGCTACAGGTCTTCTTCCAGCCTGGCTCAGGCCCCAAGCCAATGATCATTCCCTGCGTGCCCTGGCTGCGGCCGCCTGTGACAATGCTCTGCTGCATCTCCTTGAACTCTATGTGATCCACGACATCCTTCTCTGGGATCTTTATCTTGAGGACATCGCCGACCTTGAAGTTGTCTGCCTCCGCCGAGACAACGATGTTCTGCCCGTCGTGGAGATTTAGCTGCGTCTTTCTGCCTGGCTGCGTCGTCTTCCCTGTAATCCTCACAAGCTTGAACTTTGCCTCGTCCGCGGTAATAAGTAGAAGCCTGAGCTTCCCACCATGGTCAGGGAGAACTCTAAAGCTCTCACCTGTTTCGGGGAAAGTGACTACATCCATAAGCCCAACGGGGAACCTCTCGTCTTCCCGAGGCTTGCCGTCAACAGTCATCTTTCCCCCTTTAATCAGAATCTTGGCCTCCTTAGCCGTCTTAGCGTATTTCAGCTGGTCTCGTATGACGACGTTGATAGGCATCGAAGTGTGAAGTGTATGCGGCCCAGAGCTCGTGCGCACAGACCAGGCGCCACTCTTCCGGTGAATGGGCCAGTAAGACGGACTGTTATGTCGCTTGAGATGCCTCGTCGGTCCTTTGTTTCCCATGTTTAATCCTCCTCAGCGCTGAAGCTCTTGCGCTCCAGCATGGCTCTCCTCCACTGATCATCCAGGTGGAGCCTCGTGATCATGACGTTCTCTGCCCTCAAAGGAATCTGCACCGTCGAGCCGTCCTGCCTTGTCCTTGTGACGCCCTCGACGTATATTTTACCGTCCTTGGTATCTACCCTGAGTACGCGTCCCTCGGCTAGCTTTCTGTCTCCCTTTGTGATCGTGACGGTGTCATCGACCACGACAGGCATTGATCTGGTGCCGTGCTCAGCCCTCAGACTCGGTGAGAGCGGGGCCGAGATGAATCTCCTCTTCTTGTGGTTAGGGGCGTTGTACATGTTACGCCTTGCCGTGGATGGCTTAGTGACTATCTTGCTCATCTAGACAACCATCCTCGCGATGTTTCCGAGCCTGCCCCAGCGGTCCACAGCCTCCCGCGCCACGGGTCCCTTGATGTCTGAACCCCTCATGGTGCCTTCGGGTGTGAGTATCACTGCGGCGTTGTCCTCGAACTGTATCCTTGTGCCGTCGACTCTCTGGTAGTGACGCTTCTGTCTTACTATAACGGCGTTGAACAGCTGCTTCCTCATCTCTGGTGTGCCTTCGCGGCAGGACACGGTGACTAGGTCGCCTACACCGATTGTGGGCAGCCTTCTCCTCCTGCCCTTGTAGCCGATCATCTGGATTATCTTGAGACGCCTCGCGCCAGTGTTGTCGGCGCAGTTGATCACGCTACCGATGGTTAGACCGCCAGAGATTCCGCGCCTCGGTAGAATCCTACGCTTTATCCTCTTCGACACCCGGTTACGCCTCCTTGACTATCTCGACAACTACGAAGTTCTTTGTCTTACTCAGTGGCCTGCACTCGGCGATCTTAACTATGTCTCCTAGCTTGATAGGCAGGCAGGGCGTGCTATGAGCGGTGATCCTGCTTCTCATTCGGGCGTACCGCTCGTACTTCTTGTCGTATCTAGTGTATGACATCTGGACTACGACGCTCTTGTGCATCCGCGTGCTTACCACGGTTCCTTCTAGGGTTCTGCCTCTCACTGCTAGGCTGCCGTGGAACGGGCAGTCGATTTCGTCGCATTCTAGTTCAGGTTTCTTAAGGGTCATCAAATATAGTCTCGCCCTACCATCTTCTCTTTATTGTTTTCTTGACCCGGTCCTCGGGTCTTCCTGCGAGGGCTCTGCCCTCGACTTTCACGGATTTACCGTTGAGTTTGAATTTGAACACAGCGTTTTTCTTGGCGACACGTTTTGCGCCGTCGCCACCGATGACGAGGGTGTTCATGGTCTCGTCGATCACTGTACCCCTTATCTTTGTGTTACAGTGGTTACTGTAATCCAAGACCTCTGCCTCCAAGCCTATGAGTTCATGCCGGAGGATGTTCTGCGGGGTACGGAGAGCCAACTACTGCTCCTCCTCGTTAATAACAGTGAGTATCCTAGCTATAGTCTTCCGTAGAGCCTTTGCTCTTCCGGGGTTCTCCACGGAGCCGCCAGCCTTGACCATGGTCTTCATCTTGGTCAACTCGGTTCTGTACTCCTGGAGTTTCTCTTCCTTCTCGTCGGAGTCCATTTCGCGGATTTCCTTCATGCGGAGAATGGGCAACTATTACTCCTCCTTCTCCTCATGTTCCTCGGAAGACTCTGAAGGTTTTTCCTCAGTAGGCTTCGCTTCAGCCTCTATAGGTTCCTCGGATGGCTCCGAAGGCTTTTCCTCAGCAGGCTTCGCCTCTGCCTTAACAGGTTCTTCCGCTGGTACTGGCTTTGTTTTCTCTGCTTCCGAAGCCGGCTCCTCTAACTTTACGAGTGCCTCCGGCTCTTCGATGATTTCCTCTTCAATCACAGGAGCCTCTTCTTCAAGCAGCGGCTCGGGTTCAGCGACAGGCTCAGCCGGTTCAGCCGCCTCCACTGCGGATTCAGTCACCGACTCCTCTGTTACCAGCTCCTCCGGAGCTTCTTCAACCATCTCCGGCTCGGCTACCGGCTCCGGAATTGGGAGCTGGTACTCGATCTCGGGCAGGTTGTCTAGGTTAACCTTGTCTGGGAACTTTGCGTCAGGGGGCACTATTCTGACTGTTACTCCGAGAACGCCACGCTTCATCTTAACGTGCATTGTGGCGGAGCGAACATAGGTGAGCGCGGGGTCACCGGATTTGGGGACGTACCCCTCGACGACCTTCTCGAACCTAGACCTGGCGCTCCTGAGTGGGCCCTTTAGTATAACCTCGCATCCCAGTGCGCCGCTGTCCATTATCCTGCGGAGGCTCCAGAAGATGGCTCTCCTGAAGTGGACGCCACGCTCAAGGGCGTTAGCGACCCTAGAAGCCATGATCTGAGGATTCATCTCAGGCACCTCGATCTCGACCACAGTTATCTGGGGGTTGGGGAGCCCGAGCTCGAACTCGAGACGCTCCGACGCCTTCTTGATGGCCCTGCCCCTCTTCCCGATGACCCTTCCAGGCCTCATAGCGAATAGGTTTATCTGGGCGCCCAAAGGCGTCTTAGTAAGCTGAATGCCACCGTAGCCGGCCTGCTCATACTCGTCAAGTAAAAGCTCGTCGACCTTGACGCGTTCGATGCTATCCTGAATAATACGCTTGACAACTGACATTAGTATTCCTCGACTGCGACCTCGATATGGGTCAGGTGCTTGTAGTATGGAGAGGCCCGGCCAAATGCCCTAGGGATGAACTTTCTTATCACTCTGCCATGATGGGCAGCCATGTGGATTATCCTGAGCTTTTCCGCGTATAGCCCCTTGAACTCGGCGTTGGCCTCCACAGACTCGAGTATCCTGAGGATCTCTTTCGCAGCCTTCTCCGGGTATCTTCCGGCGTCGTGTCCCTGAAGCTGCTTTCTGTGCGGGACCTTACCTCGATATCTGTAGTAGGGCACCGCCCTCTTCTGTTCGATGACGTCCCCTAGGTAGTCCTTAGCGTCCTCTAGCTTCATTCCGTTCAGGCTGTGACAGATCTCTCTTGCAGTCTTCGGCTTGATCCTTAGATCCCTGCCGCTGGCTAAAGCAGTCTTGTCTGGGTCTAGCCCTTGCACTGAGTATTTCCAGGATGGCATATACGCACCGTTCGCCTACATTGAATCGAGGCTTGATATAAAAACGTTATCAATGGTATATTTCAGAGGAAGATACTATTTACAACGTCGTTACAATTCGGTTAAGAAGATACTAGAACCACGTTCTGCTATGCGGACAGTGCATTTTTTCCTGAACGCTTTCTGTGAACTAAGATTGTATACAGAATATCTGTGTATAAGAAGTAGAATAAAAAAGACTACTTCAAGGGTATGTACATGCTGCTTCTGGAGGCGCCTATCCCTGGACGGCCGTGCCGTACAGTTGACATGGGTATGGCGTACTCACCGAGGTAGTGACCGAGCATCTTCTCGGTGACTCTTACCTCTTTGAACTCCTTGCCGGTGTACACATGGATCGATTTCCCGATCATCTCGGGCAGTATGATCATGTCTCTAGCGTGGGTCCTCAGTGGCTTTCCCGTTTCCCTGCGAAGCTTTTCGAGGATTATCCTCTGCCCGGGGCTGAGTCCACGGCGTAGGCTCCTCCGCATCCTCGACGGGAGTAGCTGTATAAACTCGTCCATGGACATGGCTTGAAGCTCCTCGACTGTCTTTCCGCGATAATTGAAGTCTTTGGGCATTTTCATTCACCTTTACAGACAGGGGTTATTTAACCCCTTAGTTTCTCCTCCTCTGGCGTTTGCCACTGTTCCTTGCTGCGATGAGGCCGACTTTGGCGCCCGGAGGCGCGTGCCTAGAGACCGTGGTTGATTTACCGGGTCTCCTGTGGCGCCCTCCGCCGTGGGGGTGCATGGCTGCTGGCATCTTCACGCCGTGGGCGACGGGGTACTTATGCCCTTTAGCCCTCTTGGCGTGGAACCTGTCGCCTGCCGTCATGTACGGCTTCTCCTTGCGTCCCGCGCCTGAGACGATGCCGATGGTGGCTCGTGAGTTGTTGTGGATAGAGACTGTCCTCTTTGATGGTAGTCGTATTGTGGTGTGCGTCTTAGTGTGAGCGATCACTGTACCGAAGCTGCCTGAGCTCTTGGCGATCTTGCCTCCGTCTCCCGGCCTCAGCTCGATGTTGCTGACCATTGTTCCCTCAGGTATTTTATCGAGGGGAAGAACGTTCCCTACCTGTAGGGGTGCCTCAGTACCCACTGTGATCTCTTGGTTTATGTAGGTTCCTTCGATGGCTGAAGCATAGAATCCTTTGCCTTGGTCGAACTCGATGTAGGCTAGGGCCGCTCCTCTGCCTGGCTCGTGGTGCAGTTCCTTGACGTATCCCGTCAGATTTTCATCTGTTATACCCGGGTACTTTGTGGGTGCGATCTTGTTCATCTTCGCGGCCTTGAACTGGTGTCCGCCGCGGCCTCTCCTCTGTACCTTTATTTTCTTACCCATCGTTCACACCTACAGTATTCCCAGACGGATGGCGACGTCCGACGCGTTGAAACCGTCTTTGAGTTTTATGAAGGCTTTCTTCTCACCTTTCCTTGTTATGAGGGTGTTCACCGTCTCGGCCTCTACCTCGTAGAGCTCCTGCACCGCTTTGGCGATCATGAGCTTTGTGGCTTTCCTGTCTACCATGAAGACGAGCTTGTTCTCGTTCTCGATCATGTTGACGCTGCGCTCAGTCATCAGGGGGTACTGGATTATCTTCGTGGCTTCCATTTTTAGGCCTCCCACACCTCGTCTAGGCTCTGGAACGCGGTCTTTCCCCACAGCACCAGTCTGCCTGGATGGGCTCCCGGTGCAAGCAGCTCTGCATTAAGGCTGTACACGTCAACTATTTCGACTCCGGGGAGGTTCCTCGCCGCCTTGCCGATCCCTTTGTCCTCTGAGATGACGATGAGCGGGCCTTTACCGATCTTTTTCTTTCTGCCTCTCATCGTGCCTCTTCCGGCTCTAATCTTTCCCCGATTAGCTCTCTCGACGTCTGACCAGATGCCTAGGGACTGGAATAGCTCCTGCACATCCTTCGTTTTGGATAGGTTTTCCACCTCGTCCTCTAGGACGAGTGGGAGTTGCTCTACTTCGGCTACTCTGTGACCTCTCTTTTCCACGAGTTCCTTCACAGCTGTCGCTGCGATACCCGACCTTATGGCGAATCTCTTTTCTTTTTTGTTGATCCGCTTCACGATGACTTTTTCTGAGAGCGGAGGGAACGCTTGGTGGCCGCCCACTATGCTTACTCCAAAGGCGGCTCGATTTCCACTCTTGAGACGAGGGACTCGGGCTATGCCTCGGCCTGTTCCCATCGACTCTGCCGTCGTCCGTTTCCCAGCCATTGGGTCCCTGCCCTGGGGCTGGAACCTTGTGCTCTGGAGAGCTATGACGGCTCGCTTAATCACATCGTGTCGTACAGGTGTCTCGAAGACTTTGGGTACTTCGACTTCTTCGACTTTCTCTTTCTTCAGGTTGAGTACTGGAACCTTCATTGCTTACCGTTCTCCTTCTTCCATTCGCTGTGAAGGTAGGTGATCTGCGGTGCATCCTCAGGGTACTCCGCGTCGCGGACCGTCTTCCTCAGCTTGATAAGCCTCTTGGCTGGTCCCATGACGCTTCCCTTAAGGAGCAAGTAGTCTCCCTTCACGAAGCCATAGTTTTTGAAGCCGCTCTTGGGGTTGACGCGGTCTACGTCCTCGCCCATGAGCATTATCCGCTTGTTGTACTCGGTCCTGTTGTGGAAGCCCATCTGGCCGGCTCTCGGCACCTGAGGCATGACACCCCTCGGCACCCATGGGCCGATGGAGGCTACCGCTCTCTTCTGCTTACGGGACTTCCTCGAGAGAATCCTGATTCCCCAGCGTTTCACAGGCCCTTGGAACCCTTTACCTTTGGTCACGGCAACGACGTCGATGCCCTCGCCGAGGCCAAAAACGTCTTGGACTGTGACCGTTTTTCCTAGGAGACCTTTAGCGTAGGCGAACTGCTCCTCGACGGAGCCGCCGCTTACCGGTATCTCCATTAGGTCGGGTACCTTCTTCGAGACCGATGATTCCCTAGGCTGAGTTGCCCCTATGACCCTTATCTGGGCAACCTTGTCTAGGACTTTTTCGATCTCTGCCAGTTTTTCGTCTGGCTGGGGATCTGTAGCGAAGTTGATTCTCCTGTACAGGTCTTTAGGCTGGTTCGCCATCCAGGCCTCAGACAGCGCCTGAAGCCCGTCGTAGGTCTTCTTGTAGGCCCTCACGGCGACTACCAGCATGGGTGGAGTGTCGATAACGGTTGCGGGGGCTTTCACCTCCTTACCGAACTCAGGAACTCGTTGTTGGTCTTCTATGTAGAACAGGTGGGTCATGCCTGCTTTGTAGCCAGCGAAGCCGACCAGCCCGGGCTCTGTGCCCAAGGTTGGCCAGTAGGTGACGCGGCCGTTTGCGTTACTCGCCCTTTTTCTGGGCGAGTATGACCGCGACCCTCGCTTTGGTGATCTTGTTCTTGGCATGTTTAGACACTCCTATTTTTATAGGCTGTAAAGAATCAACATGGCTCAGATTTAAAGGATTCGTAAAAGATGAAAACAAAGTATTTCGTAGGATGCATCGTTTTTGTGAACAGTGGATTGTGCAAAAACATCAGTTTCTCTTCTCTGGGACCTTGTCCTTCAACGTGAAGGCAACCACTAGGCCCAGTAGCGTGAAGCCCGCCGCTGCGAGGAAAGGCGAGGTAGAGAAGTAGCTGCTGTAGAAGTAGCTGCCTATGATTGGCCCTACTGTGAAGCCGAGCCTGACGCCCGTCATCCGGACCCCGAAGGCGGCGCCGCGCAGGTCATCCGGGACCCCGTCAGAGAGAAGCGCCAGAGTAGCAGGCCATGTCATGCTCCACAGCCCAAAAGACACGGAGTTCACGACCAATAGGATAAGCCAGTTATCTATGAAGAACCAGGAGGCGTAGAGGAACGGGATGAACGTTACGCATGAGATCAGCAAGCGTTTCTTCCCGAACCTGTCGGCCAGCTTCCCGCTGGGAACCTGTGTTAAGAGGGTGACAAAGCTGGGCGCCGTGAAGAACAGCCCTATCATCGAGGGCGTGAGTCCGTGAACCTCCTTCAGGAACAGGGGCAGTATCTGGTTCACGCCTCCGAGACCTGTAGTCATTAGGAAGTGAAACAGGAAGAACGCAGCTAGGATGGGGAACACGGTCGGCTTGAAGATGTCTCTAATGGACGCTTTCTCGGTCTTCTTAAGGTAGGTCCCTTTCCTCTTTATCAGGAATGCGGGAATGAGGCTCAGCGCGTTTATGGCCCCGGCGATGAGAAACACGATTCGCCAGCTGAAGAACTCTACCAAGTAGCCGCTTAACACGGGGCTTATTATCCCGGTGATTGGCCAGGCGAGGTTCATTACACCGAAGAGTGAAGCCCTGTTGGATGAGTTGGCGGTGTCGGCTATCATTGCCATCCTAGCGGGCAGGAAGAACGCCCCCGCCACGCTGAACAATACGTAGATCGGTAAAACGACCTCCCAGTTGCCGGCTATGGAAAGCAGCAAAACGGAGACAGTGGAAAGAGCCGCCCCAGTGAGGAGCAGCGTCTTCCTTCCCACCCTGTCTATGAGAAGGCCGCTCGGCAGCATTAGCAGAGTCGCGGCGAGGTTACCTGCGGAAATAACCATGGCGTTCTGCACCTCGGATGCTCCCAGTCCCTCTAGGAAAAGCGGGAACAACGGGTTGATGAGTTGTGAAGCTAAGCCGAAAGCGATGTTCAGTGCAAAGAGATAGACAAGGTTACGCTCTACGTTTCTGAACATCAAATATCAGTGGAGGGAGTGCTCGGTTTCTGATAAAGGTAGCACATGTTTTTTGGGATAGGGACACAGGTCGTTTAGCAAACATTCGCCGCAGAGAGGCTTCTGTGAGCGGCATACCTCGCGTCCGAACCTGATCATGGATAGATGCACCTCTCTGAACCTGTCAGGAGTAGAGGCGTCCTCCAGGGCTCTACGCACATCCTCGTAGCCGGCGTTCTGTGGCACGGCTTCAAGGCGTTTGGAGACACGCTCGACGTGGCGATCTACAGGAACCACCTGGCGGTCCGCCACGAACATCAGCGCAACGTCAGCAGTCTTGGGCCCCACCCCAGGGAGCTCAACCAGCGTCTCACGCGCCTCTGGGAACGACATCTCGAAGACTACGCCGAGGTCGCCGCCGTACCGTTCCATGACCTCCCTGCTCACGGCTTTCAGAGTCCTTGTCCGCTGGTTGTACATGCCGGCTGGCTTGATGGCTTCACTGATCAAGTCATCTGAAGCCTCAATAATTCTCTGAGGCGTGATCCCCACCATCTCCTCCAGCCTAGTGTAGGCCGTCATCTGGTTCTTACTGTTAGTGTTCTGGCTGAGGATGGTCGAAACCAGGCCGCGGAAAGGATCGAGGTCACGAGGGTGATAGTCCACTGGGTAGTGCTGCAGTAGCCTGTTGATCGCAGTCTCGCTCCTCTGGAACGGCGAAAGGTCTTGCGGTTCAGGCGGGTTGTCCCGGAGGTGCCTGAGCCTCTCAGCTATCAGGTAGAGTAGGCCCTGCAGGTTCTTGCGTTCCTTAGCCGACACGGCTATCCATGGCAGGTTGTAACGGTCAACGTTAAGCTCGACGCCAATGGTCTTCTCAAGCTCGGGGTCCTTGTCCAGCTTATTAAAAACGACTACTATGCGATCGTGTGATACACCTATCTCCTTGAGGAGCCTAATACCCTCATCGAGCTTCATCTGCAGGGTCAAGGGTGGGTCAGTTATTTCCAGCAACAGAATAACTATGTCAGAGCTCCTTATGTCGAGCAGGTTGAGCTTGAAGCTCTGGATTAGCCGTGGGTCAAGGTCCAGAACGAAGCCGATGGTATCGATGAACAGGACGGTCGTCTCATGGTCGATGAACCTACGCTGGTACTTGCTCGTCAAGGTGGTGAAAGGTCGATCACTCACTGGCTTGTTATCGCCGGTCACCACGTTGAACAGGCTAGTTTTCCCCGCGTTATAGAAGCCGGCTATGCAGACCACGGGGTAGCCGAGCTTTCGCCTGTTCCAGATGCGTTTGCTCTTGTCCTCCATCAGCTTATCGATCTCTTCGCGGACCCGGGCCCGGTTCCTACTCATCTCCCTCATCTGGCCGTGGAACCCGTACTCGCCTCCTGCCCTGAAGAACGGGCGGTCGTAGCGGTAGTTAATCGACGCCTGCAGCTTGTAGAAAGGGGCCTGCTTCTCCAAGCGAGCGGCCTGTATCTGGAGCTTGCTGAGTGTGTCAGAGGCCATGCTGTCAAATATCTCAAGGGTGAGCTCGTACCTGTCGATGACGTCGCAGCCAAGCGCCCTTATCAGGTTGAGCTTCTGGCTGCTCCTCAGGATGTTATAGAAGATGACGAGGTCGACGCCTTGGCGCTTCACCTTTTTGCCCAGCTCCTTGACCTTTCCGCTGCCGATAAGGAACTTTGAGAAGGGACGGTATCTGCTCTGTATCAACTCGCCGGCGATCTCGATGCCCAGGGCCTCCACCAGACTCTGCAGCTCGTTCATCCTGATCTTGTATATCGTATGGTCGTGCACGTTGGTCTTCAACATGCAAAGAAAAGCCTTAGACTTCTTCGTCTGGCCCTTAAGGGTCTCCTGCTCTGTCATCGAATCGACATGACTGTGAGTGCAGCGGTCTTTATAAGAGCACGCTATACGCCGCGGTCGACGGCGTCCATCATGTTGTCCAAGGACTCGATGGCGTAGACGCCGAGGGCCGCCGTTATTCTACCGACCTCGTCTCTAAGCCCCTGCTCGACCTTGACGCCCTCATGTTCGAGGATCTCGGTGAACCGCTGGTTCAGCGACTGCCCCTCGCGATCAAAGTCCGTGAGGATCAAAACGCTGCAGTATCTACGTGATAACGCGGTCATCAAGTCGAAGTCGCCCATGTTAGGGACGCCACATGACACGATCTCTCCCCTGTACCCTAGACGTCTCAGTGACTTAACGTCTCTCGCTCCCTCTACTAGAACCACGTCCACAAGTGTGTTCAGCTCTTTGAACAGCTTCCGCATATCCTCGACGGAATCTCTCCTTCGGCTGCTTGAACGCATATTTTCACCTATAAGACAAGTATTAGTGTAAGGTCATTTACGTTCGTGCCGGTCGGCCCAGTTACCACGCAGTCCTCCAGTGCTGTAAAGAAGGTGTAAGAGTCGTTCTCGTCGAGGAAGCGGTCTATGTTAAGCCCCAGATTTTCTGAGCGGTTGAGAGTCGCGCCATCCACCAACGCCCCCGCCGCCTCCGTCGGTCCGTCGATACCGTCGGTCCCCAGGGCGAGGATAACGCAGTCAAGGTCTCCGATCTTCCTTGATGCACTCAGGGCAACCTCCTGATTTCGGCCCCCCAACCCTGATCCCTTCACGGTCACCGTGGTCTCTCCTCCGAGGAGGACAGCGGCGGGTCGATCAATAGGGATGTTGTTGAAACATAGATCTCTCGCGAAGCTGGAGTAGACGGTTCCGACGTGCCTCGCCTCCCCCTCGACATAGGTGCTCAGTACGGCCGAGTTATATTTCAGCTCCGCCGCCTTTAGCGACGCAGCACTGGCTGCTTCCAAGTTGTTTGCGACAACGACGTTGTGGACTCTACTGAACAAGGGATCGCCCTGCTTAGGCGTCTCTGGTACTTCGCCTTTCACGCCTAATTCTATTCTTTCTCTAACCCGGGGTTTAAGGGAGGTCCATAGATGGTATCTGTGAAGGATTTTTCGGGCTGTTTCGAATGTGGTGATATCTGGTGCCGTAGGCCCTGAGGCTATTGTGTCGAGAGGATCACCCACGACGTCGGACAGGATGAGGCTCACAACGTTTGCGGGAAGGCATTCTCTGGCAAGCTGCCCCCCTTTGAAAGCGGACAGATGTTTCCTCACGGCGTTGAGCTCGTTGATGGTGGCCCCCGCCTTAAGAAGCCGCTCGGTAACATGTTGCAGATCATCAAGAGATATACCGTTAGCAGGCATGGGCATGAGGGCTGAGCCCCCGCCGGATATTAGCGATATAACAACGTCCTCACTGGATAGACCTTGGACGAGCCTCAGCATCTCCCGGACGCCATTCACCCCAGCCCCGTCGGGCACTGGGTGAGAGGCTGGGTTCAACCGTATTTTCTTTAGGTTGAATCCTCCCTCGGTTCCCCTGAGAACGTTAACAAGCCCCCCGGATATACGGTCCCCCAACTCTGCTTCGACTGCCTCAGCCATGAGACCACCCGCCTTCCCCCCGCCGACCACGATTATCTTTGAGTCTTTACTCAGCGGAAGCTTCAATCCATCCACGACAAGGCCATCTTCGAGCAGCTTCAGTTTTCTGGCCACGGCTTGCCAAGGGTCTACTGCCTTAAGCGCCGCCTCCATTATCGTGAGGGCATCCGCCCTGAGCCTGTGGAGCTTGTCGTTTGCGGCGTTATCTAGTAGCTGCCTCTTGTTCCTGAACATGTATGGGCACTCTATCCTCTGCGTTGGATGAGGTATGTAGAAAGAAGTGAAAAAGTTTGGGAGACTACTCGCGGATGATGTACTCGCTGGCCCTCGGCGGGTCGGGGCTCATGCCCTTCCGTGTCCTGATCTTCTTAACGACTTCGGGGAGCATGCTGTCCGGCACGGGAGCCCAGTGGTCGAAGGTCATCTGCCAGAACGCTTTACCGCTCGTCGCTGCCCTCATCTCCTGGCTTAGGCCGAGGGTCTCGCTGACGGGAACCATGCCCGTGACGTTGACGATTGGGCCGTCCTGCTCCACGTTGTGGATGCTGCCGCGTTTCCTGCTGAGTAGCCCTGTGACGTTGCCCATCTCCTCGGCGGGTACGCGTACCTGTATCTTATAGATTGGCTCCAGCAGGGTGGGGTCCGCGCTCAGTATGCCTGCGAACAGCGCCTGCCGTACGGCGGGCATCATCTGGGCAGGCCCTCTGTGAACAGGGTCTTCGTGTAGCTTGATGTCCACCATGTCGACGAGGATGCCGCGGACGGTCTCGCCTGCGAGTGGCCCGTTTGCGAGGGCCCACTGGAAGCCGCCGCTGATGTGCTGTTTGACTTCCCTGAGTCCCTGGATGCCGACGGTGGTGTCTATCATGAGGTTGGCGTTCTCGTTGATGGCGAAGACCTGCCTCGCCTCCTTCGTGGTCCAGCCTGCTTGCTCCTTCAGCACTTCCTCTCTGCGGCTGCTGCTCAGTATCTCGCTGAGCTCGCCGTCGCGGATGAGCTGCATGATCTTCTCGTCCAGCGGTTTGAAGTTGAAGAAGATCCTGTTGTGCTTGTTAGGGCTCTTTCCCATGAAGGGGCCTGCTTCATGCCTAATCGCCTCACGGTACACTACTGTGGGCTCGGTCTGGATGATGTCAAGGTTGTGCTGGCTCTTCAAATCCTTGACCGCGATCTCCAAGTGAAGCTCGCCCATGCCAGCCATCAGGTACTCGCCAGTCTCCTGATTGATGGTCGTCACCAGGTTGGGGTCCTGGATGCTCATCTTCTGGAGCGCGTCGATGAGGCGGGGTAGATCCGTCGGCTTCTTTGGCTCGACGGCGATGGTCAGCACCGGGTCGGATACGTATTTTATTGACTCGAAGGGGGTGGCTGTCTCCCTGATGTCGTCGGAGACTATGGTCTCACCCGCCCTGCCCTCGCCCAGTCCTAGGAGGGCCACTATGTTCCCTGCGGGAATCTCGTCGACTATCTCCCTATAGGCGCCCATGTAGATGCTGACCTGCTGAGCTTTCGCCGACTTTTCGATGCCCACCAGGTTTAGGCTGTCGCCCTTCCTGATTGTGCCGCTGAACACCCTGCCCGTGCTGATGACGCCCGCCTGCGGGTCGATGATTACGTTCGAGATGCAGATGACTAGCGGGCCGTTGGGGTCGACCTTAAGCATACTCTTACCCATGACGGACTCCGGGTCGCCCTTCCAGATGTGCTTGATACGTCTGGGCTGGTGAACCTTGGGATTAGGCAGCTTATGCACAGCCATGCCTAGGATGGCCTCGCTGAGAGGCAGCTTCTCCTGCAGCTCTTCAAGCTTCCCGTCCTTGTACATCTGTATGATATCGGGGAGCGTGAGCCCCTTGTTCTTGAGCATGGGCAACGTGAAGCCCCACCGGTCAAGAGCAGAGCCGAATGCTACCTCGCCTCCACCTGCGTTGATGGTCCACTCGTTCTTGATCTCGTCTGGACCGTAAGTCTGAACGATCTCGTTGAACTTGTTGATGATCCTGAGGAGCTTCTTCATTATGGCATCAGGATCCATCTTCAGCTCCTTGATGAGCCTGTCGAACTTGTTGATGTAGCAGACGGGCTTCACGAACTCGTCGAGAGACACCCTGAGCCTGACCTCGGTCATTATCTGGAACTCCTCGACGGCGTCCACCAGGAGGACGCAGCCGTCCAGTGCCCTCATGGCCCTGGTCACCTTTCCCGAGAAGTCTACGTGGCCGGGGGTGTCAATGAGGTTGATGACGTACTGCTCATCGCCCTCCTCGTAGAGTAGGCTTATGTTGGCCGTCTTTATTGTGATACCCCTTCTCTGCTCCTCTTCGAGGAAGTCGAGGGCTCGCGCCTCACCGGCGCGGTTGGGTGCCATCAGACCAGCCATAGCCAGCAGGCTGTCGCTCATCGTGGTCTTTCCGTGGTCGATGTGAGCGATGATACCGATGTTCCTGACCTGCTCCTGGTTATGCATGAGCTTGAGGATCTCGTCTGTTTGCTTGAATCGCGGCATTAATGATCTTATCCTTTTTACCGTAAGTTGACTATAGTCACAGATAGGGGTCTTTTAAACCCTTTCGATCTGTAATTTCAGGTTCTGGTCAATCCTTGCTCTATATAGTATAGACGGAGAAATACTTACAGTGATTTGAGATAATTACAGGTAGCTGAGACATAGTCGTGCTACGCCGTTACTGGGTGTGTGCGTGGCGCCTCTTGAGGTCTATCTCATTCCTGCCGAGCCGCTTCATGATATCCGCGATCACGCCATCGAGGAACACGAGCGCACTCAGCTCGAACATGGTGCCAAGCGGCGCCATGTCGTACTCTCCAGTGATCTGGCGGCGGGTGTAGTCTATATCGACTTCATCCTTCGTCCTGCCCTTGATGACCACTATATGGTCAGAGAGCTCACCCAGCCTACTGTCCGGGTGAGACGTCAAAGCGATAACCCTGGCGCCGATCTCCTTCGCTATCTCTGCCTGCGCCACAACGATCTTCGTTGTGCCTGAACCAGATATAGCTAGAACCAAATCACCGGGGCTGAGAGCTGGGGCGATGGTCTCTCCGCTGACATATACGTTGAAGCCGCTCTGCATGAGCCGTAACGCGAAGGCTCTGCCTACGAACCCACTTCTCCCACTGCCTATTACTAGTATCCTTTTAGAGTATGCATCGAGGATTTGCTGGATCATGCCCTCGATCTCTTCGTCTTCAGCGTCTAGTATGATGCTGTTTATACCTTTGAGAATCCAAGACGAGACTTCCTTGACGAAGCTCATGACGATCCGAACATAGACGGCTACTTAGTTAAAACTATTTACGCTTCAGGAAAAAATGAAATATTAAGCAAAGGGAAACGGAAAAGGGTATTGAGACCTACTTCGCGGGCTCTTTTTCCTCGATTGTGCAGATCTCGTTTTCGCTTTTCAGTACGTTGTCGATGCTTATCGTAGCAATTGTGGTCGCGTACTCCGAGATGATCCTCAGCTCCCACGCGATCTCGTTGATGTGGGCGGATAGCTCAGGATCGTGTGTCTCCTGGAACTCTTTGAGCAGTGAATCCTCCTCGTGACCCACCGCCTCGTAGAGGTCCACGGCGTCGCTGGCCAGCTTCAGGTCGCCCTCGAACATGCTCTTCATAGCTTGGTCGAACATGGTGAAGCATATGAGACCGATCTGGCTCAGCCTCTCGATTAGCTCCTCGTCGCTCTCCTCCCTACGATCCTCCAATAAGATGATGTTCTTCGCTATGGCGTTTAGCCTGTCGCCGATCATTTCCATGTACCACGCGATGAGGTTATGCTCGACTATCTCCATCGGGTCGACAATGCCGATTGCCTCTGAGATGAGCCTCGACTGCTGGGCGCTCGCCAAGAGGCGAGCGAGAAGCCAGAAGATGGTATCCGCCTCGTGTTCGCGGGCGATGGCGTCCTTCGCCAACTCCATGTCCCTGTCGATAAGGGCGTCGATGCTCTCCTTGAACATGATGCTCGTTATCATGTATAGCCTCTTGATGACGGTCTCCAGCGGGAAGTTCTTTGGGTCGATGCTGCACTGCAGTAGCAGGTGTCTGTCGCTCTCCTCGATGATGCCGATTCCGAGCAGCCTCTGAGTTACCTCGCGGATGCTCTCTATCTGCTCCCTCATCAGCCTTCTGCTGCTTTCTACCCTTATCAGGTTCCTGCCAAGTACGTAGTTGCCGACGATAACCCTCGCCAGCACCTTCGTGTTGTCACAGTTGTCCACGTGCACTACGTAGACGCTGCTGTCCTCTGCCCTCGTCGGCTCCGGCGTTATCCTGAGGGCGCCGTCGTTCTCCTCTGAGATGAATACGATGTCTCCTTTTTGCACTCCCTGTTTCTTGGCCCAGTTCATGGGAATGGAAACGGAGAGGGTCGAGTACCCGACTTTCTGTATCTTTCTAGGCTCCAAGTGTTTCACCTAATGTATAATCACGGGCACCCGTCGACTGCTCAGAAGTACGTCATTATAGCATTTACTCGGGGCGTCTGTAATTATGGTCATTATTTGCCTATGGTGGCGAATAGATAATATATAAACCATTCTTTTCGTAAATTCTCACAGTATCTGTATATAGAAGGATACGGTCAACCTAGAAAATGAGCTCATCTCCCAACAGACCTTGAAACGGAGGAAGGTAGAGCTTCGCGTAAACCATGATGCATAAGCACAGTAATACGACAGCCAATACCATATAATCAGTTCCAGTCATCTTTAGCTCATACAGGTTTGTCCGGTTCTCGGTGGCCCCGAACGCCCGTGACTCCATGGCCTCCGCGAGCTCTAGGCTCCTGCGGATGGAGTTGATTATCAGCGGCAGTAATATTGGGATGTAGTTTCTGATCCTCGTGATGAAGTTGCCCTTGTCAAGCTCGAGGCCCCTCGACCTCTGGGCGTCCATTATTGTCTGCGCTTCGTCAGCCAATACCGGGACGAACCTGATGGCGGTTATAAACGCGAAGTTGAACTCGTAGGGAATCCGCGCCTTCTCCAGCGCCAAGCTGAGTTTGTCGGGCGAGGTCGTTAGGAAGAAGACTGAGAACGAGGTGACCAGCACGATGAAGCGAACCGTCAACGCGAGGCTGTACTCGACGAGTCCCCACGTTAGCTGTCCTCCCCGGAAATAGTAGAAGCTCAGCATGTTGGACACGAAGATTATGACGGCGATGACGGACGCACCTTTGACGCTCTTGTACCACTCGCGGACCACCTTTGCCGCGAAGATCAGGGGCATCTGGACAAGGAAGATGACGATCAGAGGCAGCAAATCTAGGAACATCACGGAGGCAGAGAAGGCGACCATGGTCAGCAGGAACTTAACCCGCGGATCCATATTGTGTATGAAGGTATCGCCCCGGGTGAATCGGAGGCTCTCCAGAAGGCTCAACGCGGCGCCTCCTTAAGGTTCCTCGACAGTATGTCGAACGCCTCGTCGATGTCCAGCACATCTCTCGGCATCCCGTGATCAGACAGCTTGGCGAACAGGCGAGTGATCTCTGGCTGAGATACACTACACCTATGCAGCGTGTCTGGGTCAGTCATCACCTGTTTCGCGGGTCCTTCACTGATTACTTGCCCATCGGCCATTAGGACGATTTTAGGCTGGCTCTCGGCCACAAACTCCACGTCATGCGTCACGATGACCACGGTCTTGCCCTGAGATCTGAGCTGCACGAGGAAGTGTCTTAGTTTCTCCTTCTGACCATAGTCCTGTCCGATGGTCGGCTCGTCGAGGACGAGTATCTCGGGGTCCCACGCTAGGACTGATGCGAGGGCTACGCGTTTCCTTTCGCCTCCGCTCAGCGTGAAGGGGCTCTTCTCCCGGTACTGCTCGATGTCGAGGAGGTTGAGGGCCCACGTCACCCTCTGCTCGATGACCGACTCCTTGAACCCGAAGTTCCTGAGGGCGAAGCTGATCTCCTTCTCCACGGTCTCCTCGAAGAGCTGGTCGTCGGGGTTCTGGAAAACGAGGCCAACCTTTCTTGAGAGCTGCGCGACGCTCAGCGTCGAGACGTCCACGCCGTCCACGGTTACCGAGCCGCTTGAAGGCTTGAGGAGCCCGTTGAAGTGCTTCACCAGCGTCGTCTTCCCTGCTCCGTTCTCCCCCATAATGGCTACGTAGTCGCCATGGTGTATCGTGAGGGAAAGGTCTTTGAGGGCGTTTACTCCGCCGGGGTACGAGAAGTTTAGGTTCCGAGCATCTATAACGGGCTGGTGGTGGAACTCTCCTGTGAACTCTGTTAAATCGTTGAGCTCAGGGTTCATCTGCGGCGTCTTGTTGGTGAGCCTGTCCTTGAACATCTCGTAGAACTGGAGGGCAGAGATAGGGAGACTGTTAAATCTGATCCCTCTGGAGTTGAGTCTACGGGCGAGTTCGAAGACGCGTGGTATCCCTACGCCTAGTAGCCGTGTGGAGTCGTCTGATAGCACGGCGGCTGGCTTTCCGTCGTGCATGACTCCGCCGTCGTTGAACACTATTATCCGGTCCACATGCTTGACGGCCAGATCCATCCTGTGCTCGATGAGGATGATGGTTATGCCGAGCTCCTTGTTGAGGTAGTCAAGCACAGAGAAGATGTGCTCGGCGCCGACGGGGTCAAGGAAAGCCGTCGGCTCGTCCATGACGATGATCTTAGGCTTCATAGCGAGGACAGAGGCAATGGTGAGCCTCTGCTTCTGCCCTCCGGAGAGCTCGTGGGTAGCCCGCTGCCTAAGCTGCTGTATACCTGTGGTCTCTGCAGCCCACTGGATATCTTTGACCATCAGGTCTTTGGGCACGCCCTGGTTCTCTAGGCCGAACGCGATGTCCTTCTCTACTGTGAGGGCGAATATCTGGTTGTCCGGGTTCTGGAAGATGAGGCCTACATGCTCGGCGAGTCTCATGGTAGGGTTTTCTCTGGTGTCGAGTCCAGCCACCTCCACGGTTCCTTCCATGACACCGTTGTAGAACCTTGGGACTAGGCCGTTGAGGCATCTGCAGAACGTTGTCTTACCGCAGCCGCTCGGCCCTGTGAGGAGAATGAATTCGCCGGGGTCTATTGTGAGGCTGATGTCTCTGAGGGCGGGCTCCTCCGAGTGGGGGTATGTATACCATAGATTCTTTACCTCTATCAGTCCCAACTCTTAGGCCCTCACCAGACTGAGTTTTCAGTATTGAACGCAGCGCCTGATATAATAGTTTAACCTATAGTAATTGCCGAATTAAGACCGGGCCTCAAGCTCTTCCCGGAGCAGCCGTTTAACAGCATCCATGAACTCGTCTAGGTTTCCCTCTCCGTTGAAGCCAGCCGCGGTGGGGTGTCCGCTGCCTGAGCCGTTGAAGCTCTGAGCCAATGTGTTCACCGTCTCGCCGAGGTGAAGACGGGTTCCTTGATAGAACCTGTTTGTGGATCTCAGGCTCGCTCTGAGGGCGCCTCCCTCCTCTCCCGCTACGACCGACAGGTCAGCGCCGAGGGAGACGAGAGCCCTCGCTCCTGACGACTGGAACGACCCCAGGCGGCTGAACGCTAGAACCCATTCGCCTATGACCATGACCTCGGCTCGCTGCCCAGCCTTTAATCTCGCTATCTTTTCCGACTGCCGGGGAGGTATGCTTAGAATATCTTTGACGCGTAACACGTCTCCTATGGGTTCGAGTAGTCTCGATATGATCCTGAACGTGTCTGAGCCTCCGAGGGAGAAGTGCTTCGTATCGTAGGCGATGCCAGCGAGTAAGGCTGTAGACGTTTTCTCGGAGGGGGATACGTCATGGTATTCGTAGAGCCTGTAAACGATCTCTGAGGCAGATGAGGCGTCTGCGTCGACCAGGTACAGGCTGGACAGCTCATACATCTCGCTGTCAGGGAGGTGATGGTCTATGAAGATGAGCTTGGCTGATGTCTTCTTCACCTTTTTCTCCCATTCGCCGAGCTGGTTCAGGCTCCCCGAGTCGACGACGATGATCGTGTCGGGAGAGAACTCGGCCTCTTCCTTCAAAGAGATGTCCAAGCTGGACGCGATGTACCTCGCCAGCGTGCTCGCGTCGTCGGGTAGAACTATCTCCGTCTCAGCGCCGACCAGTTCAGTGACGAGCTCCTTTACTCCCTGCGCTGCGCCTAACGCGTCGGGGTCGGCGTTGTGGTGACAGAGTATGATTACTCTATCTCCTAATAAGCCGAGGAACCTTTCCATCTCTGGCTGCAAACGGGACACCTGCGTATAGAATCAATATTCCTTGGTGGAAGGAAGTTAAGAGTTGTGTGCAGGGCTACGAGGGGGTGATACCGAGCTCCTTCTGGAGGGTCTCCTGAAGACCGGTGAGCTTCTCCTTGGTCTTGTCCTCCTGCTTCTGAAGTACCTTGGCGCGCATGTCCAGGAACTCCTTCCTCTCATTCAGCTCCTTGACGACGCGGTCCCTGTCTCTCTGTACGAGCACTGCGCCGACGCTCTTGTAGACCTTTGCGTCGTCTGGCACCTCCCCGAGGGCCTCCAGCGCCTTGTCGGACTCCATCATCTCCATCTCGATGCGCTGCTTCTGGGAGAGAAGCTGCTGCATGGTGTTCTGCAGTTGCTGCAGCCGCTGTAGGCGCTCCTGAACCTGTGGTGGAAGCTGAGCCATTCCTGACATACTTATCGCAGATAAAACCATGCAGGTACGCTTTATAGTTATCTAAAAAAGGGAAAAAGAGGGTTAACGGGTTTTTGTCCAATCTCTGCCCATAGTCTCGCGGGCAATGACTATCTTCTGGATGTTAGCCGCTCCTTCTGCGCCGATGCAGTAGCTCATAAGACCCCTCATGCCCATCTCCAGCGGGCACTCCTTGGTGTAGCCGTACGCTCCCAACCAGTACATTACCCGCCTGAACGTGTCGAGGGCGTGGTGGGGAGCCAGATACTTAACCATGGACAGGTACTTTGAGCACTCAAGCGCCGAGAAGGTCCCGTGCTTGTACTTCTGGTCCAGCATCCACGAGGTCTTGTAGATCAGTGTCTTGATGGCTTCGCCGTGGGCGACCATGTCCGCGAGATCGAACTGTATTCCTTGGTACTTAGCTATGGGCTGACCGAACGCCATTCGCTCCTTTGTGTACTCCATGCCTATCTCTAGGCATCTCTGGGCTGCGCCGATGCAGCTAGCTGACACGAGGAGACGCGCTGCGTCGAAGCCCTCCATGGTGTAGTAGAAGGCTCTGTTGGTCTCTCCGAGCTGGTACTCCTTGGGCACCTTGACGTCGGTCATCTTGAATCCGCCCGTGCTGATGGCCATCCTCCCCATGTTGTCGAAGCGTTTGGTTATCTCGACGCCTTCCTGGTTTATCGGCAGGAAGAAGGAGGTCATACCTCTGTGGCCCTTAGCCCTGTCGTTGAACCCGGAGACGAAGTATCCGCCATCCATCTCTGCAGCCTCGGCTGTGCCGCTGATGTAGCACTTTTCACCATTTACCAGCCAGCCAGAGCCGTCGGGTTTGAGATTGGTCTTGAAGCCCGCCACGTCGCTGCCTCCACCAGGCTCGGTGACGCCTATGCCGATGAATCCGTCGCCGCGGGTCGCCCTCTTGATGTAGTTCTCCTTAACCACATCAGAGGCAAGCCTATTGATGACGTAGCCCCAGCTCGCCTGAACGAGGTAGAAAACGGCGGAAGCGACTGATATGTCGGCGTAGCCCATCTCCTCTGCGGCTATGGTGGCAGTAACCCAGTCTGCGTCGGAGCCGCCATCCTCTTCAGGCAATGTAAGAAGTAGGAGACCCATGTCGCCCATTCCCTTGATAAAGCTCTTTGGGAGCTCGTGCTTCGTGTCGTTCTCTCTGACCTGCTCTAGTGTCATGTTCTTAGAGAGCCATTCCCTTACCGCTTCACGGAAAAGGTCCTGTTCCTCTGTGAATGAGAAATCTATCAATTTTTTCTCACCAGATAATTCGATTGGATTTAACCGCAGCGTATTTAAGCACTTCGACATCCGGAGAACCCGAGTACGACTGCAGCCGACTCTTAATCGAGGGCTCTAAATATCCCGCGTGCACCTCTATGATGATTCAGATGAAGGTTCTCGTTCTAGGGATGGGGCTCATGGGGCCCACGGTGGCGAAGGACTGCTGTGGTGATCCCGAGGTCACCAAGGTTACCGGGTGCGACATCGACGCAAAGAAGCTTAAGGAGGCCGAGGCGTATGTCGGCGATGCTAAGTTCGACACCGCTGTCCTGAGCGTCACAGACCATGAAACACTCGTTAAGAAGATGAAAGATTACGACCTCATCATCAACGGAACTGCCTCAAGGTTTAGCATGAACGTTCTCGAGGCCGCGATGCAGGCGAAGGTCAACATAGTGGACCTGGCCGGCGGCGGCTACCCCCAAGAGGGAGAGATGTACGAAAAGGTGAGGAAATCCGGGATCACAGCCATGCCGGGCTGCGGCGTGGACCCGGGCCTCATAGATATCCTCTCGGGGCAAGCCATCAAGATGATGGATCAGGCCGAAGAGGTGATGTTCGCCTGCGGTGGACTTCCCAAGAACCCTGAGCCGCCACTTGACTACAAGATCGTGTTTGGCGGTACCAGGATGCCTGTACGGCCTGGTAAGGTGCCCATGATCGTGGACGGTGGGCAAGTTGAGATGGACCGGTACTCGGAGGTGGAGTCCATCTTCGTCGAGGGCTTGGAGCCCATGGAGGCTTTCGTGGATGGCTACCCATCATCGCTGCTGAAGCTCTGCGTTGAGAAGGGCGTCAAGAACTTCAGGGGCAAGACGATCAGGTACTCGAGTTTCGTCGACAAGATCATGTTCCTGAATGACCTGGGGCTCATCAGTGAGGAGCCGGTGGACTATGAGGGAAAGGACGTGGTGCCGCGTGAACTGTTCCACAAGGTCATATACCCTCTCGTTAAGTTCGACACCTCCAAAGGGGACAGAGACATCACGGTCCTTCTGGTCAGGGTCTCGGGCGTCAAGAACGGCAAAGAAGTGAAAGTCAGCTACGACATGGTGGACTTCTACGACGAGGAGAACCAGATCACATCCATGGCGAAGACGACAGGCTACTCCGCCGCAATAATCGCACGCATGCTTGGGCGTGGAGCCATCAAGGAGAAGGGAATCCAGTGGCCTGTACGTGTGATCCACGGCGATCTATGTGAGGAGCTCCTGGGCAGCCTGAGGGAGCGTGGCGTCGTGGTGACCGAGACCGTGACCACGACCAGAGAGGTCTAGCACCTCTATACTAACTCTTTGACGGGCCCAGAGACTGCAGGTACCCCTCTATATTATTAAAGTGGCTCCAAGCAGGAGCTTTTTCTCGGCTCATATATCCCTAAGTTGATGATCATGGTGCGAACCAGGAAGCGTCGATGATGAATGAGTCTATGACTTGGGCGGTCTCTAACCCAGTTATTCTATGTCTTAGCCTCATTCTTTTTTTCCGCTCATTTCCCTAGGATACACTCGGGTTCTTGTATATAGTATAGGAAAGAAAAGTGGCGCTACGACTACTTCAGAGTCATAACGGGCGCGTTCACTGCGGGAATCTCTTTCTCGATAGAAAGGATCGCCCCCACTATTGGCCTCAGCTCTAATCTTATTAATTCGTAAGGTTTCCCGTAGATGTCCTTGTGGCTCGAAAGCATCGGTTTGACGTCGTCGCCGTGGACGTTTGTGAAGTCGATGGCTACCTGCATTTTCTCACCAGTCTCTAGCAGGGAGTCGCCGTCACCGGTGATGGTTTTGAGTGTAGTGATCGTCCCGTTGCGGTAGGAGTTACTGTATAAGATGGTGTGGCCCCTGAGGTTGGTGTAGGTGATGATGAGCTTGCTGTCGCCGCAGTCAACCGGCTCGTGTCCCTGAGCCAGCTTGATGTAGAAGATCAGCTCTTCAAGGTACACCTCGTCCTGGTCGCCCGCGGTGGTGTTGCTGAAGTATCCGGTGACGCCGCTGTCGGCTTGGAGGCTGCTGCTAGTCTCCGCCATTCCGGTGATTACAGTGGTCTGCGCTTTGTCCGACGTAAGGAACCCTACGTTGAGTATGACGAAGCTGAAGGCCGACGCAGTGATAACGAAGGCTACCAAGATTATAGCAGTCTCAATACCTGTTATTCCTCGTCTGGCATTCATGTGGTCTTTTATCCCCATGGTCTTTCTCGTCCCCTTAAGTTAGACTCTCGAAGTGACAGGCCTCTGTCGTACTTGTCCGATTGTTTGTTCGGCAATCGGACACACAACAGATGGCTCTGTAGCGTGGTTCCATGAACCCCGTTTTCGGTGAGTCCCTCAACGTACCCCCAAGTATGTGAGTATAAAAGGAAAGACAAACACAGTTACAGAATATAAACCAACGATCCTAAACTATGGATCACGGTTTCATCATGCTATTCACGGATTTGCGAGTAGATTATCATGGAGAATATTGTTGGAATGTGGAAGACCGCTAACTCGAACTTGGGGTCAAGAAACTGTAATCCAGTCCTCTGAATCAACCCAATGATAAGAGATATCACCACGAGGACAATCACGGTCAGCCTCCATGACTCCTTCTCGCCTAGCATCTTGGTCTACTCGATCCTACCTAAATATCATGAGATCGATCAGAGGAATGTCTTGGAACGTGCCCTCGGGAAGAGTCCTTCTTACAGTCATGGGGAGAACGTGTTGGTTCAGCTCCTCTAATGCGATGTCGATAGGGTCGCTTACGCCTATGGCAAGCTGAACCAGTATTGGCGCTCCGAGGGACACCTGAAGCGCCCTGGCGCCGACTATTCTCGCTCTCTCGAAGCGGGTCAGCTTCGGAGGTCCAATCCTTACGTTTTCACTCAATTTGATCGCATCAGCTTGATCCATGTACGAGGTTCGCGGAGGGCTCGAACACAGGTATCATATTCGCGGTGACTGTTAATTGATTCGATCCCGCCTCGGTTTTGGCGGACGACCAATTGAACCTTTACCTCGAAACACTAACCCAAACCAGATGTACCAGATATAAACATTTCTTGATTAACCCCGTTAATCAGGTTATTCTAATCATTTTTTATTGGGAATTGACAAGAAAAGATTACGAGTGAAAGGAGGTGTTCCGCCCTATTTCTCGGATACTACCTCGTTCCTCATGGAACCCAGCTTCTCGACGCCAGACTCGATGACGTCCCCCACCTTGAGGAGCCCCAGCGGATGGGCGGCGCCGACACCTGACGGCGTCCCTGTCGCGAAGACATCGCCTACCTCCAGCGTGATGCCGTCGCTGAGGGTGCTTATGATTGTCTTCACGTCGAAGATCATGTCCTCTGTGTTTGCCTTCTGCCGGGGTTTGCCGTTGACGTTGCACCAGAGGTCCAGCTTCTGTGGGTCATCTACCTCGTCTCTCGTCACAAGGTAGGGGCCCATGGGGGCGAAGGTGTCCTGGCTCTTGCCCCTGTACCACTGGCTGTGCTGCCTTTGGAGGGTCCTAGCAGAGATGTCCTGGAACACCATGTAGCCGGCTATGTAATCGAGCGCGTCTTCCTTTGAGATGTACTTGCCCGCCTTTCCAATGACGAAGGCTAGCTCCACCTCGTAGTCCAGCCTCTCCACGGCCTTGTTGTAGATGACGGGATCGTAGGGACCCGTGATGGAGGTGGGCGGCTTCGTGAAGAACACTGGGTGAGGTGGCAGCGGCCTCTCGCTTCCACCCTCTTTGACGTGTTCGGCGTAGTTGAGTCCGAGGCACACTATGTTTTTTCTAGTCTTCGGGATGGGGGCCGCCAGGCTGATGTCTTTGAGCTTTGCCAGGCCATCTGTGTTGCCGGAGGCGACTCTCTTCTCGGCTTGGCTGACTGCTTCCCTTGTCTTTGACAACCCCTTTTCGCCCTTGTCTAGGAGGCCGAGCATGTCGAGGTCTGTGCCCATGGCCTTGTTGAGGTCTAGCATGTGCTCGCCAACGGCTGCTCCGAGGCCGTAGCCTTTCTGTTTCCTGTATGTGAGTAGTCTCATTTCAGGTATTGAGGCAGAGATCATGGATTTAACAGTATTCACCTCCGAGGGTAAACGAGAAATCGCCGAGGCGCATGTATTGGGTCATGGACACACGGACACATAAGAAGGCAAACAGGGCTCTTCTGGGGACACCTGTCTCGCTGGGAGAGGGAAAGGCGGTTGTTGAGCTCGTGGCGACTGAGGAGATGGCTGTGGATGACAGGGGCTTGGTTCATGGGGGATTCACCTTCGGGTTGGCTGACTACGCGGCTATGTTGGCGGTGAACGACCCCCTCGTTGTGCTGGGCTCAGCGGACGTGAGGTTCACCGCGCCGGTGAAGGTGGGTGACAAGATGACGGCGTCGGCCGAGGTTGTGGACTTTGAGAAGAGGCGGCGCGACGTCTCTGTGGAAGTCTCTGTAGGCGATAAGAAGGTGCTGAAGGGTACGCTGGCTTGTTTTGTGTTACCGAAGCACGTGCTGGACCCTTAGCCTTCTTTTACCGTAGAAAAACCTTTTCGCTAAGACTTTTATACGTTCGGTACTGAATACTGGGAAGTCATGGTGATAACGTGCCTATAGTAATCGACCCATCAAAGAATGGTTTGGAAAAGGTTCTTAGAGACTACCAGATCGAAGCCTTGAAGCTCGTCTGGAGGCATAACGGCAACGGCTTGACCTCCCGAGAGGTGTACGAGGCAGTTAACGAGAGGCTTAACGGAGGCAGAAGCGTTTCACGGGCCTCCATAATCAACTTCCTTAACGCCATGTGTGACGACAGCGTACTCGACTACGAGGAGGAGACGTGCAAGGGCGGCATGCGGAGGAAGTATAAGAAGGGCATGGACGAGGCGGCGTTCAAGACATACGTCGCTTCCACGGTGCTCAAGAGCTTGATGAAGGACTTCCCCGAGCAGACCGTCGAGGCGATAAAGACGACCCTCGACAGCCAGTCGCTTAAGAAGCTCCACAACTGATTTCAAAGGTTTATCTAGTTTTATTTCCATTTCTTTCTGCTATGCTGATCACGGTCGACGTCAAGGCCGGCTCGAACAGGGAGTCCGTCGAGGAGACAGGGGAGAATCACTACATGGTTCACGTGAAGGCTCCGCCGCGTAAGGGTAAGGCGAACACCGCCATAATCAAGCTGCTGAGGAAGCGGTTCGGGGGTCAGGTGTTCCTCGTCTCGGGACATACCAGTAGCAGGAAGGTCTTCGAAGTAGTCGAGTAGTTGGGTTTTAAAGCTACGCCTTATGTGATAGTTGTGATTCGGTTTGGTTGAGGTAATGAAGGGGCTCAGAGCCGTCGAGGTGGCGAAGGCCGACGGACTCGACACAGAGGTGTACATTCTTGAGTGCGACGGTGGCCTCATCCTTGTGGACACTGGTTTCACGCCGCAGTGCCACATAAACATCGGGGCCGAGCTCGACGCGATGGGTAAAACCTGGCAAGACATCAAGATGATCATCATCACCCACGCCCACGGCGACCACATGGCCAACCTCCCCAAGGTATGGGAGCTGACAGGCGCCGAGGTCATCATAGGGGAAGGCGACGAGGAGAAGCTCTACATGGACACCGGCGTCGAGGCCGACGTGATACTGGGCCACGGCGACATCATAGGCGCCTGCGGCGGAGTCGAGATCGTGCACGTTCCGGGGCACAGCGACGGAAACCTGTGCCTGTACCTGAGAGGGCACAAGGCGATCATCGCAGGCGATACTATCTTCGGGGACAGCGACGGAAACTTGGAGGCTCCGCCCGAGAAGTACTGCGAGGACGTGGTTATGGCTGCCAAGAACCTGAAGATATTGGGAGACTACGACTTCGACGCGCTTCTGCTGAGCCACGGCTTGAACACGATGAGCGGGGCGAAGGAGAAGGTTCTGAGGCTCATCGAGACCTGCGCCTAGCCGAGTTTCGAGATAACGTCCTTAACTACTTTTCCCGGTTCCACGCCCAGCTTCTTGGCTTTACTTGTCGCCGCCTTAATCTCGGCGTTGAGGACGTCTTCGAAGGTCTTGACTCCGCTGACGATGGCGGCTGCTGCGCCCAGCTTCTCGGCTACCTCGATGTTGAGGTAGCCGCACATCACGAAGCCTTTGTCTCCTTTTATGAGAAGGAGGGGGGGTAGCTCGGGTAGGGTTGACTTCACCCCCTGGAACGCTTTTCCGTCTATCAGGAACTTGTCTATTTCGAACATGGTTATTGTGTAGGGCGTCTCTCTTATACTAGTTACTTTCGTGTCCAGTGGATATAATGTGTAATTGTTTTCTGGGCGGGTTACTCTCCGCTCGTGTACACGTATATTATCGGGGGCCCAGCCGGCCAGGTGATGTCGACGTTGACAGGCGTTCCGGGTAGGTTCTGGCCGTTTTCATTGTTTTTTCGGCATGTGACGGTATAGACGCCGGGTGAGTCTATCTCGAAGTACTTTGTAAGGTCTCCGTGATCCATTCCCTGTGTCTGGTAGACGCTGCTCCACGTCGAGTTGTTCACCTTGATGTAGTATTTTCCTTTGTCGTTTGCGATGTATACGTTGATTCCCAGTGAAGGCGTGTACCATTGGCCGTCTGTGTAGATGAGGGATATCATGGCGGCTGAGAAGATGCTGCCCCTCTCGGTCACCGCTTTCACGGGGTACGTGGCGCCTTCTTCGAGGGTGACTGTGTAGGGTCCGAGTATCTCGACTTGTCCGGGCTCTAGGAGTTCGTCGACGAGGTAGTAGGTGTCTCGTATCCATATGCGTTTGATGTAGGTGGATATGCTGCCTTTGTTGCTGAGTTTTACGTTGATCTGGTCTGAGGTCTGGGTGAGCGGGTAGTAGGTTACGGTGAGCTGCTCGTTGTAGCGTTCGTTGTCGGTTTTCTCCAGCTCTTTCAGTCTCTGTATTTTAAAGTTGTCGGCCTGCTGCATGACGAGCTGCATGGGGATTACCGCGGAGAACATGATACCGATGAACATCAGGGTTCCTAGGATAGTTGAAACCCCACGTTTTTTCCTGAAGCGTATCATTAAATCACGCTAAATATGGACATGAAATAATATAATTGCTGGAACCGGGGTAACGATCCCGGACATGGAGATGTAAAACCGATCTTCAAAAATAGATGTTATGACCTGCTACAGGTCATATATCGGAAAAAATTATTTGTAGATTAGTGGGAACGCGGTGTATATCTTGACGCCTAGGACGAGGTTTTCTATGGTTATTCGTTCGTTTGGTTGGTGGGCTTGGCCTGTGAGACTTGTGCCGTAGCCGAGGCTGGGTATGCCTGCGATCCTGCTCGTGCTGATGCCGTCTGTGCCCCCTGTGAGTATCTTCATGTTGACGGGTTTGCCTGTGATCTTCGCGATTGTGTCTGTGAACTGGTGGGCGAAGCTGGTGTTGGGCGCCTCGCAGAAGCCGGCGGTGTCTTCGGGTTTGTGTGGCCTGTGCTCTACGTCGAGGCCCTTTACGCCGGACTCCTTCACGAGCTCCTTTATCCGGTTCACCACCTTGAGGGGGTGGCTTCCGGGGGTGAGGCGTATGTCGAACTGGGCTTC
>JAFGTA010000100.1 GCA_016934355.1 Candidatus Bathyarchaeota archaeon | reverse complement strand
TCCAGCTCTACACGGGTAACTTCCTCGACAGCTCAGAGCACGGTAAGGGCAGGGCATATACGCGCCACTCGGGGATATGCCTCGAGACGCAGCGCTTCCCCGACTCGCCAAACCAGCCCGGGTTTCCGTCGACTTTGCTCAGGCCAGGTGAAACATATAACGAGTCAACGGTTTACAGGTTCTATGCGAGGTAACCACATGAAGACTAAGGAGGAGACCATTAGGGCAGCCGCGGAGCACGCCGCGAATGGGTTCCTGTGCAGCGAGGCCGTTTTACTCGCATTGAGCGAGTCGATGGGTGCCGAGAGTGATTTCATCCCTAGGATCGCGACAGGGTTCGCCGCCGGGATAGCGCGAAACGGGGAAGCCTGCGGCGCATTGACCGGCGCCATCATGGCTCTAGGGCTTATGTACGGCCGTGACACGCCTGAAACTGAGCCCGGTAGAAGGCCCTACTGGTTCAGCCGTAGGCTCGCGGAGGAGTTCAGGCGTATCCACGGCGGAGTGAGGTGCCCCGAGGTGCTGAAGCTGAACATCGATGACCCGGAGGACTACAAGATATACAGTGAGAAAGGCATGTGGGAGACGACGTGCCGCGACGCTATAAGGGCAGCGACAGGTCTTGCCTACGATATAATCTCTGAAGGAAAAGAATGAAAAATTTGGTTACTCGGTGGGCGCGTAGAAGCACCGCTTCGGGGAATGTATCTTTCCCTCCTTCTTGAGGACGTTGATGGCCTTGGAGACCTCCTTGCTCTCCATGCCCAGCGTCTTAGCAACGTCGCCCGGTCGAACCGGCTTCCCTGCGTCCTTCATGGCCTTAAATACTTTCTCTGCATGTTCGCTCATCTCATCACCTAAGTTGTCGTGACTCGATGGACTCTCTTAAATGTTATCAGAAGTGACTCACCCGCTCAAAGACTTGAAAACTGAAATAAAATTCGCTACAGGAAACGTCAGAATGGCCGAGTGGGCCTCGAATAAAATTAAGTATGAATCACTGTTGCGGCGCCTATCTCTGTAACAAAGTCATCTCATGGTAGGAAGCCGAACCGTGAAGAGTTATTAAGATTTCCAGTGAATCTACTATGCATGAAAATAGCTGTGGGGTCCTCGAACCCGGTTAAACTGGACGCGGCACGTGACGCTTTCCAGAGGTACTACGACGACGTGGACACCGTATCTGTGAACGTGTCCTCGGACGTCAGGCCCTTCCCTGTGGGCGACAAGGAGATAATGACCGGCGCGGGGAACAGGGCTAAGGCGGCCAAGGCTGCTGTCCCGGACTGCGACTTCAGTGTCGGCATCGAGGGCGGGGCGGTCCACGCGGAGGGGCGGTGGTTCGACAGGAGCTACGCCGTGGTCATGTGGGAGGGGAAGATGGGGGTCGGCTGCTCGGCGGGCTACGAGATCGATAAAGATATTCAGCGTAGGCTTACCCCCGAGAGCGACGCCAGCAAGAAGGTCATAGAGGACATACTAGGCGAGGAGGGCATTTTCAGGACCGAAGGAGTCATCGGGGCGCTCAGCGGAGGAGTGCTTAACAGAAGAAGCCTGCTTCGGGACGCCGTAATATGCGCGTTGACGCGGGTAGTCTCTCCCAGGTTCTACGGTGGTTCCAGCTCTGGTTGACAGCTCAGTCTCTAACCCTCGTCAGGGCTGTTCGGCGAAGGAACCATGTCCCCGGGCGGCTTCGTGGACCAGAACCTGCTCATCCCCAGGTACTCCTGCTGCCTGTCACCGGGCCAGTCGTCCATCCTGCTGAGGTTGCTGAGGCGGTCGGCGAACTTCGCCATCACCGCCTTTCTGGACTTGAGCCGCGGGAAGTAGTAGCCGGTGCCCCTGTCCCCCTGCTGCGTTAGCTCAAGAACCAGATCCGCGATGGGCTTGTTGAACTCTCGCACGAGGTCGCCGTAGCTCGTATCGGTGTCCTCGATGACGTCGTGGAGTATGCCAGCGCAGAGGGTCTCCTCGTCGTCCGTCACGTCCTTCAGTATGCTGTGCACCTGTACGATGTGCGCGAAGAAGTACGGGCGCCCCTGGTCATCCAGCTGACCCTTATGCTTCTCGCTGGCGAACTCAAGTGCCTTGTCTACCAGCCTCCCCATCTCAGTCACGGGTCTATATTGCAGTGAGACGGGAATAGCTTTACGTATATATTCTATACAAATATCACTTTGTGCCGGGTGGACATAGGGTGGGTGTGATATACCGGGACGATGACGCTGGAGTATCCGTCAGGACGGGGTTCAAGCCAGGAGACTTAGGTTGTATCACGTACCTCCACGGAACCATCTATGACGTCGAGTATAACCTGGACACGACGTTCGAGTCGTACGTCGCCGGTCCACTCAGCGAGTTCGGGCTAAGCCAGAGTAACCCGCGGCAACAGATATGGATAGTAGAGAAGGGAAGCGTTGTACATGGCGGTGTGGCGATCGTTGAGCATAGCAAGGAGGCGGCTCAGCTCAGGTGGCTCATCCTCACAGAGGAGACGCGTGGACTCGGGCTGGGAAGACGCCTAGTGGAGTATGCTCTGGAGTTTTGTAGGGAGCAGGGCTACAGTTCTGTGTTTCTCTGGACCTTCAGCGAGCTTCACGCCGCCGCACACCTCTACCTGTCCCACGGGTTCAGGCTCACGGAGGAGAAGACGCACATCATATGGGGGCGCGAGATCACCGAGCAGAGGTATGACCTCGACCTCTGATGAATATGGTTCTTAACATTGTTAGTGTGCTTTTCTCATCGGCTTCATGACTGATTCGGCGAACTCGCGTATCGACGCATCGTCGCTTAAACCGAGTGAGAAGTACGTGATCCCCGTCTCATCACGGAGCTCCCTCAGTTTCCCCCTAATCTCCGAGCATGACCCGAATAATACCTTAGGGCACGCATACGCCTCGTCCACTGTGATCCCAAGCCCACCTGCTACTTCCATGTAGGCAGCCTCAGGCTCGTCGGTTACCCTGATCCAGGGAACATGCATCTGCAGCTGTATCTCATCCGTCTCCCTACCGCATTCTTCCGCAGCCCCCAACGCCCACTCGGTCTGGCGCTTCACCCTGTCGAGTGTCTGCCTGCGGACAGAGCGGACGAGGTCGCCACCCGAGACAGACAGGTTGATTCCCACGATGTCGGCGTGCCTACCGGCGACAGACAGCACCTTCCTGCCGCCGCCTCCTACGATTATCTTGGGGCGTTCGCCTTCGGGTAGATCACCCGCTTTATCGATGCCGGCCACGTTGTAGTGCTTCCCCTCGAAGCTCGTCTTCTCCTGCGTCCACATTCCACGTATTATCGTTAACGCCTCTTCGAGCCGCTCTATCCGCTTCCCCGGTCGATCAAACGGAATCCCCGCCTCGACGTAGTCCCTCTTCTGCCAGCCGGCGCCTATCCCGAACTCGAAACGGCCTCCCGACAGAAGATGAAGCGTAGCCCCCGCCTTGGCTAGGACAACGGGGTGCCTGTAGTCTACGTCGAAGACGAGGGTGCCCACGTGGAGTCTACGAGTCGCCGCCGCGGCTGAGGCGAGCATGGCTATGGGGTCGTAGGTATCCTTGTAGAAGTGGTCGCACTGGAACACGGTGTCGTACCCGAGTTTCTCGTATAGCTTCACGCTTTCCACCCATTGGCCCATGGGCTGTCTCCAGAACCCGACATAGGGCATGATGCCGAATCTGAATGGCTTCATCTTGGAACTCCTTAGCAACTGGTTGATTGAGTATCTTAAAAACGTATAAATTGTTTGATTAAATGTACAAATATTTTAAAGATATGACTTTTTCTAGTGGAGAAAAAAGGTATTGGGCTAAGCCCTAATCATTCAGTCAAGCCGCCTAGGTCGTCGAACTCAAGCCCCTCGAGAGCGTCCCTAAGCGCGTCAAGCTCCTCCTGTGAGAGAGAGCCGAGACCGCCCTGCTCCTCGTCAGTGTAAACCTCCTCCGAGAGCCCCGCAAGATCATCAAACTCAAGCCCCTCAATGGCAAGTCCAAGCTCCTCAAGCTCTTCTTGCGATAGAGACGTTATCCCACCTGTCTCTTCCTCTGGAGTCTGGTGATCTGTCTCTTCGCCGGTGGGAACTTCTTCTGGTTGCTGCCTCCTCGAGTAGCCCACAGCCAAGACGACGATAATGAGCAGGGCTACGACGATGACTTTGCTACGCGATCCAGCCACCTAGCTTGCCCCCACTAACAGTCTGTAAGCCTCGTTCAGGTAGCCGTGGGCACTGATCAGGTTGTTCTTCGCGATCCTAAGGTAGTTGTTGCCATTGGAGAACTTAATCAGTGGCGTTCCCGGGTTTACTACCTGAAGGTACTCGACCTCTGCGCTGTCAATGTTCATCCTCGCGGTTTCGAGTTCATTCAACGCGGCGTCTAGAGCCTCGATGATCTTTTGGTTGTCGGTTAAGCCTTCGGTAGCCTCACGCAGCTTTGCCTCGTACTCCTCCACGGTGTCCGCCATTGAGTTGGCTATGTGGACCCACACGCGGCCCGTGCTCCTAGCTACGTCCGTGAGCAACTCTAGGTACTTTCCCACCATCTTCAGGAAGACTATACCGAGTTCGAGCCTGTTTTCAACGCCCTCGACCTCTTCCCTGAGCTCCTCTATCTTCGCCAGATTCGCAGCGACATCGCCTCTTATCGTATCCTTCAGGTCCGTGGGGATGTCGGGGTTCTCCTCCACTTCTAGGCTCCGCCACACCAGCCAAGCCTCTGCTTCATCCAGGGCGGCGTTGAGCACGTCTTTTCCGGTGTCGATTACCCTCTGGTTGTTCTCCTCTGTCTTGTCCGCCGCCCACTCTATCTTCGCGTCTCTGTGCACAGACTGGGTGTCTCTACTCGCCTGCTTAGCGTCGCGCCAAGCCTGTTTTGCTTCTCCTGCCGTTAACGCGCTCACAGTGAGCGGCTGAAGCAGCAGGAGAGCCATAACCATGATTACAATTCCAGTTTTCTTCATGTTACCCGCCTGTAAAGATAATTACCGTTTATTTAGTATTTTTACCAAAAAGTAGTGAAATGTATCAAGGAAAAACCATAGAAATATGTTTAGAGCCGATCCAAGCCCAGCTTGAAGGCAGTATCGTTCACCTTCACCGTCTTAGGCGGGACACGGCTCAACACTGCCTCACGTAGGGACTCTGCCTCGAAAGGGAGTTTCCCGCTGGCGGCTAAGGCACCGAGGAGAACGACGTTCATGGTTCGCTCGTTCCCGGCCTCCATCGCCAACTCCGTCGCGTCGAACGACACCACTTTTCTCGAGAGCCTGCCTAACCCCTCGATCAACTGGAGGACATCCGGGTACGTATCGGCCCCGATGTTCGCGTCCATAGGTGGCACGGGACGAGTGTTTGTGATGATCAAGGTCTCCTCGTTGGCGTACTTCACGGCGAGTCGCAGAGTCTCGTTAGGCTCCAACCCCAGAAGGACGTCTAGAGACCTACTTGGGCAGAGGGGGCCATAGACCTCGCACCCGATCCTGACGTGGGAGTGAACCTTACCGCCTCTCTGGGCGGCGCCGAATGTCTCCCCGACCCTGACCTTGAACCCGTGCCTGACCGCGGCTTCCGCCACCATGTGGCTCGCGAGGACGCTGCCCTGGCCTCCGACACCTGTCACGATCATGTTAAAATCCTTCAAGCCTTCCACGTTGGTCACCATCTTAAAAATCACTCTCCCCGACCTTGTCGTGGGCGTGGAACTTGCAGACCTCCTCTTGTACACATAGCCTGCAACCTACGCAGAGCAGAGGATCGATGAAGGCGACACCCTTTCCGCCGGCTGCGTTGGTCTTCGACTCGTCGAACCCTATGGCTGGGCACCCTAGCCAGAGGCACATCTTGCAGCCCACGCAGCTCTCGTTCACCACATAGTACGGTGCCTTCTCCCGCTGGCGACGGAGCTCACGTGACCTCTGCAGAGCACAGACTCTCCGGGGCACCACCACGGAGGGTCCATCTTCTTGTTCTAGGGCCTCCTTCATCGCGTTTATAGTCTCTTTAAGGTTGTACGGGTCAACTGTCTTGACGTATTTGACGCCTAAGGCTCTGCATATTTCCTCGATGGACGGCACGTAGGTGTTCTCGCCTTGGATGTTCATCCCCGTCGAGGGGTTCGGCTGGTGGCCTGTCATGCAGGTCCAGTAGTTGTCGAGCACAAGGATCAGCTGCTCCGCCTTGTTGTACACCGCGTTCGTGATGGGGGCGAGGTTCGTGTGGAAGAACGATGAGTCGCCGAGGACGCTGACGATCTTACCGTCTCTATAGCCAACCTGGTACTGTCCCTGGCTGAGCCCCGTCTCGCTGCCCATGACGTACAGCGTGTCCGTCATCTCGTAGGGGGTTACGGCCTTCCACCTAGTCGACTCGTCGGTGTCCTTTGCTTCGATGGGCGCCGCGGCGATCCCGTAACCGCTCATCTCGTAGCACCCTATTCCTGTGTTGATTATGTTCACCTTGTCAGATGGTAGGGCTTTCTTCAGCGCCCAGAAGCTGCCGATGTGGGGGCAGCCCGCACACCATGATGCGCTACGCGCGCACACCATATCGGAAAGCTCCTCTCTCACAGGGTCTTCATTGGACTTAGTCCCGGTGTCGAGGAACTTGGATAGTACCGACATCACCTTATCTGGGTCCAGCTCGTCCACGACAGGCATGTCTCCGTCTGAGAGGCGTCCGAGCATCTTGACGTTTTTATCGGTGTGATTTGCGTATTGGTGAAGCTGCCGCTCTATGATGGCCTCTCCCTCCTCGACGCAGAGAACAGAGTCAACGCCGTCGAGGAACCTCTTCACCATCTTCTCGGGGACCGGGTAAGGTAATCCAAGTATGAGCAGGTCTACGCTATCCTGCATCCCTAACCTGTTCAGCGCTTCCCGCACGTAGTTAGACGCCATGCCCGACGTCACCACGCCGAGACCGGAGCCCTTCACAGCCTTACGATGCATGTTATAGTCGGTGCTCTCAACATAGTCCAGCGCGTTCTTCATGCGCTCCTTCTGCCAGCGATGCTTCTCGATGGGGCCTGGGGGTCCGTACACGTTCCACCTGTAAGGAACCTTCCAGTGCTTGTCGAAGACTATCTCATTACGTTTCTTCTGTATCTCGCCTAACTTGACGTCCCCCGAGGCGTGGCTCAGCCTGGTGCAGCTTCTAACTATGACGGGAAGCTCCAGCGTCTCCGAGAGGGCGAACGCGTCCCGGGTCATGTCTTTGGCGGATTGCTGGTCCCACGGCTCGAAGACAGGCAGCTCAGCCCAGAGTCCGGTAAACCGCGAATCCTGTTCGTTGGAGCTGTACCATGCACCGGGGTCGTCCGCGACTACTATCACGAGCCCTCCGCGGACTCCGGTGTAGGGAAGCGTCATGAGCATGTCCATCACCACGTTGAGCCCAGCACCCTTGCACGCGAACAGCGCTCTTCCGCCGACGATGGCGGCGCCCACCGCGACCTCGAAGGCCACTGCCTCGTTGGTGGACCACTCGGCGTGGAAACCTAGCTCCTTCGCTGCTTCCGCGAGGAACGGCATTATCTCAGATGAAGGGGTCCCAGGGTAGGCAGCTCCGAGCTGGATGCCCGCCTCGACTGCTCCTCTGGCTATCGCTTCGTTGCCTAGCATGAGCACCCTCTTGCCGGGCTCGTCAATATAAACTGACATTTTACTTGTCTCCTAAAATACTCCTGTTCAAACGATACCTGTTCATGCATCCCAGAGCGGTAATAGCTCTCTCCGGAGTCTGGAAAACCGGGATACCATTCCTTTGCAGAGCATCGACCTCAACCTTCTGGACATCTGCTCCTCCAAGGTAGTTCACAGCCACTGGTACTCCTTTCTTCTTGGCCTTCTCTACTACTTTTCTCAAAATATCTACTGTGTCTGGTATAGGATCGCCGAAGACGACGAGGATCATATCTACCTCGTCAGTCTCCAAAGCAACTTCGAGAACCTTTCTGTACATGTCGGGTTCCGTTAAAGCGTTTCCTGTGAGGTCGAGTGGGTTCCTCAGTATGCAGTAATCAGGTAAAACCGCTTTGAGCTTGGAGACCGTGTTCCGAGAGAGAGGGTTTAAGGTTAACTCCGCCTTCTCCGAGGCGTCGGAAGACAGGATGCCAGCGCCTCCTGAGCTCGTAACCACAAGCAGATTAGAGCCGCCCGGTACAGGTAACATTGAGAATGCCTTCGCGGCGTCGAGAAGCTCCTCCAAGCTCCCGACGCAGAAGCCTCCGCTCTGGGAGACGGCTGCCTCGAAGACCTGGTTGCTGCCTGCGAGTGAACCTGTGTGAGCAAGGACAGCCCTCCTGCCCGCCTCCGTCTTACCGCCCTTCAATATGAGGACAGGTTTTTGGGAGGAGGCGCAGCTCACCGCTTTCATCAACTTTCTGCCTTCGTTTGTTCCCTCTGTGTAGACGGCGATTACCCTAGTATCCTCGTCGCTGCCGAACCATGAGATCAGGTCCGCTTCGTCGACATCTGATTTGTTCCCCAGAGCGATGGATTTGCTGTACCCGAGGTGATTATCGACGAGCCAAGACGGGACCTCGAGGGCGATGCTGCCGCTCTGTGAGATCACTGCCACGTCGCCAACTCTTTTTATGAGTGGCCACGTCGCGCAGAACCCGGAGACAGGGTTGCTGACGCCCTGGCAGTTAGGGCCAACTATTCTGATCCCTCCCTGAGCCGCCTTCTCGAGTACCTCTTTCTCCAGTTTAGCGCCTTCGGGCCCTATGTCCTTGAAGCCGCTCGATATTATCACGGCACCCTTGACTCCCTTCTTGACGCACTCATCTATGACTCCCGGCACAAACCTTGAGGGAACCACCACTACCACTGCCTCAACGTCTCCGGGTATGTCTAGCACGCTGGGATAGGCTTCTAGCCCCAGGATCTCTCCCCCACGGGGATTGACCGGGTAAACCGCGCCGGAGAACCCGGCGTCGACGATGTTTTTCAGTATCTTGTGCCCTATTTTATCGGAGTTGGCCGATGCGCCCACAACGGCTACTGACGATGGGTCCAGAACCGCGCCCAACGTTTCGGCGGGTTCATCATCTCCAACCTCGTTGTCTTCGTCCCCTAGAATGATCCTGGCGTCGACGATCTTCGCAGCGTATTCGTACACTATCACGGGGTTAAGGTCTATCGCGGCGATGCCGGGATTCTTAAGCATCAGCTTGGATGTTTTCACCAGTATATCCGCGAGTACGGCTTTATCCGCCTGGGGTAATCCCCGTGCGCCTTCCAGTACCTCGTGAGACTTTATCTCCCCCATCATCTCGATGGCTTCGTCGAATGTGAATGGTGCAACCCTGAATGAGACATCTCTTATTATCTCGGTTAGTATCCCACCGACGCCGAACATTACCGTTGGGCCGAACTGGGCGTCTCTGGTGGCTCCGACGATAACCTCCACTGACGGTGACGCCATCTCCTCCACGAGGACGCCGCGTATATCAGCATCTGGGACCTTCTCCTTGACTCTGTCAACGATCCTATCGTAGCATGTGATCAGCTCGTCCTCGCCCTCGATATCGAGGGCTACGCCGCCGGCGTCGGACTTGTGGAGCACTTGGGACGACACGATTTTCAGCACAACGGGAAAACCGATCTCGTGTGCGGCCTTGACTGCTTCCTTCTTATTCTTTACAACCCGGTATCGCGTCGTGGGTAGCCCAATAAGAGACAGCACATCCTTTGCTTCGTGCTCAAACAAGGTGTTCCGCTTCTGTTCCCTGGCTTTGGAGATAATGTTCTTCACGTCACTCATCTGCTAACCTCCACACGCATGTACGGATCGTCAACATTTACTTGGATACGCGTTTCCTTACCCACAGTTAAGAACTTCTGTTGGCTCCCTTAATCGTCTCTCAGTGCGTATCTGAACAATTTTACTTGCATTATTTCGTTCTAGTCACTGTCCTCTACTTTGACGCTGTACGACGAAAAATCGTGCTATGAATGCCCCTATCGATAATTTTATTGGCGGATCAGCTGGGGGCTCGTCCTTAGGTATATCCCTCTTGTATGAGTCCATCTTATTTTGTCATGATTCTTGCTTGAGTCAATTTAAGAGGCTAGAAGCGTTCATATTTGAAGACAATGCGAATCCTGAAGGTCCTATTTATTTTATTTCTGTTGATTCCTGTTTCAAATGTTAAGGCGCAAAACAGTGGAGAATTATCTCCCAGAGCTGGGCATAAGATGGTGTATGATTCAAAGAATAACCGGGTTATACTATTCGGGGGAAATACCTTCGGACAAAAAAACGAATATTATGATGATACCTGGGTCTTCTCCACCGCTGATAATACATGGACCCAGTTGACGATCGACGGACCAAGCTCAAGGGGCGAGCACTCGATGGCATACAACCCGGACAAAGAATCAATACTATTGTTCGGAGGCCAAACCAGCGCGGGAAGAATCGGCGACACATGGATCTTCGACTGCAGGACAGAGAAATGGACTGAAATAGAGACCGAGACAAGCCCAGAGGGAAGAAGCGACTTCGATATGATATACGATCCCAGTCGAAAGATCTTCATTTTATACGGAGGATATGGCAGATATGGGCTTAAGAGCGATAGTTGGATGTTTGATCCTGAGACAAACACTTGGTCCGAGTATGAGACATATAGTAACCCGGGTAGAATGTATGGGCAAAGCCTTGAATACGACTCATTTGGGGAGCGGGTGATCCTCTATGGAGGGCATCTTAGATCCCCCACTTCCCGCGACTACGTTGATGAGGTTTGGTTCTTTTCCCCAGATAATGGCTCGTGGATTCAATCCAGCGGATTAAACAAGCCTCACGGAAGATACTGGGGCGCTGTAGGCTACAGTCCTGAACATTCCTCGCTAGCAGTTTTCGGAGGCACGTACGGTGAAGGACAGCTAAACGAGACATGGGTGTTCAATATAGAGGATACGAGTTGGACTGAATTGGATTCTCCTGTTTTTCCTTCGCGTAGGGTTATCTCTGACATGGTTTATGTCGAGTCTGAGCTCTGCTTCATTCTCTTCGGCGGGGTCAATACCAGTTACATTCATTTCAGTGATACCTGGAAACTCGACGCCGAGACATGGACATGGAGTCAGATTCAAACGCGTTACTCGGCAAGGGAAGCAACCGGAAACGTGAAGCCAAACAATATACCCGGGTATTCAATGATCCCTCTCTTAATTGGAGTAGGCTCCTTAATCATCCTAACAAGGAAGAGGTCACTGCGTAAGCTCTGTCGATAAGTTTATCAGAACTTTTTCCCGTTATAACCGCAAGTTGTTACTAGCTCAAATCGTTCTATATAATCGATAACCCGCATGGTAGATAAGATAAAAATAGCTAAAAAATAATACGAAGCCCGTAAAAAAGCTATAACAAGTAACAAATTATAAGGGAAAACCAAAGTCGTAGAAACAACCGCGACAGGAGAAGGTGGGCTGGGGGGTATCCACCCAAAATTTTATTCTACATGTATTTATTATTAAATTGCTTGAGAAATTATCTCCAAATTATACAATGAAATTCATACGACTCGTAGTTGCTCTCGTAGATGACGCCTCCCGTCGAGTTGGTCTTGAGACGCGTCGAGCCGAGATGATCCTGATGGTAGTACTCGACCACGCCGCTGCTGTTCGAGGCTATGTGCACCCTACAAGCGTCATTAAAACTATCAGTAATAATTAGATTATATAAAATTATTAAAAAACGGCTTGTTGTTTATCTTATTTAAAATCCCATATAAAATCAGGTCGCCAATCAGCATAATTATTAAACCTAAAAATAAATTATCTTTAACAACAAGAAAAAAGATACATATATTCCAGATAAAGATGATAATAATCACAAGTCTAGCTAAATTATTGATTTGCATGATTACCATCTATTACTTTCAGCTATATCCCAATCGAAAATTACCGTACTCGGTTGAATATAATAATAGTCTTCAACCCATGGATCATAGTCTTGCGCGTTTTTGATGGTTGTAATAATTGCAGTTTTTGCTTTTTCCTCGGCAAATGTATTGATAACCTCATCCACAATATCATTGCCTACACTAATCGGATTTAAAAAAGACACAGTATCCATAGCTACATCTGCACCGTGTACCACTGGATCATATTTCAACTCAAGACCTCCTGCGTAGTTGTATGCTGAATTCACAACATAAGCACTTGACGCTACGACAGCGTTTATACCTAATCCGACTGCAATAGACAAAGCTCCTGCAGCTACTGCGCTAGCAGTGACCGCTGATGATGCGCCAACCATAGCGCCTGCAATGACTGCCCCTGAGAAAGCCCCGGCATTCCATTCGCTTCTAGGGGTAGAATGTAGGTAGTAAGCCCCACCCGCTATTGAACCACCGATTAACCCACATACTAATAAAGCTGCGATATCATCGGCTACGAATATGAGTCCGTCTGGGTCTGTGTATTTGTGGGGGTTGTTTCTGCAGTAGCTGTACCTGTTCAGGCTCTGGGGGTCGGTGAGGTCCCCGAGCACGGTGTCGCGGGTGGTGAACCTCCCCGTGACGGAGTCGTAGTAGCGGGCGCCGAAGTAGTAGAGCCCCGTGGGGTCCTCCTGCTTCCCCGTGTACCTGAACTCCTCAGAGCCAGTCTCGTCTACCCCGGGTCCGTAGGGCTCGTAGTTGCTCTCGTATACGACGTCGCCTGCGCCGTCCGTCTTGAGCCGCGTCGAGCCCAGGTGGTCTTGGTGATAATACTCTATGGTGCCGCCGCTGTTGCTCGCGATGTGCATGCCCCCGGCGTAATAGTGTTTCTCGTGTGCGCCTCCGCTCACCTCGTCTATGACGTTCAACCCGCTGTACAGGTAGTCGGTGACGCCGCCTCCGTCCAGGCTCCTGACCCGCCGCCCACCCGCGTCATACGTGTAATGAGCCGAGAAGCCGCCGTTCTTCCCCACGTTGATCAGCCTATCCTCAGGGCCGTAACGGTACGTCCAATCATCCACCCCGTCGTCCCACGTGAGGAGGTTCCCGTTGTCGTCCCACGTGAAGCCCATGCCCGTGGCGGACGTGATCCTGTCCATCTCGCGTAGCTATAGGCGACCGTAGTGACACCCCTGGTCATGTTCACCCTATTTCCTAGCACCAAACCAAAACTAGTGATATCCCGTGCAAATTACATGACACCCCAATAAATATGAATAAAAACAATATGAACCAAATATTCTATAATAACTCACGCCCCGGAAAAACGCTTATCGTAAGTAACCAACGATAAGGGAAAACCCGGGTCGACGAATCGAGACGAGGTGGACTGGGGGGTATCCGCCTAAAATTTTAATCTAATAGTATTTATTATAATATCGTGAAAATGATAACTACTTACGAAGAAAATTGGTATTTGAATAGAAATGAATACACAGTAGTATCT
>JAFGTA010000099.1 GCA_016934355.1 Candidatus Bathyarchaeota archaeon | reverse complement strand
TAAGCTGTCTTTAAACCTGATTTTTTCCATGTCCTTCAATTCATCATATATCTTTTTTAGATTTTCAGCCTCGATGTTTTCTCTTATTCTTGTGTACTGAGGCTCATCTTCTTCAGAAATATTTTTCCGGGGAATATAGTTCATAGGACCTACCCAGATAGATTCGGTTACATATGGCTCTAGTTCTGTGATGAGGTTTATCGGGTCTTTATCTAGGAAAGGTTCAATGGAAACGCTGGTCTTGTAACCTTCTTTGTATGCGAGGATTAACGATTCTTTCCTTTCTTCATATCTCGGTGCGTTGGGCTCCCAAAATGAGAGAAGTCTATCATTGTTAGTTGTAATTGTGAATCTGAACTGGAGATGGTCTTGATACTCTGAGAATTGATTTATTATCTCTTCGGTCACATGTAAATTAGGTTTTGAGGTAACTAACACTTCGTTCTCTGCTTGAAGTAATTTAGTTAATACCTTGAAACATGCATCAATAATTTTAGGCTCGTCAACGATATCATGCGAGCTTGGGAACATGACACGTCCTTTGAATTTAGGATAGTTTTTCTTCACGGCTGCTTCGTTTATTTTCATGTTCTTCCAAGTTTCTTCTGTGCAACGGCCAAATCGTTTTCCCATCATCTTCGCGTAACAATATCTACAATCATTAGAGCAGCCTTTAACACAATTAACATTATAATCAGCCCATTCCTTTGTTCCAGAAGTAATATGTCTGCTAGTCATCCCTCTTAATCCCCTTTAGTCTACGAATCCTCCTTTCTGTATAATTCTCAGATAAAAATAGTTGCTCCATAATTTATTTTTATATCTATTAAAACATAAAATAATTGAGTGTGTGGACATTGTCATCAATAAAAGAACCGATATGGGATTTAGATGAGCATACTCTTGCCAAACATGAGATATTAAAATATTATCTTGGAGCATGGTTTCCAATTCTTGCGAGGAGGTCTGGGCGAATAGTATACATTGACGGATTTGCAGGACCGGGGATATATTCAAAAGGTGAAGAGGGTTCACCGATTATTGCTTTAAGAACTGCCTCTGAACATGTATTACGACCTAGATGGTCTGAGGTTTTTTTCTTGTTTATAGAGAATGATAAACGAAGAGCGGATATACTAGACAAAACTATCAAAGAAAAATTTCCTGAATTGCCTAGTAATATAAAATATTCTATTATGAGTGATGAGTTCGAACCCACTTTGATGAAACTTCTTGATGATTTAGATAAAAGAGAACAAAACCTTGCGCCAACATTCGCTTTTATTGACCCTTTTGGATTCACAGGATTTTCAATGAAATTAATGGAAAGGCTGTTGAGTTATGAGAAATGTGAAGTCCTCATTACTTTTATGGCTGGGTTCATGCATCGATTCCTTGATGAATTACGAGAACCTGCGCTTGATAGCTTATTTGGTACTCCTGAATGGAGGGCGATTCGAGAAATAGAAGGATTAAAAATTCCGCATTTACTAGAGTTTTATGAAAAACAACTTCAAGAATGTTGTGGAATATCGTATACAAGAAGTTTCGAAATGATTGGTAAACATAATCAGGTATTATATTATATGATTTTTGCTACAAAACATTGGTTAGGATTAAAACAAATGAAGGAATCTATGTGGGCCGTTGATAGAAGAGGTAACTATTCTTTTTCTGATAGATTAGGAAGAGCGCAAAGATTCTTAATAGATTATAATGAAGATGATGACATCTGGATTCCTAATGCAGCTGATAAAGTCTATAAAAAATTTAAGAACAAAACAGTGCCAGTTTCAGAGATCGTAAAATTTGTGATTACAGAGACTGAGCATATATTCCGCAAGTCAATTTTGAAATATATCGAAGATAATTATGAAAACGCTATTATCGATGTACGTATCGCAGGAAGAAAAAGGAAGGGAAAAAGTTATCCAGATGACTCTGTGATTGAATTTGGTTAAGGATTGTACGCTTTAGGCCCATAGCAATTACATGTCAATGTAGAATAAGCTTGACCTAATGCTTTCCAAATAGGTAGTGTTTCTTTACAGATAGACACTTTATGTAAAGGATAACCATAAGAATCCAATTTTTTATAGAAAAAAGAATAAATTTCAAATCTATCGTCAAAAGAGAGTTTTTTTCCCCACCCAGTATCCTCTTTAAAGAAATTAGTCCATGTCATGTCCTTATCTGCTTTTTTTGCATAATTGATAGTTTTCCAGAGTCCTCTTGGTGTTCCTAATATTATTCTGTTAGGTAAAAATGAGGAGAAGATATTATCTAACAGGTCTGTATAATCTTCCTGCCAATTAGGAATTGGGAAAATGGGATCGATACGTACCCTAGTATCATACCCCTCTTCCCATACTAATTTAGCTGCCTCAATTCTTTCCAGTGGTTTCGCTGCATTACGTTCCCATTGTTCAGCCACTTTTTTTGCATTAATACTCCAAGCACAAATTGTCTGTTTTCTAACTTTTTCAAGTAAGAAACCAATATTATTAATTCCATACTTTGAAAGTAAGAATATCTTATGTTTATTTTGTGTTTCAAAAAGATCAACTATTTGGTTCATTAACTCTGGGTTCATTAATGAATCACATAGTTCCCCAGAATTGAATATCTGAGGAGTAATAATTTTTTGAAATGCCTCTTCAACGCATCTTTTAATTTCTTTAAACCGAACATAGCTTTGCTTCATATTTCCTCTCATTGTACCACGCAAATAACAATAACTACAGTCTAGAGGGCACCCATAAGCCCAACGAATTTCCCAAAAAGGCCCACAAGCTATGTCTGAAGGCGTTTTATTGAATAGTTTTATAACGCCATTTCCTTGCCAATTCGAATCAAATTGTATATCAATCTCTTCTGGATGTTTAATTTCATTTATTTCAGAAGCACTAATCCAATTATCCAAGATCTTAACATTTTCAGCTGCCTTCTCTCTTTGATTTTTTCTTATTGTTTCCCAAGCCTTTAATGCAGCTTCGCGATGTTTTTGACTCTTTGTCACACCTGTAAAAAGGAGCAGGAGTTTATTTTTCTTTGGAAAAATCTAAAGAAAGGCTAGTAAGTGATAACTGAAATATTAGGTGAGAAGCCTCTTCTCTCCCTCGATCTTCTGTATCTCCGTGATGTCCTGGCTCGCCTCAAGGCAGCCGAGGTAGCCGCCGCCGCCGTCCCTGACCGCGAAGTACCTTATGTAGACCTTGCGGTCCCCGAGGTTGATCCAGAACTCGGCTTGGTCGCGTTTCCCTTGCTTCATCTCGTCCAGTATCTGCTGCACCTTGTGGATGCTCTTGCCGGGGTGGCAGTCCTGCACCCTCCGCCCGATGACGCCCGGCGGCCTCGGGAATATCCTGTCGCCGTTCTTGTTGAACATGGCCACGCGGTCCTCCCTGTCCACGTAGCTGAACTCGACGGGCAGGGCGTCAAGCACCCTGGCCAGCTCCTCCCTGGATAGTTCACCCTTCATATGAATGGGTTGGATGAGGCGAGTAATAAGATTAGATGAATGAAAAACTGTTTAGAGAAGCCTGTAGACGGCGGTTGACGCCTCGTAGGCTACGGCGCCCTGGACCACCAGCCTGTCGAGGGCTGTCTTTATCTGGCCCCGTGTGAGGGTGAGGTGGAACTGGAGGTCGGTTGCTCTGGCTCTGCCTTCTTCGAGTATGAGGGCGAGGGTGACCTTGTCCATGTTAGTGAATCTGCGTATTATCTCCATTTCAGGGCGACATTCACGTTACCCGCAATATAACCTTATCGATTAACGACGAACACAGGTTCTACGAATGACGAACACCGTGACCCTCTCAACGGTGCATAAACGCCCCCTAGGAGGTTTTTCTACAAGTTAGGGGTTTCGAGGCGTTTCCACCGCGTCTGGAGCTCTGTAATAGGTCGGCTACCTAAAGATGGCATAGTAGTTCATGGCGCGGCGATCCCAAGTAAATTGGCAACGACCTTGGTTTGACTCAGCACATGTATCCGTATATACCGTATGAACGAAATATGCCATCTCATACGTTAAGCCTAAATCTAGTATTATGTAACTAATACCCATGCCGAAGATCACATCACCAAAGGCATTCTTCAAGCACAGGCTAGGAGAAGACCGTAAGATAGCGAGATGGGAGAAGATCGTCGAGTACTACAACAGGCTCCAGAAAGAGTCGGGAAGAGTCAAGGTAGTGGACATGGGGCCAAGCACCGAAGGCCACCCGTTCCTCATGGTCCTCGTCACCAGCGAGGAGAACATGAAGAACCTTGACCGCATCCAGGAAGTCAACAAAAAGATCAGCGACCCAGGCGGCCTCACAGAGGAGGACGTGAAGCCCCTCATCGAGGAGGGCAAAGCCGTCGCCATCCAGTCGATGAGCCTCCACGCCAGCGAGATAGGGGGCACACAGATGTGCCCCGAGCTGGTCTACGACCTCATCACCCGTGAGGACGACGAAGCAAAGCGGATCAGGGACAACGTCATCAGCATCATGGTGCCGTGCTTCAACCCGGACGGCCAGATACTCGTCACGGACTGGTACTACAAGGTGCTGGGCACCGAGTGGGAGGGAGTCAACCAGCCTTTCCTCTACCACAAGTACACGGGCCACGACAACAACCGCGACGCCTTCGCCACCAACATCGTCGAGTCACAGTACATGGCGAAGCTCATGTTCCACGACTGGCAGCCCCAGGCGTACCAGGACCACCACCACATGGGCAGCTACGGTGCGCGCCTCTTCGTCGTACCCTACAGTGACCCCATCCACCCCCACGGGGACCCTCTTACCTGGAGGGAGCTCCAGTGGTACGGAAGCCACATGGCGTACAAGCTGGAGGAGGAAGGCAAGACGGGCGTCGTCAACGCCGCTATATTCAGCGGCTGGGCCCACATGGGCTTCCACTGGATAGGGATATACCACAACATCCCCAGTATGCTCACCGAGTCGGCCTCGGCGAAGCTCGCCACGCCCCTCTACGTCCACCCAGAGCAGCTCATCGAGGAGACCAAGCCCCAGAGCCTAGTAGGGACAAGGATGATGCCCCACTACAAGCCAACCACCAACTTCCCACACCCATGGCCAGGCGGCTGGTGGACTCTACGCGACATCGTCGAACAGCAGAAGGTGTCGGCGTGGGCCATCCTAGACCACATGGCACGCAACAAGGAGACCGTGCTACACAACGCCTACCAGAAGGCTGTCCGCCAGACGGACCGAGGAGCAATGGACCCAATCACTGCCTACATAGTCCCGGCCGAGCAGCACGACCCACGCACAGCCGAGCTCATGGTAGAGAAGCTAATGGCCCAGAACCTGAAGATATACAAGGCCAAGGAGCCTTTCACAGCCGACGGGTACCTCTACGACGAGGGAAGCTACGTACTGCCACTCGCCCAGCCCAAGATGGGGCTCATCAAGACACTCCTCGGCCAGACAAAGTTCCCCGACGACAGCTTCACCCGGCAGCCGGACGGCTCGCCCCACCGCCCCTACGACTCGGCGACGGATACCATGACCGAGTTCATGGGCGTGGAAAGCCACCCCGTGGCCTGGATGAGCGACGTCGAGCTAGAGCAGGTTACGGACTACAAGCCACCCGCGGGCGCCGTGGACGACAAGAGCAAGGTAGGGTATCTACTCGACACCCGGCTTAACCACGCCTTCAAGGCGGTGAACATGCTTCTGGACGCAGGCGTCACGGTGAAGCGGGTCACCGAGCCTCTGCTGGCCGGAGACGCCGAGCTGCCGTCGGGCTGCTTCGTGGTGGAGCCCGGCCACGAGAAACAAATGCAGAAGATAGCCGAGAAGACTGGCGTAGACTTCCACGCACTGGAGGTGCTGGAGGCCGAAACGGTCCAAGTCAAGCGCCTCAAGGTGGGCATGTACCAGAGGTACTGGGGAGGAAACATGGACGAGGGCTGGACACGGCTTTTACTCGAACAGTACGGCTTCCCATACGCGACTCTCATGGACAAGGACATCCTCGAAGGCGACCTCAGCCAGTATGACGCCATCATACTGCCCGACGACAACCCCGAGATGATCACAGGCGGCGAGGAGCTCCAGAAGTGGTGGAAAGAGCACAGACCCGGATGGCCCCTCGGCGAATACCCGCCCGAGTACATGAGCGGCCTCGGCGACGAAGGCAAGAAGAAGATCAAGGAGTGGGTGCAGAAGGGAGGCAGGCTCGTCTGTCTCGGCGGCGCCAGCATGTACGCGGTCCAGGCGCTGGGCCTCATGGTGGCCAACGCCATGGATGGGCTCAGCCCCAAGGAGTTCCACTGCCCCGGCAGCACCATCCACACCCTGTTCGACGCGGAGAACCCCGTAGCCTACGGGATGCCCGAGGACGCGCTGGCGCTGTTCTGGAACAGCCCCGCCTTCAAGATACTGCCCAACCCCGACAACGACAAGTACAGCGTCGTGGCGACGTACCCGGACAGCGATCTGCTGGAGTCGGGGTGGCTCGTAGGCGAGGAGAAGCTAGCCAACAAGATAGCGGTCCTATCCGCTAAATCAGGGGAAGGGGACGCCGTGCTCATCGGCTTCCGGTGCCAGAACAGGTGCCAGACCCACGGAACCTTCAAGCTCCTCTTCAACAGCCTCCTCGGCTGACCCCCTCTCTTTATTTTTTAAAAAATAGTTGTTTTTCTACCCGACGTCCGGGATGTCGTCGTCCCGAACTTTCTCGCCTCTCAGCTTCAGCAGCTCCTGGTGGATCTCACGCCTGATGTTCACGATCTCCTGGCTGAGCCTCACGGCTACGCCCGGGTCGAGCTTCTTCTTAACGGCGCGGGCCTCTTCCACCAGCTTCTCGCTGAGCTTTCGGTGCAGTTCGTGTACCTTGTTCTCACTCATCGCATCACCTCGCTGTACTGGGTTTCGCTGCCTCGACACGTGTCTCCGCGGAGACGTTGCCGTTCTCGACGCAGTCTATGCACAGCTTCTCTGTGAAGCTGCCGCAGTACCTGCAGAACCTGGCGCCGCACACCTTACAGGTGTACAGCTTGCCCGTGCTCTGCCCGCATACCTCGCATTCCTCAAGCATAAAGACACCATGCCGGACATAAACCCGTAATACACGCAGCCATGATGCTGCCTCATAACCATATCATTGCACAGACGAGGCAACAACATTCTTTTCGGCTCATCAAATTACCTGAAACAAGTGCGGGCGCATTCGATTCGAACCTCCTCCCAACAACGAGAAAACTATACTGAAAAAAGTTAACACTAGGCGCTGAGACCACCCATGTTGCTTCAAACGGATCGGGTGGAGGGTAGCCGCGTGGTCAAGCCGCCGAGCCTGAGCCCATGTAAAGAATCCTTTTCAAAAACGCTTAATATGGTATTTTTCAGCTCTCAGACCATGCCGCCGGACCCGAGGCACGTAACGTGGGTACTGTTACTGGTGGCGGCGTCCAGCGGAGCCACCTACCTGCTGACCTCGTTACACTCCGCACCTGCCAAGGAGCCGCAGCAGAGCTCAGCCAGCGTAGACGCCTCCAAAGTCAAGGTGGGGTACATCAACATATGGGGCAACTTCACGGACAAGGTGAAGCTCTTCGAAGAGATCATCGAGCCGGACGTGAACGCCTACGCAGAGGCGCTGCCTGAGGTAGCCCGCGACTACTACGGCGTCACGGGTTGGGTGGACCTCGACATGAACGGCGACAGGGTCCCCCGGCGCCTACGAGATATGGGGGTACAACGAAACTGGGAAAGGGTCAGGAGGTTCGGCGTCTACGACGGCGCCGTCGGTGCCGTCCACTGGGACGACGCTTTACTTGAGGAGCAGAACCTGACGAGGCCGTGTGGATAAATGTCGAGGAGAACAGTCTACCTTGTTGTGCTTGCTGTTGGGGTTGCCCTTGTCTCTGGCTACTCTCTCTGGTCAGCGCGTCAACCAGGCTCATCGGAGCCTGAAGGCGAGCCAGCGTCGACGGAGGTCATTGAACCCCAGTTGATACAGATCGGCGTCATGAGCGCGACCACTGACACCTACGACAGATACGTGTTCCTTGGCGACCTCGCCTTAGACGACGTCAACGCGTACTGCAACCAGTCGGGCATCGCATTCAGGTTCGAGCCCGTCTACAGCGACGCGGAGGGAATGTCCGCAACGGCGCTGGGCAACATCCAGCAGTACCACGGGGCCGGTATCGACCTGGTCATCGGGTGTGGGTGGTCCAGCCAGCTCTGCGTCTCCATGAGCTACATCGAGCACAACGGCATGGTGGTGATAAGCCCAACCTCCACAAACCCGCAGGACTGCACAAGGAAGGTGGACGGAGTATTCAAGATGAGCCCCATCGAAACCAGGCATGCGGTGCCAGCAGCCGCTGCAGCCGAGAGCCTAGGAGCTTCCCATGTCTTGATCATCTACAGGGGAGACGCATGGGCCGAACACCTCATTATCGTATTCAAACAGGAGTACAGCGGCAGGCTGACTGAGATGAGGTACGCGGCCGAGACCACTGGCGACGGCTTCGGCGAGTATATGTCTCTGGCAGACCAAGCAGTCAGGGAGTCTGCGGCCGACGGGGAGAAGACCGTCGTCCTCGCGCTCAGCTTCAGCGAGGCCGTCGACATATTGGGAGAAGCCTCCCGGTACCCGGCTCTGATGAACGCCACGTGGCTACGCGCCGACGGCGAACGTTTCTCAAAAGACGTCATCGATGAGGTGGGGGCTGAAGCCGCGGCGGTGAAGCTGATAGGCCCGTACCCGGCGATGCCTGACACAGAAACAATGCGGGAGCTGGACGCGGCGTACCGGGCCGAGTTCGGTGAGCCCTTGGGCTACTTCGACGCCAACGTCTACGACTCGCTGTGGGTTATGGCGCTGAGCGTCGTAGAGGCGGGGTCGGCCGACGGGGACGCCGTTGAGGGGGTCCTGCCAAAGGCCGCCGAAGGATACCGTGGCCTCACCGGCCTTTGTCTACTTGACGCCGTCGGTGACCGGGATCATATCGACTGTGAACTCTGGGGCTACTACATGGTTGACGGTGAGGCGGAGGGGCATCTTTACGGCTACTACAACGCCACGTCCCGCAGCGTGAATTGGGATGTACCGGTTTCCCCCGGGTGAAACACGGTGTGGTCGAGTCTGGTAAAGATTTCTTTTCAAAAACGCTTAACAATGTAAAAGGCTCTGACCGAAAGAGATCAGCCCAGGGTCTGAGAGATATGAAGAGATCGTTTATCCTAGTCGGGGTCCTCGTGTTCGCCGTCATAGCCTGCGCCCGCCTCTACAGCCCAGACGCCCTAGACACGGTGGAAGACGGGGGACAGGCGGTTGAGGCCGAGGCTGTGAAGACCGTGAAGATAGGGTTGTTCAGCAGCACCGAGAGGGAGTATGAGGAGTACGTGTTCCTGGGCGGGGAGGCGCTCCGCGACATCAACAAGCACTGCAACGAGACGGGAAACGGCTACAGGTTCGAGCTTCTCTACGGCAGCGCGGACGGCTCACCGCCCAACGCCAAGAACCTCACCATAGGGTTCCACGGCGAGGGGGCGGAGGTAATCGTCGGCTACGGCTGGTGCAGCTTCTTCTGCAGCAGCGGCTACACCTACTGCAAGGAGAACAACATGACCATAGTCAGCCCCTCCTGCACAAGCCCCCTCAAGGCGATAAAGGACCACGTCTACCGGCTCTGCCCCACGGACACCCATCAGGTAAAGCCCATCACACGGGCTCTGCAGAGCCTGGGCGTCACAGACGTGGTGATCCTCCAGCGCGGCGACTACTGGGGCGACGAGATAGTACGAATATTCAAGGAAACATACCTGGCCGAGGGAGGCAGCATCCGCGAGACCGTCAGGTACCCGAGTGAAGCCACGGAGTTTACGGATTACCTAGAGAAAGTGGACGCCGCAGTGCAGGCTTCAACAGCCCAAAACGGGGCGAACAGCACCGCGGTTCTGTTGGTGAGCTTCAACGAGGCCGCCTGGGCACTGAGGGACGCGGCGGCTTACCCCGGCCTCTTCGACGTGCCGTGGATCGGAACTGAGGGCACCTTCGACTCCCGGCAACTCGTCGACGACACTGGCCCAGAGGCTTCCAGCGCCTGGCTAGCCTCACCCCACGTTACACCGAGCCCGACACCCGTGTATCAGCAGCTCAACGCCAGCTACGCGTCGAGGTTCGGCCGCAGCCTCGGCCTGTACACTGCAAACGTGTACGACTGCTGCTGGGTAGCCGCGTTATCGGTTATGGAGGCGGACGCCAGAAACTGCACGGTAAACGATGTGCTCCCTGAGGTAGCCGCCGGCTACACCGGGGCAACCGGCCTCTGCAGGCTCGACGAGAACGGCGACAGGGAGACGGTGGACTACGAGTTCAGGGGATACTACGCGGTGGACGGCGAATACATGTGCCTCCGATGCGGCACGTACCGTCACGAAACCGACAGCGTCGAGTGGACGAGAGAAATTGACGGCCAGTAGAAGATCGATGTCGAGAAGACTTGGATACAATGCGAGCCGTGCAGGTAGAAGCCCCGGCGAAGAGCCCCTCTCCAAGACGCAGGTACTCACCCTGGGGGTGGTCTTGTTCGCAACGGCGGCTGGGCTGCTGCTTTACGGCGGCTTCTGGCGTGAGGCTGAAGACGGCTCCACGCCGCAGAACCATGCTGAACGTGAGACGATCGTGATCGGCGTGATGAATGGACCCGTCTACCACAATGCCTCTGTCACGTTCATCACAAGGCTCGCTGAGAGCCGGATAAACCAGTACTGCGCCGACAACCAGATCGACATGAAGTTCAGTTTCGAGGTTACCCCGCCGACCGACGCGTCCGCCGTGGTGTTCAACCATACAGACGATTTCCACAGGAGAGGCGTGGACCTGATAGTCGGCTACCCCTGGGACTCCATGTTCTGGCCGGCCATACATTACGCGAACGAGGCGGGGCTGGTCGTGGTGAGCACCGGCTCCAACCAGCTTGAGGTCGCCCGCCCGGACAGCGCCTACAGGCTGATCCCGAGCAACCCGAAGACCGGGCGCACGATGGCCCTCTGCGCCTGGAGCCTGGGGGTCACAAACGTCGTCGTGGTTTCCAACCCACAGAACGGGGTTTCTAGGAACACGGCCGACGCGTTCGTAAAAGCCTTCATGGGTTTAGGCGGCAACGTGGTCCTGAGATACGACTACAGCTCAGACGAAGTCTACAGTCGCGGCTACGGCCCCATGCTGAGTTCCCTGGAGGCTGACGTCGATAGGCTTCTCGAATCCCCTGAGCCGGGGGAGGTAGCCGTGTTCTACGAGCCGATCGACATGTTCGAGGCGCTGATACATGCGTCGGCGAACCACCCCACCCTCACCAGCGTGAGGTGGTTCACCTCAAGGCTGAGCGCAGACTACGAAGAGTACTGGGAGACGGGAGAGGAAGCCGCTGTTGTCCGGCTCATGGGATGCACCCCCGCCCCATCGGGCCCAGTCTACGAGGAGGTCTCAGAAGTCTACGAGCGCGAGCTGGGGGAGCCCCTGTCCCTCATACACGCCAACCTCTACGACGGCTGCTGGCTGCTAGCACTATCCGTGATAGAGGCTGGTTCATACAACGCGTCCGCGGTGAACCAGACGCTCACCGAGGTCGCCGCCGAGTACACCGGGGCTAGCGGCCGATGCCTGCTGGATAGGAACGGCGACAGGGAGTCGATGGACTACGTTATCTACCGCTGCGCCGTAGTCGAAGGCAAGCGCATGATTCTACCAGGGGGAGCCTACCGCTACGCCGGCGACAGTGTCGAGTGGGATGAGGGGCGTGGGGAGCCGTGAACAAGCCGGGCAATAGGAACATACTGATCGCGTTGACGGTCCTCGCCCTCGCCGTGGGCGCGTACATCTACAACAGCAGGAGCGACACCGAGAACGGTTCGCTGCAGGAATCTCAGCTTAACGAAACTGTTAGGGTGGGCGTCATCTGCCCCACAGGCAGGGACATGCCCGGCTACATGTTCGTCACAGAGCTTGCTCAGCGTGACGTGAACGCATACTGTGAGGACGCTGGGTTCCCCTACGCATTTGAGTTCACGCTGAGCGACTCGGAGGGGAGATCGATGAAAACGTACGAGATCACAAAGCAGTACCACGACGAGGGCATTGACCTCGTCGTCGGGTACGCGTGGAGCAGCCAGCGCGACACATGCGTCTCGTACGCTAGGGACAGGGGGATGCTTCTCCTGAGCACGGCGTCGTCCCAGCCGTGGTACGGGTCACTCGCTCCCACCGTCTACAGGTTTTCCCCCAACGACGACAGCTACGCTGAGCCCCTCGCCAGGGCAGCCGACAGCCTCGGCATAACCCACGTCGTCGCCCTGAAACACACGCAGTCAAACTGGGCTCAAGGCATCCACGACCGCTTCATCGACGAATACAAAGGGACAGCAACGGAGGTGAAGGTGTCCTCGAATGGCTCCGTCGACGAGGGCTACGCCGAGTACCTCGACGAGGCCGAAGCCGCGTTGCTTGAAGCATTTTCCGAGGTACCGAGGAATCGGACAGCCCTCCTCTTCCTCTGCTTCAGGGAGGAGCTTGAGCCCGTGCTCAGGGAGGCGTCCCTGTACCCCGCGTTGATGAACGTGACATGGTTTGTGCCTCAGCTCTACGACTGGGACCCAAGCCAGGCTTCAGCCCTCGAAGCCGTAAGCGGGGCAGCCGAGACGGTTGCGAGAGTGAGGCTCATCGGGGCGTACCCGGCGAAAAAGGACTCCGAGGCGTTCACGCGGGTCGAGGAAGCGTATCTGGACGCGACGGGTGAACAGATCAGCTACCACCACGCCAACCTCTACGACTCGCTCTGGATCATGGTGCTGAGCGTCGCAGAGGCGGAGTCCATCAACGCCGCCGAGGTCTCATCGCGTCTCCGCGTGGCAGCGGAAAATCATCAAGGGATAACGGGATATATTCACTTCAGCGACTGGGGCGACAGGGACTGCGTAGACTGGACCCTCTGGTGCCTCGTCGACCGGGGCGACGGCGTCGAAGCGGAGATATGTGGCTTATATTCGTACGCCGACGACGAGGTCACCTTGTACGGCTCAGGAGGCTAGGGGCTGAGAACGATGAGGAGATCAATAATCTTAGTCGGGGTTCTCGTATTTGTCGTCATCGTCAGCGCTCGTCTCTACTCTGGCGCCCTGGAGACGGTGGAAGAGGAGCAACAGACTCCTCAAGCCTTGAATACGGTCAAGATAGGTTTGTTCAGCTGCGTCGACGGCGACTACGAAGAGTACACGTATCTGGGGGAGGAAGCCAGCCGCGACATCAACACGTACTGCAACGAGACGGGAAACGGCTACAGGTTCGAGTTCCTCATCGGGAACGCCGGGGGCTCCTCTTCTAAAGCCGAGAGCCTCGTAGCCGAGTTCCACGGGGAGGGGGCTGACGTCATCATCGGCTACGACTTCAACAGCTTCTACTGCAAGAGCTACGTCTACTGCAAAGAAAACAACTTGACCATCATCAGCCCATCGAGCACCAGCCCGCTCAACGCGGTACCAGACAGCTTCTACAGGCTCAGCCCTACGGACACTCACCAAGCCATACCCATCACCCGGGTCATCCAGAGCCTCGGCGCCACCGATGTGGTCATCCTCCAGCACTGCGACTACTGGGGCGATGAGATAGTACATGCTTTCAAGGAAGCCTACGAGGCCGAGGGGGGCAGGGTCCACGAGACAGTAAGCTACCCTATCGAGGCCACGGAGTTCACGGATTACCTTGAGGCTGTGGACGCTGTGGTGCAGACTTCGATAACGGAGAACGGGGCGAACAGCACCGTAGTTCTTCTGGTGAGCTTCAACGAGGCCGCCTGGATACTGCGAGATGCTGCGGCCTTCCCCAGCCTGTTAGACTCGCCGTGGGTCGGGACTGACGGCACCTTCGGCTCCCAGTACATCGTCGAGGAGGCCGGCTTCGAGGCGTCCAGGGTGACGCTGGTATCACTCCGCCCAGCCCCGTCGCCCACGCCGGCTTATCTACGACTCAACGCCAGCTACACGCCCCTATTCAACCGCAGCCTCGGGCTGAAATACGCCAACGTGTACGACGGCTGCTGGGTGGCGGCCCTCTCAGTGATGGAGGCCGAGTCCAGTGGCAGAACCATAGCGGAGACGCTTCCAGGCGTGGCGGCTGGCTACACGGGTGCCACCGGCCTCTGCCGACTCGACGAGTACGGCGACAGGGAGACAGTAGACTATGAGCTATGGGGCTACTACACGGTTGACGGCGAATGCGTGATGCTCAGATGCGGGACGTACCGCCACGACACAGACGACGTCGAGTGGATCGAGTTGGAGGCAGACACAACGTGAACACCGTTGAAGAGGCGAGGCAGACCTGAGAGCCCAAGCTAAGCCACTGGTCCTCGCCGTAGCCTACGCCGCGCTGCTGTCATCGGTCTGGCTGTTCATGGACAACCCAGGAGACGCATATATAGAGGAACAGGTGGTGAGGATCGGAGTCATGGCCCCCTCGGACGCTGAGCTGCCCCGATACAGGTTCATGGCAGAGCTGGCGGAGGAGCGTGTGAACACGTACTGCGAGGAGAACGGTTTGGAGACGCGGTTCAGGTTCGTGATCACCAACGCCGAGTCCAGCGCCGTGAACGCCCTCGGCCTCACAGAGAACTACCACGGGGAAGGCGTGGAAGTCGTGGTGGGGTACGCCTGGAACTCGCACCTCAACGCCTCGATGGGCTACGCGGCGGAGAAAGGCATGGCCCTCATCAGCCCCCAGTCCACCTCCCCACGGCTGGCACACACCGACGGCTGCTTCAGGCTCTGCCCAAGCGACCGAAGCCAAGTTAAAGCCATAGCTGGAATCATGACCATCTCCGGCGTGGAAGCCGCCACGGTCCTCCACAGAGGCGACGCGTGGGGCAGGGCATTATGCGGGTGCTTCGAGGAGGCGTATGAGTTGGAGGGAGGAGAAACGATCCTCAGCGTCGAGTACCCCGTAGAAGCAGACGGCATCGGCGAGTACCTCAGGCTCGTCGAGGAGGCGGTCACCTGGGAGGCGAAAGAGAGGGGGAGCGGTAGAGTGGGGGTGCTCCTCGTCAGCCTCGGCGAGTCACCCGAGGTGCTGCTGGAGGCGGAGAGCTACCCACCCCTAATGAACGTGCCTTGGTTTGGCACCGACTCAAACTCCGCAGACCCTGCGCTCCTACAAGCTGCGGGGCACGTGGCAGCGAGGGTGAAGCTGCTCAGTCCCGCCGACGCCCACGTCCACAACGAGGATTTCATAGATGTAGAGGCAGTCTATACCGAGAGCTTCGGGGAGCCCCTGGACTTCTATACGGCCAACGTCTACGACGGGTGCTGGCTAGCCGCCCTCTCCGTGATAGAGGGGGGCTCCACGGGAGGCGAGGACGTCGCCGCCGTGTTCAGCGAGGTGGCGTACACCCACTACGGGATCACGGGGCCGCTGGCCCTAGACGGCGCCGGCGACAGGGACTGGGCGAGGTACAACTTCTATGGCTACTACACGGTGGGCGGGAGGCCGTGCTGCCTGTACGCCGGCTACTCCACGCGGCTGGAGAGGTACGGCCAGCACGGCATGGGCTTATCGCCGTCGCCCGCCTCCCGCATCTCGGATGAGAGCGTGCCGTACATGTGGGAGAAGCGGCACGAGGCGAAGTGACAGGGAAACCTGAAAAGCTATGCGCCACAGAGTATATGATTCAAGTTGAAGCGGAGCTTCGTCAACCCGTTCAAGGCAGAGGGACGCTGGTACAAGGGGAACGTCCACGCCCACACCACCGTCTCAGACGGTACCAGAACACCCGAGACACTGGTCAAAATATACAAGGAGGCCGGCTACGACTTCCTCTCCATCACTGACCACAGCGTCGTCGCCGACACCCGCAGCCTCGGCGGCCCAGGATTCCTCCTCATCCCGGGCGAGGAGCTGTGCGTGGGCAGGTCCCACGCGGGCACCCTCTACCACATCGTGGGGCTCGGCGTCGCCGAGACCATGCCATTCAAGGACTTCAACGAGGGCGTCGACCCCCAGAAGGTCGTCGACCACATCAACGAGGTGGGAGGCATCTGCATCCTCGCCCACCCCTACTGGTCCGGCCTCAGCCACCTCGACCTGGCGCGGCTGACGGGCTTCCACGGCGTCGAGATATACAACACCAGCTGCGACTACGAACGCAACACCGGGCTCAGCGCCGCCCACGTAGACGGCCTCATAGCCGCCGGCAGGAAACCGTGGATATACGCGACTGACGACCACCACGGCGCGGACAGGCCCAACCTGCCGCTGGACGCCTGCGGCGCCTGGATCAACGTAAAGGCGAAGCAGCTAACTCGTGAGTCCATCATGGAGAGCATCCGCGGCGGCCTCTTCTACAGCAGCACGGGCCCCGAGATAAAGGACATCTCCATAGACGGCGACGGCCTGATCAGCGTCGAGTGCTCACCAGTCAAGACCATCTCGTTCGTGTCCACGCCCTCCCTGGGGATGAAGTTCTACGCGGAGGATGAGCCGCTCACGGAGGTGACGTACCCCGGGAGACCCGGCGAGACCTACGTCAGGGTAGAGGCCACAGACTACGAGGGGAGGACGGCGTGGTCCAACCCCATATACAACCTGCTCTGATCCCTCAACCGTTCTGTGTCGCAATGACCGTTCAGATGAGAAAAAAATGAAGTCGCGCACCCCAGTGGAAACGTAGCTTATAGGCCGAGAGCCGAGGCGGCGAATCGATCATGCAGGTTTACTCTTCTTCAGTTTACTGATCTCGTTCTCTATGCGCTTGTATAGCTGTTCCTCGAACTTTATCGCCGTCAGGTAGCTGCCCGCCGCAGCCACAGTGCCGACGACGACAGCGGGCGCCGCCACCGTGCTGGCGACCACGAACCCCGTTACCCCCGAGATGGCCAGATTCTTACCCCAAGAACCGACGATGAGCACCACGGCGAAGTTGTCAGGGTCCCCGGCGACGACTACCTCGACGTCCCTAGCTGCCCCCACGATGATCCGTGTTACCTGCGACTTGACAGCCCTTATATGGTAGGCGTTCTCGGTGACGTCGTCTTTTACTATCCTGAACTTCTCGTCCTCCAGCATCTTCTTTATGGCCGCATACAGCCTGCTCAGATCGACCGCTCCTCCCTCTACCTTCATCAACCTAGTCACGTGCAACCACCTCCAGCATTTTAGCCTCATTCGAGTATGACCGCTTCAGCAGGAACGGCGGCAGGAGGCTCGTCACGAATATCATGAGTATGAGCGCCGTGTACACCTCCCCGGGCAGAATCCCGTAGGTCACCCCCATGCTCGCGACGACTAACCCTATCTCGCCGCGGGAGATCATGCCGTACCCTATCCGTATCCCGCATGTACGATCCTTTAATAGATAGGCCGCCGGCAGCCCGCAGCCAACCAATTTACTGGCCACACCCACGAGACACAGGATAAGGATCAGCAGGAAGTTGGCGTGCAGGATCGACAACGGGTCCACGCTGGCGCCCATCACCACAAAGAAAAGAGGCACGAAGATCACCTCCACCTTCTCAACGAAGTCCTTGATCAGGTCCAGGTACAGGCTGTCGGCGACGGCCATGCCGGCTATGAAAGCACCTACGAAGGGGCTCAGTCCCAGGGTGCCGCTGAACGCCGCGTAGCTGAAACAGACGAGGATGGAGAACGCCTCGATGAGGTGTCCGCCGCCTACCTTGAGTTTAGTCACGTAGTCCAGCAGCGCGGGGACAACGCGGACGCTGACGGCGGTGAGCACGAGCCATACACCCAAAGTCTTGCTCAGCGAGAGAATGATGTCCAGCGTAGATACCTGCGTGTGGCTTACGACTATCGTGAAGATGACGCTCGCCAACGACAGAGCCAGC
>JAFGTA010000098.1 GCA_016934355.1 Candidatus Bathyarchaeota archaeon | reverse complement strand
CGAGTTCGGGTTATCGACGGACGACGTGGACGTGGTGGTGAACACCCATTGCCACTACGACCACGTGGAGGGCAACTACCTGTTCAGGGGCAAGCGCCTCGTCATACACGAGAAGGAGATCGAGTACTGTAGACGGCTCTACTGGCCCGAGTTCGCGGACGCCTTCATGGGCATTATGGAGGTGGACGCCGTCAGAGGCGACAAGCGGCTCACCGACTCCGTTCGGGTGATAGAGACGACGGGCCACACGCCGGGCAGCATCACGGTGCTCGCCGAGACGCCGGGGGGGCTGGTGGCGTGCGTCGGCGACGCCGTCATAGTGAAGGAGGACCTGCTGGAGCTGAGGGCGCCGCAGGTGGTGACGAAGAACACGGCGCCCGGGGATAGCGTCGATAGCATGAAGAGGATCGCCCAGTTGAACCCCGTGCTGGTCATCCCGGGGCACGATGCGCCGTTCAAGCCCTAGCCCATCTTTCTATGGCTTGTTGTGTGCGCTGCCTGTATTCTGCGCCTTCGCCCTTTCATCAATAATCTTATCACCAATCCGAGTAACGCATACAGGTTAAACGGTGCAGAGCCATGGATGACGAATACTATCCGCCCCCGGAATGGGAGGGCGGCTGGCGCGTGGGAGACCCGCGGGCCCTCGGCGTAGACCCGGGTAAGCTGCGGGAAGCGATCAAGTGGCATGATAGCCAGGTGTTCACAACAAGCCACGGAGGCGCCCTCGTCGTCGTACACAAGGGACACATCGTAGGCGAGAGCTATGTCACCGGGGTGAACGGCGGGCCGCAGCCGTGGACCCGGCGCACGTGCAACGACATGAAGTCGTCCACCAAGTCTGTCTTCGGCACGGCGGTCGGCGTGTTCCTCGACGAGTACCGTGACCAAGTAAATCTTGATACTCCGCTTGTGGGGACTTGCCGTGAGGACTCGCTCATCCCCCAGATATGGGATCGGCCCCTCACGGACCCCCGGAAGACGGGGATCAAAGTCAAACACGTCCTCTCCATGACGTCTGGCCACGACACCAAGGAGCCGTGGCTGGCGCCGAGCACCCGCTGCCACACCCGTGGCTACGAGGGGCCTTACCAGATGTACGAGTACTGCTTCGGCTGGTGGGGGTTCGACGGTGTCCCCGGCCAGCGCACCCTGCTGTTCGAGCCGGGGCGGGGCTGGAACTACAGCAACTATGGGCTGGAGCAGATGGCCCTCGCCATGAGGAACGTCTCGGGCGTGGAGGTGGCGCCATACGTCTACGACAGGGTGCTAAAGTGGATCGGTATGCCCATCGGGGTGAGGGACAACGGGTACAGGGTGATGCCTTACAGCGACGAGAGGGAGCTGAACTTCGGTGATATGCCCGGGTGGGGCAGGGGAGGCGGCGAGGGGTGTAACGCCTACGGCGCAGACATGAGCCCCAGCCCGATTGGGTACAACTCTATAGTGGGCAGTACCTTCAGGTGTACGGCGCGGGACTTCGCTCGGCTTGGGTACCTGTGGCTCCGCGGGGGGCGTTGGGGTGACAGGCAGTTGGTGCCCGGGGAGTGGCTGAGGCAGGCGACTAGGCGTCATGTCCGGGAGGACGGGGAGTCGATGAACTACGGGTACACGTTCTGGGTTCAGGACCGGTGGGAGAACGTGCCGAGGGACACCTACATGTCGATGGGTCACAACGTGAACCACTGCTACGTCGTCCCCAGCCTGGACCTTGTCGTGGTCAGGCAGGGGAACGAGAACCACACCGGGGAGGAGCGGAGCCGTTTCGTTGAGAAGGTAATCGAGAAGATTGTTGCCGCGATCCCTCATTAAACCCGGTGATGAGCTTAGGTGCCTCCCTCTTCACGTGTTTTTCTTGGTGTCATCTTCTCATTAGTGTTTAATACTGATAAACGACAACTATTTGGAGGTCTTTTATTTGGTAGAGTTTGTGCCGTTCGACTCGAATGTTTACATGGATGATTTCTTTCAGCTGAACATCGAATACATGACATGGGTTTTTGAGCAACTAAACGAGAATTACCGGCTTGACTCTCTTTCCATGCTCGGGCAGACCGTCCCAGAAATCGTCAAAGCATCCATGGAGCCTTTTCTAGCCTTGAAGCCTCCTGACGGTGTTGTGCTCTTGCTTTTGGTTGATGGAGGCGTCGCTGGGATGGGGGCGGTGAAGAGGCTGGGTGTTGATGTTGGAGAAATCAAGCGGATGTACATCCGACCCCGCTACAGAGGTGGAGGGTATGGAAAAAGAATGCTTAACCGGCTGATGGAGGCAGGCGGAAAGTTCGGTTACGCTTCGTTCATGCTCGACACACCAAAGTTCTCGCACACCGCTCATCACATCTATCGGTCCGCCGGTTTCGATGAAATAGACGAGTATCCGGAGAGCGAGATACCCACTGTGATCAGGCCGTACTGGATGTTCATGGAGAAGAGGGGCTAGACGACTAGTTTACCTGCTGCTTTCTGTGTGCACTCCCTCCGTGGACTGGGCCCTCTCCCTTATCTTGCTCCTTATCTCCTCGAAGCTCGCCCGCCGAATGTGGGGGCTCGACCTGATCTCTGTGAACTCGTCCAGGATGGTCACCCGTAGGTGGATGGGGATGACGCTACGTTTCCTCACGGGGCAGATGCCCGGTGGATCCCGGATAAGGGTTCCCCAGCATGTGGGAGTGGGGGGAGGTGAGAGTGGCTGAAGGACGAATCCATAATTTAATGGTGTTATTAGATAATACTATATCCTGTTACTTCCTTTTTCGTTTAGTTGATTCTAGATGACATTAAGAATCGGTAACGGTAAAACATTCGACACCGTCATTCCCCCAGGAGAAAACTACGATAAAGCCGAGTTCCGGCTATGGCTTCCCGATGAACCCGGAGCCCTCAAAGGAGTTCTCGTGGCAGTTACCGGCTCCAACATGGATTCACGGTCCTGGGTAACGCAGTCAGGTTGGCGGGATGAAGCGAATAAGCGTGACCTGAAAGTTCGCTCCTCCTATTGGCAGGACATTGCACGTCGCCACAGCCTAGCTCTTCTAGGCTGCAATTTTACTGACAGGCGTCACGAAGATATGTTCATCGAAGAATACGCGAACGCTGGTAACGGGAGTGGACAGGCGTTGTTAGATGCGCTAGTAGACTTCGCTGAGCAGTCCGGTCACAGCGAGCTTGAAGCCGCACCACTCGCTTTCTGGGGGATGTCGGCAGGTGGCCAGTTCAACTACGAGTTCGCGTGCTGGAAACCAGAGCGCACAATCACGTTTGTCCTCAACAAGGGTGGAATATATTACACTGCACTCGCCCCGGCGGCGACAAGGAAAGTCCCCGGCATCCTCTTCATAGGGGAGAAAGACTCTCCGTTCCGCACCCGTATAGTTGACGGCATCTTCTCTATGAACCGCAGAGCCGACGCCGTGTGGACTCTGGTTGTGGAGCCGGGGGCTGTTCACGAGGTCGGCAGGTCTCTGGAATTTGCCGAGCTGTATTTCGACGAGGTAATTCCTCTGCGCCTCTCGCCTGAACCATGTGGAGACCTGCAGCCGCTGAAACTGGGTGAAGGGTATCTTGGGAGTCTCGATACTAAAACGTACGCTCTGTATGACTTGGAGAGGGCGAAGATGGGTCCTGCCTCATGGCTGCCGACAGAGAAGACGGCGAAGGCTTGGCATGCAGTAGTGACTGGAAAAACTTTGTAAACTCTCTCACAGTAAATAGCCGATAATTTTATCCTCTTTTCATCGTTCACTCAGGTAGTTTTAGCTAAGAATATGGTTAAATACACACTAAAGCCAGATACATCGGAGACACGCTCAGGTGTTTTAAGAATTGAAGAAACACGATCCCATTCCACTCGAAGAAATCAGAGCCGCCCAGAAACGTATCAGCGATACCATCGTCAGGACTCCGCTGGTCAAACTGAACGTAGACGACGCCCCGGCGGAGATCTACCTGAAGCTGGAGGTCCTGCAACCAGTCGGGTCGTTTAAGATCCGTGGCGCTTGTAACGCTATGAAGAAGGCGGAGCCAGCCGACTTGGCTGACGGCGTCTGGACGATCAGCGGGGGCAACCATGGCCAGGGAGTGGCTTACACGGCGAGGCAGCTTGGCCTCGACTGCACCGTCGTTGTACCCGATTTCGTGGCTAAGACTAAGGTCGCGGCGATGAAGCGGATGGGCTCGGAGGTAAAGGTTGTACCGTTTTCCTTTGCCGGAGACATCAAACCAGCTTGGATGCGATTCCTCGACCCGGACACCTACGGCGACATGAAGGGGTACTTCGTTCATCCCTTCAGCGACCCTGACGTCATGGCTGGGCAGGGCACGATCGGATTAGAGATCATCGAGGACATGCCGGACGTTGACACGGTGGTCATCCCATACGGTGGAGGCGGCTTATGCTGCGGGGTCGCGTCAGCCATCCGGGCTCTGAACCCGGGGGTCAAGTTACTTGGCTGCCAGCCCGAGACCGGCGCAGCGTTGGCGGCCTCGTTCTCCGCTGGGAGGCCTGTTGACGTAGAGTACACCCAGAGCTTTGTCGAGAGCGCCGGCTCCCCGTACCTGTACCCCGAGATGTGGGACCTTGCGAAGAGGCTGCTAGACGGCGGGATCGTCGCGAGCATCGAGGACACGGTTTCGGCTGTACGGCTGCTGGCTGAACGGAACCGCGTCATCGCCGAAGGCGCCGGAGCCCTCAGCGTAGCCGCCGCCCTGGCGGGCGCAGCGGGCTCAGGAAAGGTTGTCTGCGTTGTTTCTGGTGCAAGCATAGATCTAGAAAAACTGGCGAAGATATTCCAGGGAAAAAGCCTGGAATAGCCTATCCATAATTTTATCAGTCATTGAACGCTGAAACAGGTGAAGCCGTATGTTCCAGTTCCTAAACTTCGACGAGATCGAGTGGGAAGACCCGCCGAGAGGCTACTACTTAACGGATGTGAAGCAGAAGGTGCTCTGGGAGGACCAGAATACGGGGGCAACCCTGGCGCTTGTCAAGTTCCCGAAGGGAGTAGCAGACAAGATCCATTCACACCCCGAAGCAGAGCAGATAACGATAGGGTTGACGGGTGAGCTGTTGATGCCGCCGGGTAACAGCCCTATGAAGGTCAAGCCTAACATGTTGGTGACCGCCTCAAAGGGCGGGAAGCACGGGGCAACCGAGTTCACCGAGGAGAGTGTCGTGCTGTTCTTCTGGGATGGCCCGCCGAAGCCGGAGATACATGAGTAAAACTCGATCCACATTCTCTTCTAGGATACTAAATTCGGGGTATTTCCGTGGGGTGTCGTTCTTTTTTTCACTCGTCTAGCGGGTCCAGCAGCCTGTATTTCTTGTGCGGGTGCATGTTCCTGAACTCTTTAACGGCTTCTTTCCGTGACTCCGCCTCTATCGTAAGAGTTATGTACCGTGAGTCCAGACTGGACCAGTACTCGAAATCATACTTCTGCATCGTTATCCCCACCAATATCCTGTCATCGATCATGTTGAGCCTTTCTGTCATTACCAACTATGCTTGAATCCATAATTTTTTCATTCCTTCACCCCCCACTATCGTAATTTCTAAGCACTGGATGGTCAACTCCATAATTCGATACTTTCTTCTCCACAGCAATCTGCAGCGACTTCACGAAAGGGCTGCTGCCTCTGAAACTCAGACGTTTTAGCTGGATGGGAGGGTGCTAGAAAGACTATAATAAACATTCAGAGACTAAAACCCAGAGGTTCTACGATGAACATTGTCAAGGATATGTTGAAGGCGGGGAAGACCGCCATCGGGACGACTGCCTCGGTGAAGAGCCCGGTGGATTTCCTGGCGGACGCGGGGTTTGACTTCATCCTATTCGACACCCAGCACACGGCGGTGGAGATCAAGGAGCTGCAGTATCAGCTTCAGGCGATGAGGGGGCGGAGGGCGGAGCCCATCGTCAGGGTGGGGGACAACTACCAGGATCAGATTTGCTACGCCCTCGATATAGGCGCGAAGGGCATCATTGTGCCTATGGTGAACACGAAGAAGGCGGCCGCCGAAATGGTGGACTGGTGCAAGTATCCGCCGGCGGGGAAGAGAAGCTCAGCCGGGATGAGGGGGGAGTGGGGGGAGTTCGACAGCTACCGGGAGTACATGGACGCGGTGAACGAGGAGCTTGTGGTCATCCCGATGATCGAGACCATGGAGTCTCTGGGTAACATGGAGGAGATTCTCAGCGTCCCGGGCTTGGACGTGCTGCTGGTGGGTCCGTCGGACCTCTCCATCAACCTGGGCATCGCGCTGGACTACCTTAACCCCAAGTACCAGAAAACCCTGGACGACATCGTAAGCGCCTGCGAGGACGCCGGCGTCGCGCCGGGCATGTACTTCATACCGGGGGGACAGGACCCCAGCGACTTCGTCGAGAGGGGATTCAAGTTCTTCACCCTGCCATGGAGCAAATGGGCGGCCACGGGCGTCAAAAACGGGTTAGCGGCTGTAAAAAGATAAGGGAAAAAGGGGCTTATCTTTCCTCATACTCTTTCCCACCGTATATATCAACCCAATAATTTTATCCACAATTCTCTGTAACATTACTCTGTGTATTATTGATGGTTGAACAGATCACGTTCCAGACCCTGTTCCAGTTCCTCCAGACGGTCAGCATCATGGCTGGCATCGCCTACTACCTGATGATCCTGCAGAACCAGCAGAAGACGAGGCAGACACAGATATTCATGCAGCTGTATAACCAGCTGTCTGTCAAGGAGAGGCAGCGGGACTTCATCGAACTGATGAACTATGAGTGGGAAAGCTACGAAGACTTCGAGCATAAATATGGTTCAGACGTTGACACCGAGAGCTTCGCCCAGCGTTTCTCCATGATGTTCTACTTTGAAGGCGTCGGAGTCATGCTCAAGGATGGTTGGATCGATATCGATAAGGTCAGCAAGTTGTTGACGAATTATCCTATGTGGATATGGGAAAAGTATGAGTCAATTATTCTGGAGCAGAGAGTCAGATACGGTATACCTGCCATGTTCGAATCTTTTGAGTATCTAGCTACAGAGATCAAGAGATACACGAAAAAACGTCATCCTGAATACAGAATACCTGAAACCTTCAGTAGATACGTCCCAGACCAGGTAACCGATCCATAATTTTATCCACAGTTATCGATAAATTCTGATGGATTCCTATGGGCAGGCTTGAGGATAAGGCTCTCGACTACGCCAGTAAGAAGCATAAGGGGCAGCTTGACGACAGGGGCAGACCGTACTTCTTCGCCCACGTCATCCAGGTCTACAACGTCTTACTGGACGTGACGGATGACGAGGCGACTCTATGCGCGGGGCTTCTCCACGACGTCATCGAGGACACCGACACCACCTACGATGAGCTGGTGCACGAGTTCAACAAGGAGATTGCGGACCTCGTCATGGAGGTGACCCACGAGGGCACGGACTACAGCGACTACTATTTTCCTCGGCTCAGTAGCAGGAAGGCCGTAGAGATTCAGTTCGCGGACAGGCTGAGCAACATGACGCGTATGAGGGAGTGGCCGGGGGACGTGCAGCAGCGGTTTCTTGAGGACAGCGTCTTCTGGAGGACCGAGCCTGTGGAGGGCGCGTAGATGGGGTGGCTTGAGGACAAGGCTCTGGAGTTCGCGAGCATCAAGCACGAGGGGCAGATGGATGATCAGGGGCGGCCCTACTTCTTCGCCCACATCATTCAGGTGCATAGTCTGCTGAAGGACGTGACGGACGACGAGGAGACGCTGTGCGCGGGGATTCTGCATGACACTCTTGAGGACACGGATACGTCGTACGAGGAGCTTGTCAGGGAGTTCAACAAGGAGATCGCTGACCTTGTCTTGGAGCTGACGTTTCAGGGAGACAAGGAGACTGGCAGGTACTTCCCGCTGCTTCAAAGCCATAAGGCGGTTATAGTGAAATTCGCTGATAGGTTGAGTAACCTTGTGCGTATGGTGGACTGGCCGGGTGACTGGCAGCAGGACTATCTCCGGCAGAGCCGTTTCTGGCCGACGGAGCCACGTAACCTCAGACAATAATTTTATCATCAATCCACTGTAATTCTGTTCATGGCTTCGTTTGAGTTCCTCGCTATCATCCTAACAGGGTTAGGTCTCATCGTTTCTGTTTTATACTATACACTTACTCTTCAAAATGCTAACAAGACCCAACAAATACAATTAGAAACAAGGCAAGCACAGATCTTTCTACAATTTGTGAGAGACTGGAACGACGTAGAGTTCAAACAGATAGCACGAGAGGTCATAAGGTGGGAGTGGGAGGACTTGGATGACTTTGATAAACGATACTTCAATGACGTTGAAAACTCGGGGAAAGTAACTGCGTTAGGTACTTTTATGGAGAGTCTCGGAGTGATTGTTATGAAAGGCTTCATTGACGTTGAGCTTGCTTACACGGTGTTTGCAGGCTACATAATCAGATACTGGGAAAAGTTCCTTGATGTTGAGTTGCATATTCGTGAGAAATATAATTGGCCTCAAAGCGGATTCTACATAGAGTATCTATACAACGAGTTCACAAGAATAACACATGAAAGACACCCGGAACTCAAAACACAGAAACAAATGCCAACATAATCGATGATTTTTATCCTTCCAAAGTATGTTTCACCATCTTTATATTCACTGTATTATAGTGGCTATAGTGGATATGACCACTATAATGGTTAGGGATGATGTGAAGAAGGAATTACTCCGTTATGCCTCTGAGCTTCAGGTAAAGCTGGGTCGAAAGGTCGACTACAATGAGGCGATCAAGCACCTCCTACGGGAGAAGACGAGGAACCCTGTCTTACTGAACAGGGCGTGTGAGCCCATAGAGGGAGCTGAGAAAGCCAAGCGGTTGCTGTACGAGGAAAGGAGACTTGACGAAAGGGAGCCTTGAAGGCACTTACTCGACTGATGCAGGCGTGCTAATTGATCTGGTCTTCGGCTCAGAGAGGGGCAGAAGGCTCAAGGATCAGGTTATCTCAGAGCGCGTTGGGCTCGTGACACACGAGATTGCATTAACCGAGTTACGGTACATTCTCTGCCGGAGGCTGGGGCTGGAGGATGCCCAGAGCCGCGTCGGTGATCTGCTCTCGTCAGGCTACCTTCAGGTGGAGGATATATCCCTTCTAGTTGAGGAAGCCTCGACACTGAAGTGTCGACGAAAGATATCTTTACCCGACTGCTTTACACTAGCCCTGGCGGACCATCTTAGAATCCCGGCGCTCTTCTCATCAAGGGAAACCGAGATCACGAGAGAGATGGAGAAAGACCCGTTTAGGATGGATATCATGTATCTCGAAGACGTCGCATAGTCCTTATAGGTTCACTCGTTTTCAGTACCACCATTAAAATCACGAGCAGGACGGGATACAGGAAAAAAGATATTTTTTACCTGAATTTTTGGATGTTATATAATCGATGATTTTATCATCAGTCAACGATGAATGGTTGTATGGTTTCTGTTGAAGAGAAACAGCGTCTTATCCAGATGGCTAGGAAGCGTGGCGAGGAATACATGTACCAGTACGAGGGATGCGCTCAGACGACCATGCTCGCCGTAGCCGATACATTGGGTATCGAGATCAGTGACGACGTTTTCAGGACGGTGGCGCCGCTGTCAAGCTTCACTGGGGGGGTGTGGAGGCATGTGTGGAGCCGCTGCGGTTTTTGGGCTGCGGTACTGTAAGGATAGAGAGTCTTTTTCGTTGGAGCCGGGGCTGGGTGACATCAAGGAGCTTCTCTTTGAGATCCAGACCAAGTTTGAGGATAAGTACACTGGTTATCTGTGTAGAGATATTACGAAACATCTGTACGGTAGGTCTTATGATTTCAGGAAGCCTGAGGACGTGGAGGCTTTTACCTCGATCCGTGACCGTGTTATGAGTACTTGCTCTAAGGTTACCTCGGACGCCGCGGGGTGGGTTGTTGAGGCGATACTTAACAGAGAAAACCCGGAGCCAACAACCTAATCGATGATTTTATCCTGACTAGACGATAACTCATTGTATGGCTTCGTTTGAGTTTCTAGCTATCATATTGACAGGACTTGGGTTAACTGCCTCAATAGTGTATTATACGAGCGTCCTCAGAAATGCCAACAAGACAAGAGAATCACAGCTATTCATGCAAATATACAGTCAATGGAACAGCTTAGAGTTTCAATCCCAGTACGGAAAAGTCATGAACACACAATTTGAAACATATGATGGCTTTTTCGAGACGATTAAAAATGATGTTGAGTTCCGAAACGCAATCAACGTGTCGGGTATATTCTTTGAAGGACTCGGGGTATATGTTCATCGTGGGCTGATCGATGTGAATATGGTTGATGACCTTATGTCGGAGGCAATAATGAGTTTCTGGAGAAAGTCTAAACCACTGATATATGAGACTCGTACTAGGAATAATTTACCCCAGTATGGTGAATGGATAGAGTATCTAGCCACAGAAGTAGAGAAGATATTCCATAAGCAACACACAGAAACCGAGATAACAGGACACTATTATCCCAAACCTTCATAAAGACCGCCATATCGATGATTTTATCATCATTATTCGGTAACTCATTTCTGTGAATCAAGAATGGTAGATTTGAGTACAATTCTCCAGCTGATCCAAGCAGCTGGAATCATCGTAGGAGTAGCCTACTATATAATGAACATCGAAAACAACCGAAGAAACCAAGAGCTAACCCTCAAGGCTCAAGAACATGCACTAGAAACAAGACAGGCCCAGCTGTTCATGAGCATCTATCAGAGCATATACACCACAGAGGGGCTAAGAAGCGAATACAACATGCCGAAAACCACGTTAAAAACCTACGAAGAACTTGAAAGACTCTATCAAGAAGAAGATGCTTACAAAGCGTGGTCTTGGTACGGCACCTTCTATGAAGGAATTGGGGTTCTAGTAAAGGAAGACCTTGTAGATATTGGCCATGTGGCGTTGTTGATTTCAGGGGGTGTAATCAATTTTTGGGAAAAGTATAGAGAGTTATACCTAGATACGAGGAGTAAGATGAACTGGCCTCGTTTCGGAGTAGAGACAGAGTACCTATACGATCGTGTCATCGAGTATGGCGAAGCTAATCCTGGTTTACAGATACAATCACCGAAAACCACCATACCGAAACCTGAAAACCGGTGATTTTATCCAAACGGCACGGTGTACGGGGGCTGCGCGCGACTAAGGACAAGCGCTTTTAGTGTTCTATTCGGTTTATTAGTTTCTTTTCGGTAGCCAATCAGCTAAATCATCATAAACCTGACGAACAAGGTTGGCATCACATTTACCGTATGTTTTCTCAGCTTCTATTATATCCTGTAAAGCGCTCTCTGGGTATCCCCCAAGTCGCCACATGATTGTGTCCAACTCGATACGATCTCTACCGAACGCTACTATGCCAAGATCTTTATGCAGATCATATTTAAATCCTGGAACATTGAACACCCCATTTTCTGAGGTGATCGGTGTGTTCTGTAGAGCCTCAATAATGCCATAGACATTAAATAACGAGTCGTAGAGCTGGTTCACCGCCGTAATTGATGTTGGTTTTAGTTTGTTGTTTTTCCCATGCCACCAAGCCCTGATAGGATCTGGGATTAATCCAAACATGTTTTTCATTGAAAAGGTTCCATATTGTTTTAGTTTATTTAAACTGATTAGCGTAGAACCCCTTAACTGGAACAGCTTCGAGGGAATGTATCCGTACAGCGCCTCATTGAATAGTGGCGGATATTTTGCTTCAACGATCTCTTTGATCGTTTTTGGGTCAGCGGTTTTTCCGCTCCAGATCTCGTCTGTTACGTTTATGAACTCGACATCAAATTCTTTAAACAAATCAGTAAACCCGTTTTCGTTCAGGAATCTTTCATCTAACCTTTGAAGATGAGGCCAGTGTTCGCTTTCTCTGAACCACCCCCAGTCCGGGTTTCTGATTTGCCAGTTCCATCCTTTCTGTTTTATCCAGTCCCAGTCCAAGGTCCTGTCATTAAATTTGAAAGGTAAGCCTTTTTCTCCATCCTTTAGGGCTCTGAATAGTTGATGGCCTTCAATCACTACTATTTTTCCTTCTATTGATTCGAGGAACATTCGGAGAGTATCTGCATCTGTGTATAATCCATATTTGTATTCGACCCAGTTTGGCTTGATGATTACTGTTTCTGTTTTTAGCCATGGATCTTTTAGTATTTCTTTTAGTTCTGTTGAGTTAGTTACCTTTGCCAGATAGGTTGACCCAAATCGATGTATCTGCGTCACGTGAATTCGTTTATATTAAGATTATAATATATTCTTTGATATATCCAATCCCTAGATGCGAGACATCTAAACTGGCCTCAATAATCGATGATTTTATCCTCACATATCCTTAACTCCTACTATGGCTTCATTCGAGTTTCTAGCAATAATTTTGACAGGGATAGGTCTCACTGTATCGATCCTGTATTACACGTTCACTCTACAGAACGCGAATAAAACCAGAGAACTGCAGCTTCAGTCACAAGAACATCAACTCGAAACCAGACAGGCACAGATATTCCTACAATACGTAAGGGACTGGAACGAAGTAGATTTCAAGCTGATAGCGCGTGAAATAATCCGCTGGGAATGGACAGATTTCGACGACTTCAAGACCAAATATTATGATGACTTAGAAAACAGTGGAAAACTAACATCACTCGGCATGTTCATGGAAAGTCTAGGGATCATGGTGCAGAAAGGCTTGATAGACGTTGAGTTGGCGTTCACGGTATTCGGTGGCTACGTTGTTAGGTACTGGGAGAAATTCAAGGAGATAGAATATGAAACTCGTGAGAGGTACAACTGGCCCCAAAGCGGCATCTACCTAGAGTATCTATACAACGAGTTCACTCGGCTAACCCATGAGAAATACCCGGAACTCAAAACACAGAAACAGATACCAATGTAATCGATGATTTTATCATCACTTCTCGGTCACTCTATTTGAGTCTTTATGGTAGAGCAAATCACATTCCAGACAGTATTCCAGTTCCTCCAAACGGTAAGCATCATGGTGGGTATCATCTACTATCTGATGATACTCAATAACCAACAGAAGAGCCAAAAACTCGCTCTAGTAACACAAGAAAACGCTCTAGAAACCAGAAACACACAATTCTTCTTACAGATGTATTCAGGACTCACTAACGAAAAATCGCTTCAAATAATATGGGGTGAAATATTCAAAGAAAAAACATGGACTAACTTTGATGAATGGTGGGATGTATACGGACCAGATTCTAATCCTGAGTTTTATGCGTACTGGTTCAAAACCATGCTGACGTATGAGATGTATGGGGTCTTATTGAAACGTGGGTATCTGAATGTGGATGTTCTCGATGATATTATGTCTGGAGCAGTTTTAATGATCTGGGATAGATATGGTGATGTTATTATGGGTTTTAGGGAGAAATATGGTTACCCTCAATTCCAAGAACACCAAGAGTATCTGACAAATGAGTTGAAAAAGACAGTAAGCCAACAACACCCAGATTTTAAAGGAAAAACTCAGCTTTGATCGATCATTTTTCATCACTTCTCGGTAACGTAATCGAGTCTTCATCATGGCGGGTATAACCTACAATCTGAGGTCACTCAAAAACCAACAAAAAACCCTAAACCCGCACCACAGGCACAAGAAAAGACGAGACCAAGCGACCGAGCCTCTACCCGGCATCTAGCCTTATAACCACCAGACCCAGACTCCTAAACTGAACCAGACATGAGTGACTGGGTTCACGACGCCATCCAAGACCGGCTTCAAGGGACACACATCCACGTCGACCCCCTAGTCGCGGTGGAAGGGCTGTCCATGAGCGAAGCAAATAAACGGCCTTTCCCAGGCGGACGATCACCACACGAGCTGCTGTACCACATAGTCTACTGGCTCGAATACTCGCTGGACCTCCTCGACGGCACAGTAGACGTCCACGAGCAGGGCATAGACTGGGAGACGGGGGAGACCCGCTGGGAGGAGCTGGTTGACAGGTTCTCCGAAGACATGTCTCGCCTGGGGGCCATCGCCGAGAACCGGAGCCTCGACCAGGAGGTAAAAGTCAGTGACGACCTGAGCACCTGTGTAGGGGCGGAGATACTGGGCGCGGTACAGCATACCAGCTACCACCTGGGGCAGGTCGTCACAGCCCGCCGAGCCCTTGGTCTATGGCCTCGAAAATAGCGCGTATCATACCTAGTTATAGATGAATCTAGGCGGATCACCTGAGATATAGAGAAAGTAGAGGAAGACCACGTTAACTATTCTCAGCTGGGGGGTCAATCCTCCAGTGAATCTCCGACCTGAGGAGGTGATAGTCGTCGGTCCGCCTCATGAGCTGCCCCAGGGTGACCCCCTCGCCTCTGATGCCCTCCCACTTCCCAGTGCCCCCCACAAACTTGTATAGCCCGCGGCCCCTGGCGTACCACCAGACGTGGACAAGCCAGGCCATGTCGCCGTCCGGGTCCACGTCCTCCAGCAGCATCACATCGGCGAGCCTCTCGTCGCCGCTCCACACCGTCACCCCCTTGTCGTAGCTGGCGGCGTAGCCGCGCGGGTTCTGGACGTTGTCTTCCTTGGTGGATTCACCTACCAGCACGCCAAGCTGCGTGTTGATTATCAGCCTCAAACCGCTGGCCAGCTCCTTGATGTTCTCGGTGACGTGGGGCCCATGGAAGCTGAGACTTGACGCGTGGTTGGTGTAAGGGCCCTTCGGTGGGAAAGCTGGGACGGTCTCATCGTTCTTCGGGTCGATCTCCCAGCTCATCCTGTAGCTTGGCATGGTGTGGTCGTCGGCGCGGCCCGTCACACCTGTGACGGTCGCCTCGCCTGCGATCCCCTTCCACTTACCCGTGCCGACAACGAAGTGGTAGCTGGCCTTCCCCGGCTTCGGCTCCCATAGAATGCTCCACGTCACGTCGCCGTCTGGATCGATTGTCTCGCAGAACGCCGCCTGCCGGATGAACTTGCCCTCGTCGTCGCATAGGATGCTTCCATGCGCGTAGTACGTCGCGTTGTGCCAGGGGCTATCCGGGTTGTCGCTGACTGTAACCCCGTTTCTATGGCTGTCAATGAGCACCACGCCGGGCTTCACAGCCTTCCTCCCCCTCTCCACGGCGGGGCCCGCGAATATGTACCCCGAGTCCTCTCCTTCCCTTTTTCCGCTCATAACGTCTCATCGTCTAGTCCTTAACTGACTAGAAAATGATTTCGCCACAAAAACTGTGCCAGCAAGCCCTGAGACTAGATACCAGATTTCGAGTTACTTTGAGGCTCCCGAGAGCTCCTCCCCTGATTTCAGCTATATCTGAGGCGTGTGCGTTCGGGGGCTTGATAAGAATTGTTTCCGTTTTCGGAAATCTTTAAATTCTAACCTACATTATTTTATCAGAACTCGTATGATTAGCAGAGAATCCATAAATAAATATAGGAAGGCTCTCTCAGAAAAAGAAGCCAGAATATTATCGGACCTTAGCTACAAGGGCAAGGGTATTTTTTCTATTAATGATATTAAAAAATATGTTGAGAACCCTAAAGATATCTTGTATCGTCTCGTTAAAAAGAACTGGATTTTAAGACTTAAGAAAGGAGTTTACCTTATCGCACCTTTGGATGCAGGGGAACTTGGAGCTAACCGCTTCACTGTTCATAGCTTCGTTATAGGGTCATACTTGGTGGATCCGTATTACATTAGCCATTGGAGTGCTTTGAATTACTACGGATTCACTGAACAGACGCCACCGTCCACATATATTGCCACGACAAAACCAAGAAATAAAAAAAGAATATTGGACAACAATTTCGTTTTCGTCACAATAAACAAGAAAAAAATGTTCGGGGTCACTTCGATAAACGTTGACAAGTACAATGTGAAAATCTCCACGCCAGAGAAGACGATTGTAGATTGTTTAGATCATCCAGAGCACTGTGGAGGAATAGAAGAAGTAGCTAAAGCTATCTATTTTGAACATGACGAGCTGGATTTTATGAAAATAACTAATATGGCAGCGGAGATGGGAAATAAAACCATAATTAAAAGACTAGGGTATTTGCTGGACTTGTTCGAGTTCGCTGAGTATAGTTCAATGCTTGAGAATATCCCTCTATCAAAGGGATATTCTAAACTGGAACCAAAAGGACTAGAGAAAGGAAAAATAAATGAAAAATGGAGGCTCAATGTAAACGTGAAAATTGACTCAAGGCAGTGGATGATATGATTTCTGAACAAGAGTTACGAGGATTAGCGCGAGAAAGGAACTTGGCTTTGGATCTTCTTGAGAAAGACTACGCGTTAGGATGGATTTTACTTGGGATTTCAAAGAGCACTTTATCTGATAAGATAATTTTCAAAGGAGGCACTGCGTTATCAAAAGTACATTTTCCACTAGATTGGAGGCTGTCCGAGGATCTAGACTTTACTATAAAAGAAGGTGTGGTCTTGGAGGATGTCTCAACAAAACTAACTGATGAATTACCACCCATTGTTGAAAGCATGAGTGGTGGCCTTGCTTTGAATTTCCAAAGAGTTCCTTTTATTAACGAGGGATTTCTAAGGGCAAAAGTTCAATTCACTGGTCCAATTTCGAAGAACACGGTAAAAATCGAGATCTCTACTGAGAGTTTCATTGGTCCAATTGAGGAAATTACAGTGTTATCTACCTACGATTATCCTGTTTTTAATATTCTAGTTTATACCAAAGAAAATATATTAGCGGAAAAAACGCGAGCGATACTTGAACGAGGAAAAATACGGGATTATTATGACGTATGGAGACTTATTAAAGAAAATACAGTTGATCAAGAAAAAGCAAAGGAACTATTCCAGAAAAAATGTTTAGCCAAAGGAGTCGAGTTTACTGGAGTGGATCAGTTCTTTCCTGAAGACATTGTAGAAACTCTAGAGCCATACATTGAAAGAGGGTTAACCAGGTTAAGCTTCGAACCATTGCCCGCTTTAGTTGAAATGATTGGTGAAATGAAAAAAGATCTAGGTAAGATTTTTTGATAAGATTAAAAAACGGGGATGCTTTAAAGGAGTATCTGACGCCCCAAAATAATTTTCATTAATGCGCGAGCGAGTGCACGTTAATATTTAATACACATGTGGCTCTGTGAATGGGAGCCGGAGAAGGCTCAGGATACTTGAATGAAGGTCATCGACGTCCACAACCACGTGAACCCGCGCCCATTCCTCAAGGCGATACGTGACAACCGGTACTGGCTCGGGTTCGACTCCAGTAACGGGGAGCTTGAGAACCCGCGTAACAGCTGGACCCTCGAGGAGCGGATCGCGGACATGGACCGCCTCGGGGTGGACATGCAGCTGCTGACGGTCTACGGCGACTACAACAAGTACGACAGGGACCTTGAACACACGAAGAACGTCGTCAGGCAGTGCAACGACGAGGTAGCGTCCATGGTCGACGACTACCCGGACCGGTTCATCGGCCTGGGGATCACCCCGATGCAGGACGCGGCGGCGTCCGTGGAGGAGCTGGAGCGGGCAGTCAACGACTTGGGGCTGAAGGGCGTCACAATCAAGGATCATATTAACGGTCATACGCTGGATGAGCCCATGTTCTACCCGTTCTGGGAGGCGGCTGAGAGACTGGGCGCCGTCGTCGAGATACATCAGGGTGACACCGTCGTGGCTCATCGCATAACCAAGTACTTCCTTGAGAACACGGTGGGGAACCTCGTGGAGCGCACCCTCACGTTCGGTGCGTTGGTTCAGGGCGGCGTCCTCGACCGCTTCCCCAGGCTGAGGATATGCCTGCTGCACGGGGGCGGCTACGTGGCTTTCGGGATAGCCCGGATGGACAAGGGGTGGGAGGCGGCGAGGCTTGACTACATGGCCGAGTACTCCGCCGGCGAGGACGCCGGCCAGATGCTGTCTAGGCCTCCCAGCAGCTACCTGGGCTCGTTCTACTATGACTGCGCCACCTTCAGTGAGCAGACGCTGCGTTTCCTGATAGACACGGTGGGGGTGGACAGGGTGGTGTTCGGGACGGATTACCCGTGCCCGATGGAGATAGTGGACGCCGTGAACTGGTTAAACGGCTTGGAGAGCCTGACCGAGAATGAGAAAGAGGCTATCCTATCCAGGAACCCAGCACGGATGCTGAGCCTCTGATCATTCGATGATTTTATCCTTACTTCTTCGTAACTCTAGTTATGGTTTCATACGAGTTTATTGGTTTAATCTTCACAGGACTGAGCATATCAGTATCAATAATCTACTACGCAAGCGTACTGGCAAACGCGAACAAGACCCAGAAACAGCAGCTAGAAACCAGACAGGCTCAACTATTCATGGGGTTCCACACAGCTTGGTTCAACCCAGAGTTCTACAGTAACATGATAGAAGTAGCCTTTCTCTGGGAATACAAGAATTATGATGACTTTATGGAGAAATACTGGATGACCTCAAACCCGGAAATGTTCACAAAATGGGGGCGAGCAGAAAGCTACCTAGAAGGAATGGGGGTAATGATGAAAAGAGGCTTACTAGACCCTACTTTGATGGATGATTTAATGTCAGGATACATCATAGCCATGTGGGATAAATATGAGCCTTTTATGGTTGAGTTTAGAGAAAGGAATAATCAACCACAGTTTGGCGAGTTCTTCGAATACCTCTACCGAGAAGTAATAAAATCAACAATACAAGACCATCCCGAGCTAGAGAAAAAATCAATGAAATGGAAATAATCAAAGATTTTCCTTTTTTTTGTGCCGATACATGCTAATACTACTAAATAAATCATCATTACGCAACCTAAACACCGAACCTCCAGTTCCTCAAAAAAGGAAAAACCGCTAATGGGGGGGGAGGGGGTACCCCCCGAAAACCGGAAACCAGCCGCCTTCAGCCTAAAGAAGCCACAGAACAGCCTCTTTCCGACCCTGATCATCGCAAAAGTGCTATCCATACAGCGCAAAAACGCACTTATTAGCCGGGGAAGCCAGGCAGCGAATGCATTTATCGCCACCTGTAGATTCTAAAAACTCATGGTGCGGGGATGGGGAGCCCTTCCACCTTCGGTGATATCACTATCCTCTATTTTCTAAGGATGAACTCCTCATCACATCTTCCATTAGCCGCATCCCATATTGGGACGTTGAACCTGAAACCAGGGTCAACTCTCTGAAGATGCTTTTCAATGACTCTAACCCCCCTCAGACAATGCTCCTTGATAGTTTCATCGCTGTGCCCCGCCTGCTTCATGCCCTCGTACCTTGGGCACCTAGAGTTACGGATAATCAACCTGTTCTCACCTTTGACGACAAGCTCAGACGAATACCCTGACTCCTTCAACCCATCCACCATTCCCTGCACGAACGGCTTGAGCTCCACCCCATCTGGGAACTGCTCCCTTAGCGATGACTCCAATCCTAGACCAAAAGTAGCGTAAGAGTACTCATGAAGCTGCATAGCTTTCTCTTTGCCTAACTTATCCATAACAGCCTTGAAGAACACGGCTCCCTCGTAATAGTTCCTCCAAGCTGAGCCGTATCTTTCTTCACTCAATATTCACACCGGAAAAGACGTTTCCATGAACCGTATTTATCATTTATCAGTCAAAGAATCGATGATTTTATCATCACTTTTCGGTTACTTTTTTTCTGTGAACCAGAGATGGTAGAGTCTAGCACAATCCTATCTCTTATCCAGGCAACTGGAATCGTCGTAGGCGTAGCATACTATATCCTCAACATAGAAAATAACAGGAGAAACCAAGAAAACAGTCTTAGGGCTCAGGAGCATGCGCTTGAGACGAGGCAGGCTCAACTCTTCATGAGCCTCTACGAGAAACTACTCACAACAGATGCTACTGACACAGATTTTGAGGTCATAAACCTGGAGCTGAAGACAATAGATGACTGGGAGAAGCTTCTACTTGACAAGGAGAAGTCGAGGGCTTGGAACTGGTGGGGCGCATACTATGAGGGCATCGGCATACTGGTTCACGACGGATTCATAGACATCTCAATGGTTGCACGCATGATGTCAGGAGGAATCATCGGTTTCTGGGAGAAGTATAAGGACGTAATACATGCAATTAGAAAAGAGTATGACTGGCCAAGGTTTTCTATCGAGCTTGAGTACCTCGTCGGAAGAGTCATCGAGTACGGTTTAGAGCACCCAGAACTCGAAATAAAGATACCCACCATGTATCAAAGAGACGACGTCACGGCTCATGCCAGACCCATCTGAAATCGCAGCAGTCCTCTCCCAGCATAAGCGTCTTAGTTCTATCTAGTTTAACATGTTCTCCTAATCCGTTCGCAATTCCATAATCTCCATGGCATATCATATGATACCCGAGCTCCGAGGCATCATGCTTCCTAAATATGTGAGCCCAGATGCAGTGGGTTACATCATAGCTGAATCCGTCGATAGAATCTTTGACCTCAACGGTACACGACTTTTTGAAGTAGGGCGTATCGAGAAGCTCCCTGAATATCTCGGCTAAGTCTTCTGCTGAGCCCAATATTTTATCTACTCTGAGTTCTCTGCCGAACTCTGTTTCTGTTTTATACGCGTTTTCAGCTATCATCCTGTAGGCTTTCTCTTCGCCTATTTCTTTTATGAGTAGTTTTCCCAGTTTTATGGCTTCGAGGAATCTTGTGTCGAAGTATTCTTCCCATGATAAACTATGTTTTTCATCCCAAGCCAAAGGTTTAGAACCCATGATCCAAGAATTGTGTTGATCTTGATTTAACGATATGGAGGATCGATGATTTTATCAAAATATCTATCCAAGGGTATTCATGATCCCTTTAGAGCAGATTCTTTACATCCTTCCTGTTCTCGCCCTGACTGTATCTGTACTCTACTACTCCATGAACCTGAGAAACGCCAACATAACGCAAAAACAGCAGCTAGAAACCAGACAGGCTCAACTATTTCTCAACATTTTCAATGTATATGCGTCTAAACAATTCCAAAAAGATAGAGAAGCACTTATGGTAATGTGGAAATGGACCGACTACGATGATTTCTTTAGACAATACGGACCGGACGTTAATCCGGATGATCACGCCATCTGGGACTCAACCATCACATGGCTAGAGGGTTTAGGAGTGCTGGTGAAAAGAGGCCTGATTGACCATGAGCTTGTTCACGACATTATGTATGGATTCATCATCAATTTCTGGGAGAAACATCTACCAATATTTATGATATTTAGAGAACAATGGGGTCCTAAAATGTTTGAAGACCTAGAAGGGTTATATGATACTATGAAGGAACTGTCTATGAAATATAATAAAGACACAACAGCAAAATTCCCTGAACTCAACCCATAATCTATTCATACTCACATTAATTAATCGATGATTTTATCCTCACATTACCATAACATTGAGTATGGTTTCGATTGAGCAGGTTCTCTACATAATCCCTCTCCTCGCACTCACAGCATCCATAACATACTACGCACTGGTACTAAACAACCAAAACAAGACAAGACAAACCCAGCTATTCATGAACCTCTACACACAGATGAGAAGCAAAGAATTCGTAAGAGACACCAGAGAACTCAGCAGCTGGACGTGGAAGGACTTCACAGACTTCAGATCAAAATACGGCTCAAGAGCAGACAAAGACGCCAACACGTTATTCCACTCCACCGCAAACTTCTTCGATGGAATCGGCGTCCTGGTAGAACACAAAGAACTAGCCCCGAGACTCGTCGAAGAACTGATGTCCTCATGGATAATCTGGTTCTGGGAGAAATTCGGAGAAATAATCATCGAGTACAGAAAGGTAAGCTACCCACAGTACCTTGAGAAAGTAGAGTTCCTATACGATAAAATCAAGCCACTGGCAGCGAAAGAACACCCTCAGTTCAAGGCTTGACCCACCAACATGGATACGGCACCCTGTGCATACCCTCCTTATCCAGATAGACCATCACGTCAGGATACAGCTGAAGAATAAAACCGTCAAGATAGCCGACCCACTTGTATCTCTTGAACGCCCCGAACCAGTGGAACATCATAGGCATAATAATGATATCATGACCGACATACACGTCAATGGTGCCTGGCTCCGCGTCACCTAGATTACCCACGACGCGGTTCGCCGTTTCCTGCGCTAACTTCAGCGAGGAAGGCACATCATCTTCACTGAACCTGCCGCTAACCCAATGACCGACAAAATCAGAGCCATAAACATCGAAAAGCTCCATAACCTTAGCATCGTATCTACTCGGAAACATCATGTACTCCTGGGCACCCATCATCCTGGATTCAATGTTTCGACCCGATAATCCACGGTGTACCTGTTCAGCGGATATCTTCGCCCTCGGATACGGGCTGTGAAATAATCTATATGTAAAATGCTTCGGCAGTCTTTCCCCGAACTCGTATGATGATTTAACTCCCTGCTCCGTGAGTACGCCGTCTTTCGGGGATTTCACGTCACTATAGTCAGCCTGAGAGTGCCTGAGATAAACAACAGCCGGCTTTTCCCTGTCTATCCTACCAAACGCTTCGAGGAACCTGACAGCTGGTTTTCCCCAATCCACAGACCCAAGAACAGAAGACATACAACAAACTTATTCACATAAGACTAATACTCTTTATCCTCGGGAAACCAAATCGATGATCTTATCATCACTCCACCGTAACGTTATCTATGCTTGATTTTCAGACACTCATCAACATAGCAGCCATGATAAGCATACCAGTCGGCGTCGCATACCACATAACAACACTATACAATACACGGAGAAACCAGCAGCTACAACTCGAAACCCGACAAGCCCAGCTATACATGGCGGTCTACAACAAGTTCACCACACGCGAAAACATAGACATCCTCATGGACCTACTGGAATGGGAGTACACCGACTACGACGACTTCCAGCGCAAATACGGCAAAGAAAACAACCCGGAGGGGTACTCAAGATGGATATTCTACATCAACCTCATGGAGGCGCTAGGCCCGATAGTGCGAGAAGGGTACCTCGACATCCGCATGATAGCACTCGTCATGAGCGGAGGCATCAAGGCCATCTGGGAGAAATATGAGCCAGTGATCATGGAGAACAGGAGACGCTACAACTGGCCTAGGTGGGCCATAGAGTTCGAGGGACTGTACAAGGCACTCATCGAGTACGCAAAGAAAAACCCTGAAATCGAACTCCAAACCGATACTTGAAGTCAATCATTAAAACTCCGCTTCATTGTGTTTATTTCTACTGTAAAAAAATGAACATATGCACTAGAATTACCTAAGATCATCCTTAAATGACCAGTAAATAAAGGATCATTTAGGTTCTGCTAACAGGAAACGCTGCTCGTTAGCTAACCTCATGCAACTAGGAGGAAAAAAATTGGCGATAGGCTACTACATAGTATACGGGTGGTACAAGAAGCCCCCGGAAGGACAGGAAAGCGTCAAGAAAATGTACGCGCCGTTCAAGGAAGCCTGCAAGAAACACGACCTCAAGCTGGTATTCTACGGGGGGCCTTTCGGCGTACCGGAGCCAGCCGTCCACGTCATTAAAGGAAAGGTATCGGACTGGGAGAAGGCGATAAGCGACCCGGACGTCAACGGAAAGACGCCGCTGGAGAAGACCAGAACCGTGATGGTCTGGGACTACGAGTAGAAACTATCCCACCTCTTTTTTCTTATGGAGTCGCGCGTGCGTCGCATTTCTAGAACGGCTTATTTACCGTCACGTGTAATTACATGGTGATTCTACATGAGTTACGACCCAGAGTACAGGAAATGGGTTGAGAGACAGACCGCGAAGATAAAGGCAGACGGAACCGGCGACCCAGACGAGGTATACCAGGTCTACCGAGGCCTCCCAGTCTTCAGGATCAAGGTGGAAGACGATCCACCCCAGCACCGGTACGTGGCCCCCGGCAGCCGAGCCAGGGACTACGACAAGCTCCGCGAGAAGATCGACCAGAAGCTCGACGAGCCCCAGAGCAGACAGGCGAAGCCCAAGACGCCGACCGGCGGCGGCAAAGCCTCCAACGAGGCGAAGTACTTCGAGCTATGGCAGAACTGCCAGGTCGAGCTCGAAGACATGAAGAGGCGTGAAGCCAAGACGTTATCCAAGGTGAAGGAGCTCCAGGACAAGATGGAGGAGCTCAGCAAGACGCAGACACAGCTGAAGAGCCAGCTCAACGCCTCGGAGGCGCAGCTCAAAGAACTGAAGAAGAAGTAGGCCCTGAACACCGGGGCGGCGAGCCGCCCAGTCCCACCGGAGTGAAGCGGGCATCGAACAACTGTTTTATCATCCCTTTCACAGGTTACTCTGAGTCACCGGATGACACAGCAAGCACCAGGCAAAATAGAGATCGTTCCCATCGCCGAGGAGCACATCGAGAGTTTCCACGCCTGCCTCGACTCAGTGGCCCGGGAGAGGCGGTACCTCGCAGGGGTGGAGGCTCGCCCCATGGAGTCGACACGGGAATTCGTGTTAAACAACATACGCTGCGGCCATCCCCAGTACGTCGCCGTGTACGCGGACAAGGTCGTGGGCTGGTGCGACATCATACCCATGAGGGGGATAGACTTCAATCACTGCGGAGTGCTGGGGATGGGCGTCCTCAAGGCGTACCGCGGGCAGGGACTCGGCACGTCGTTGCTGGATACAGCTCTGGACGCTGCGAAGAAGTTTGGTATCGAACGGGTCGAGCTTGAGGTTTACACGTCGAACACCGTAGCCATCGGGCTCTACGTGAAACGCGGGTTCGCGTCTGAGGGCGTGAAGAGGAGAGCCCGTAAACTCGACGGAGAATACTATGACATACAGGTGATGGCGCTATTCGTCAACCCATGATTTTCTCTACTCTTGAACGCCGATACCTTGCTCTATAATCCGTAGGGCGTCAGGTACTGACACATCTCGACCGTGTACCCCTCGGGGTCCAGGAACGTGAACCCCTTGAGCCTCATCCTCTTACCCGTGAACGGCGCATCCTCAAAGGTCTCGACGCCCCCATCCTTGATCCTCCTGAACCAGGCGTCGATGTCCTTGATCATGACGACGAGCCGGACAGGCTTCGATGGGCTCGTCCTGTGTGAGCCCAGCTCGCCGTCCACCAGCCCGAGCAGCGCGCCGTCGACTACCTTGAATATCTTGACGTACCCGAAGTCGGCGACGAACTCGAACCCAACGACCTCGCTGTAGAATTCGAAAGCCTTCTCCAGGTCATCATAGTAGAACAGGGTCAGGGTTCCCTCAAGCTCAAACTCGTCCATGGATCGATAGATGCTCCTTAAAGTATAAATCTCGTTTCGCCAAGCCCCATTAACAGCTTGAAATCACTGTATATCGAATCTTCTACCTAAACCAAATTTTGTTCTCGCTTCCCCATATATTGCGACGCAAGCCGTCACGGGTAGAGAGACCTGTCCACTTCCGTCATCCGCACCTCGGAGCCACAGGCCTTACACACCCGTTTAACACCGCGGAACATCCGCTTCTTCTCCTCGACGCACATGGCGCATATCTCACCGTGGACGGGGCACCTGTAGGTCACCGACCCCCACCTCGGGGGCATGCCTCCCCTAGCCGGCACTATCTCGGCCTCGTCGATGAAGAACAGGCTGTAGTGGTCCCAGCAGACCTGCTTGACTATCTCCTGCTCCCCTCTGGCGACGAGGTCCTGACAGCTCTTACAGACTGTTCCGGCGAACTTCCCGCACAGGAAGCAGTCTTGACCGGCTTTCCTGAAGCAGTCTATACATACGTATCCCTCTGGCTCTATCTTGCTGACGCAGTCCGGGCAAAGATCATATTTCCCGCATCTGGTACACCTGTAGCCTGTTCCCGCCTGGACGGGTTTACCGCATATCGGGCAGTTGTGGGCCACCGTGTCGTATTTCTGCACGTTGGGCTTGGTGAAGTAGAACACGGCCCCGCAGTGGCTGCACCTGTACTCGTCCTGGTTGACGCTCTTAGACGCCACCGACCCGCAGTTGGGGCAACGCACCGCCGTAACCGACACCCCGATCAAGCCTCCCCCAGTTTCTCACCGCATTCACGGCAGAACCTGCTGCCGGACTGGTTGACAGCCCCACACCTGGGGCACTTGCTCTCCGACGCCGCAGGCTTCCCGCATCTCCCACAGAACCGGTCACCCAACCTCATCTGGTACCCGCAGAAGCTGCAGACGACTGTCTTCTGCGCCGCCATCTCCGACCCACATACCCCGCAGAACCTGTTTCCGGCATCGTTCTCCGCGCCGCACTTGGGGCAGACCAAGACCCTGCTAGGCGGCTGCTGTCCGCCCATATCCATCATTTTCTGCCCCATGGCAATCCCAAGGCCGGCCCCCAGACCGGCTCCAGCCGCGCCTCCGTCGCCCGGCATAACCTCGGCCGTCTCCTTGGTGTACTGCATGGCCATGGCCTGCCGGCCCATACCAGACGCGAACCGCCTCGCCTCCTCCGGTATGTCGACGCCCTCAAACAGCGAGTTGACCACCCTCAACCCTATGCCCTTCGAGTCCGAGTTGATCGGCGACAGAATCTCCCGGGATATGACGCTGAAGTTCTTGACGAGCGAGAAGATGTCGTGGTGCCCGAAGGAGCTCATTATCTTCTCGATCGCGAACCCGCGTATGAACTCCGAGACCTCCGCCGTGTCCGTGGCGTTCCTGTTCCCGAAAAACTCCGTCACGAATAGCCTCGGGTCCTCTACCCTGATTATCATGTACCCGTAGAAACCTATCTCAGCCTGGTACATCACCTGTCCACTCGGCGCAGAGTAGGCCCTGCCGCCGAAGTTGACCCGAGCCTGGCTCTTGTTCACGAAGACCACCTCACAGTCGAATATGTCGCCTATGATGCCGAGCCTTTTTACTAGGTCCGTCAGGAACGGGATGTTCTTGCTGGTGATCGTGTGTCTACCGGGCTCGAAGACGTCGAGAGCCTTACCGTCCTTGAAGAGGACCCCCCACTGGTTCTCCATCACGGTCAACTGGCTGCCGTACTTGATCGATACGTTGGGGTACCTCGCGGCTAACTCGTCTTCTCCGGGGTTAACCCACTCTACCGCGTTGATGAGAGGCATCTCTACTATCAGATTAAATATCTCTCACCTTTACACTGATAACAGTAACGAGTAGCCACATCTTACGGGCTGGGTGATGGAAAATCCGCCGTTATGATTCTTAATTAATCATAAAAAAGAAAAAAGGGGTTAGCCTGTTTCTCCTTCCTCGACCCTATAAGAGAACTCTACGTTCCCCTTGGCCTTCCCCAAGGCGTCGATCTCGGTGTAGGTGACCGTGATCTCCTCGAAGCTCAGGGTAAACGTCTCCACAGGCACATCGTCGTCTGTGCCACTGCAATAAAAACTCGTAACCATGACGTTCTCAAGCGTATACCTGTAGAACGCGGCGCGTGAGTCTCCAGACCCAGCACACATCTCGATTACCAGCGAGGGAATCACCATCCCCCCGGCGCACTTCTCCATGAGCTTAGGGCTCGACTTATCAAGCTCCTTGACGACGACGATGTCATCCACGACCACGGTGCCCCTCCTCCTCGTGGACCCGGTGGCGCCGCCCCCGGGGTCAGACAAACCCATGGTGAAGGACAGCACATCGATCCAGCCATCGTGGTCCGCCTCAGTCGACTCGCCCTCGATCCCGGTTACCTGCAGGAAAATTCTGCTACTACCAGTGCTTTCCGCGCTGGACAATGTGACGACTTGGGGCTTCTCGCCGCCTGAGCCCAGGAGATCATCCCAGAAACCTTGTACAGAGCCCCCCTGCAGACCGGTCTGAATAGGGGCGAGGTTAACCGCCAGAGATAAAAGAAACACAGTGGCGAAGAACGGGGTCAAAACTTTACCAGAAACTGCATACACCTCCAGAGAATAAACCGACCCCCGAAAGTAAATAACATTCCATCAAAAAAAGTCCTGTAAACCGATCGATAATGCTGGGTTAAACTAAACCGATGAGTATGACCTCGTCATCCACCACCCTCATCCCGGTTATCCGTCTGCACCCCCTCGGTGGACTCCACCCACTCCCTAGCTTTCCTCCTCATCTCCGCGAGGCTTAGCCGCCTCGCGGCGTGGCTTGACTTGACCCCTATGAACTCGTCTAGAGTGGTAACCCTGAGGTGAATAGGGATGATGCCGCGCTTCCTCACGGAGACGATGCACCGGAGACACCAGATAAGGGTTCCCCAGCATATGGAGGTGGAGGAAGGTGAGAGTGGAGCAGAATGAACCCAAGCCCCCGGAACCCGTTCCCCCCGAGAACTGTATGCCGACGCGAAGTCATTCATCGGGGAGATAAGTCATCCTGCCCTCCAGAGACCTGCCGATGTTCTGGTTGTTACGCAGATACTCCTCCAGCACCTCCTTCGCCGAGGTGCTTACCACCCGTGACCGCCCAGACTTCATGAGCTCCTCGTTGGATATGTTCAGGTAGCTGGCAGAGTTGCTGAAGTGATACCCCTGCAGGCAGATGGTGTACGACCCCGCGTCAGCCACCGCGTCCCCGTCCACCGTGAGCTCTACAAGTTCATGCAACCCGTCGTCGTAGACCGCCCTCACCCTCCCGTTAACCTGGTAGCACTCGCCCTCAGAGTTCCTGTTCTCGGCTCTCATAATATGGCTGAATATCCCCCGCAGCCTGCCGCCGCCGACGGTGTACCTCGTCAAGACGTCGTCGTAGGGGAAGCAGCTCAGCAGATCACTCAACGTGACGACTGGGCCCATCTCGTCGCTCCTGATGGACCCGCTCCCCACAAGCATCACGTCGCATCCAGCGACGTCCGCGAAGGCGTCGGCAACGAGGTTACCCAAGGACGTCTCCCGCTCTCTCGCGGGGTGAGTGTGAACCGTGGCGAGTTTGCAGACGATGGTGTTGTACTTCCTGTCCACCTCCTCCTTGAAAGAGCCGATGAACTCCTGCAGCTTATGGTCGGGCTCAGCCAGCTTATCGTCTATAGGAATGAGACGCCACGTATACTCGACGACGCTGTTGGTATCATCGTCAACCACGATGTCGAAACGGCCTATCTGGTCGGTGCCCACGCCGGCTTGAGCAATCAGCACGCCGTTCTCCTCGTACGGCTTCTCAAGCACCGTGTGGGAGTGGCCGCCGATTATGATGTCCACGCCCCACTCTTTCCGCAGGAGGCTCGCCAGCTCGATGTCCGACTCGAACCCGATGTGAGTCAACAGGATGGTTAGGTCGATGTCGTCGTTCTTGTACGCGTTAGTGATCTTACCCACCTCCCTGCTGGCGTCCTCCAATGAGACGAAGCTGCCTATGAGCTCATCCTGCTTTATGGAGTCCATGACCTTCTCGGTGATGATGCCCGTGAAGAGGATGTCGAACCCGGCTTTCTTCAGGATGATGTACGGACTCATCAGCCTCTTGTTATACTGCTTGATGTAGAGGTTGGCGTTCACGATGGGAAAGTTCGCCATCTTCTCCAGGAAGAGGAGATGCGGCAGACCATAGTCAAACTCATGGTTACCGAGGGCCACCACGTCTGGGGCCAGGTAGTTCATTATCTCGATGGTGGAGATGCCCTTATACTCGGAGTCAATCAACGAGCCCTGAACCATGTCGCCCGCGATGACGAACAACACGTTTTCCTCTTCCCTCCGCACCTTGTTGATGTACCCCGAGAGGAGAGACAGGCCGCCGATCAGGTTCCCCTCGGCGCCCTGCATCTCCGCCAGAAAGTCTCCGTGCATATCGTTCGAGTGAAGAATGGTGAACTTCTTGGTTTTCATCAAAAACATATTTACTGTTAGACGTTTAAAGCCTTAATCACCCAAACATTGGCGTGAACTAGGCCGTCACTACTTGGTCCTACTGGGTATGTCGATGATCGCTTTAAGAGCAGAGGCGTCGTTCAAGGCCCGGGAAATCTGACTATCACTCAGACCGGAAACGATCTTCTCAGCTCTCGCACGAGACACGTTCATGGCGACGATCTTCGAGACCAGATGGTCATGCTCTCTCCTATTCGGCATAATAAACCATTTACACACGGTTTTAACTCAACTAAAAGGCTTTCCAGTGCACACAGCACGAACAAGTCGCGCCCATGTAAGCCATGTTTTCGCTGCGTGTACTGATTCACGAGCTGCAGAGCTAGAAACCCATCAGCCTCGGGGTTAGGTTTATCACGGGGAGCTCATCTCATGATGCCTGTTATGTTTAAGAGCATCAGCAGGGACCTGGCTCTCCTGTTCATGGTGAACATCGCTTTCGGGCTTTCCATGCAGATGATAAACCCACTGTTCCCCCTGTTCCTGGGAACATTGGGAGCCGGCGAGGCCGAGGCCGCGTATGTCGTGTCCGCGGGTAATCTGGCGTCAACGCTGCTCATGTTCCCTTCAGGCGTCGTCGTAGACAGGTTCAGCAAACGGCTGTTCCTGGCACTGAACGCTGTGGTAGGGGCCGTGGTCGTCTACCTCATGGCTTACTCTGGGAGCTGGGGCGCCGTCCTGCCGCTATACGTGGCCTACAGCCTCGTGGGCGCCTTCTTTGTGCCTACGCGGATGGCCATGGTCTCCGAGAACGCCACGTTGCAGAACAGGGCCCTGCTGTTCGGGTTGATGAACATGGCTTGGCCGATAACCGGGATCATCAGCCCCGTGGTGAGCGGCCTCATCGTGGAGGCCACGGGCTGGAGGATGGTCTACCTAGTGTCCGCGGCGGTGAGCGCCGTGAGCCTCGTACCCGCTCTGATGATCAGGGGGAGGGAGAGGGAGCCCGGGGAGGCGAGGAAGGCGCCCGACATGAGGCGACTGCTTGAGAGGGACACCCTGAGGGTGCTGTTCGTCATGTGCGCGGCGCCGTTCCTCATGACCACGGCCATAGGAGCCGTGAACCTGGTGGTACCCCTGTACCTGGCCGAGGTCTACGGGCTGACGCCGTTCACCATAGGACTGTTCTTCACGGCGTCCAACCTTGTGACGCTTGTCACCCAGATCCCCAGCGGCAGGCTGGCCGACAGGTACGACCCCAAGAGGATACTGCTCGTGTGCACCGCCGTGATCCCCGTCTTCTACGCCCTGTGGGGCTTCACAGACAACTGGATGCTGCTGCTCGGCCTGTACGCGCTGGCGACGGGCCTCTGGAGCGTCACCTGGCCCAGCAACCTGACGACGCTGTCCACGAAAGTGCCCCGCGAGCTCCAAGGCGCAGGCTTCGGGATAAACGCCACCGGACTGAGGCTGGGGTTCACCGTAGGACCACTGATAGGAGGCTACCTGTACGGCAACTTCTCCTCGACCGCGCCGTTCCTGTTCGCGGCGCTCTCAACGGCGCTGGCTCTACCAATCATATCCCTATTAAAAGGCAGGTCTGAAGACTAGAATCGTTTAGCCATGGGCTCCGCTGCCGTATGCCTGCAGGCCACCCTCGGCCTCTACGACCTCGGCGTCGCCCATAAAATCCGCATACGACAATTTTATGACCCGTGCAAGGGATGAATACGGAGATGGTAACCGTCCGTATAGAAAGACTGCTCGACCACCCGATCATCACGGAAGCCGCGCATCCCAGCATCGGAGCGAACATCCAGGGGCCGTCCCTCATCCGAGTACCAGACTGGATAAAGGACCCGCTGGGCCGCTACTACCTCTACTTCGCCCACCACAAAGGAAGCCACATCCGGCTCGCCTACGCAGACAGCCTAACGGGGCCATGGACAGTCTACCCGCCGGGAAGCCTACAGCTGCCCGAATCCCATTTCCGGGTCGAGCCCCCCGAGGCAACACAGGGACAGGTTGACGCCGTCACGGCACGCGTAAAGTCGATGGGCTTCAAACTGGATGGGCTGGGGCATGACCTCGTCAAGGAGATGACCTGGCCCCACATCGCGTCACCCGACGTCCACATCGACGACGAGAACAAGCGGTTCACCATGTACTACCACGGACTGGAGTCCTTCGGCAGCCAGGTGACCAGGGTGGCGACCTCGCGTGACGGCGTAAGCTTCACGGCCAGACCCGAGGTGCTGGGCCGAAGCTACTGGCGAGCCTTCAACCACGACGGCTACACCTACGCGCTGGCCATGCCGGGGCAGCTCTACCGCTCACATGCGCCGCTGACAGGCTTCGAAGAGGGCCCCCTGCTGTTTAACCCCGACATGCGGCACGCCGCGCTCCTGAAACGGAGCGAAACCTTGTACGTGTTCTGGACTCAGGTGGGGCACACGCCTGAACGAATCCTGCTGAGCACCATCGACCTATCGGGGGACTGGGAAGACTGGCGGGAAACAGTTGCATCTGAGGTGCTTCGCCCAGAAACCGACTGGGAGGGCGCCGACGCGCCGCTGGAGCCCTCTGTCCGAAGCGTCGCCTACGGCCACGTAAACCAACTCAGAGACCCGGCGATATACGTCGAAGGCGGCGACATCTACCTGCTCTACGCTGTGGCTGGGGAGAGCGGCATCGCCATCGCTAAGCTACGCTTCGAGGAATAGATGAGCTAGCCCAGGCACGATTCAACGGTTTCTCTTGAGACGTTCGTCTAACCTATACGGGTTTGAGCACGGGTGGTCCACCGCCCTCCAGACCCGGAGCGTGTCCAGGCTCGTCACGGTGGAGTAGAGAGTCCCGACTCCGTGTTCATCCAGGTGGCTACAGACTAGGCCGTCGTGCCCGCTGAGTATACCCTGGAGCATCTTATCGTCGACGTCGCCGACCTTGCCGAGTTCCTCGACGCACTTTTGGTACCTGGGCCTTGAATCAGGAGGCTCGATGACCGTGTGCCCCAGCATCTCGGGGTGGTTGAGGTGGTTTGTCGCGACTATGCAGTCTTCCTCGGCCCACCGTACCCTTGTCTTCTCCGGGTGGATCTCGGCAACAGCCATGGTCCCGGATCGATCGGCTAGGAGGACCATGAACCCGCAGTGGGGCCGGGTCTCCTCAAGGTACCCGACAGCCTCCTCGACGTCACTGCACCTGTCCAGGATGTACCTGACGCTGATCCAGAAGTGGACGCCCGGCGCGTAGCAGCTGGGGACGCCGTGTAGGGCCGCGTGTAGACCCTTCTCGTTCACACCGTCCTCGCGGCCTACGAGGATGTCGGTCTGCCCAAGGCTCCTGTAGCCCCCCTCAGGCTCGGTGTAGTAGCTCTCAAGGCTCTCCTTGAGCCAGTAGTACATGTCGTAGTTGCGCCCGGTCCACGTCTCGCCGCCTCTGCTGACGGCGAACGAGGTGCAGCCGGGCGCCCTCGACATCATGGGGTGGACCAGTATGAAGTCTGATAGGCGCCCGTAGTCCAGCCCGGAGGCGTCCGAGACACCCCTTATCTCGTCGATCACCTCGGGGAACGTCTCCTCGACCACCTCCCTGCACTCGGAGGCGAGTATCCGCTCCTTCTCGCTCTTTGCGGGGGGCCTGAACCCCGTCTCCTTCAGCATTTTCCCGTAGGCCAGCCCCATATCGTAGTACGAGCCGGCGAGGTGCACCTCACGCATGGTGTACGGTGACTCCACACACGGTATAAGCTGGTACCGCTACGAAGGGAAATTATATTATTTCTGGAGCATATTATATCTTCTCAGAGTATATTATATACTAAAAGGTGAAACCAATACGATGATATTCGCCAATAATATCGAGGCGTTCAAGGCGATGGGCAGCGAGTCGAGGCAGCTCATCCTAGGGGCCATCGAACGTGGGGTGAAGAACCCGGGGCGCATCGGCAGGGAGCTCGGCATGCCACGATCCACCGTCGAGAAGCACCTCCGCATACTGCTCAAAGCCGACCTGGTGAGCAAGGTGCCCGTGCTGAACGAGGAGAACAGGATCAGCGTGTCATACGAGATAAACCAGATCGCAATTCGGCTCAGAGAGGCTGTGAAAATCTAGAAGGAGGCACAGACGCGACGAGAAAGGTACGTGTAGGTACGAGTGGTGGGACCGGAGAGATTTGAACTCTCGATCACGTGCACCCCAAGCACGGATCCTACCAAACTAGACCACGGTCCCGGTGCGAACCAATAGAACACCACTCATCAGTTTAAACCTTACCCCCAAACCTTAACAAAGCCAAAACAGATGAACACTCGATGAAGACCCTCGTAGCCTACTACTCTAGGACGGGGAACACCCGCCTCGTAGCCAAGGCAGTCGCCGAGAGGCTCGAAGCCGACACCGAGGAGATCACAGAGCCCAGCGACCGGGGGGGGCGTGATAAGGTTCATCCAGAGTGCCCTGGAGACCCGGAGCGTGAAAAACCCCACCATCAATCCCGCCACGCGAGAGCCTTCGACCTACGATCTCATAGTCGTCGGCACACCCGTCTGGGCTGGCACCCTCGCAACCCCCGTCAAAGCCTACCTGATGGAGCATGCTGGCAGGCTGCCGGCCGTCGCTTTCCTCTGCACAATGAAAGCTCAGGGATCGAGAGGCGCCTTCAAGGACATGCAGAGGCTGTGCGGCAAGGCGCCGAAGGCCACCCTAGAAGTAAACGAGAGCCTGGCCAAGTCCGGCGGCTACACCGAACTGCTTGAGGGCTTCGTAGAGTCGCTACTCCAGCCCCAGCGCCCCCAGGACGCCTAGGTACTTTTCGTCGCTGGGATCATCCTTGTACCGTCTCAGCGCCTCCAGAAGCTGCTCCTCGTCTACACCTTGGAACCAAGGCTTCATAACTGGGGAGAACCGTCTGCTCATGAACATGCTCTGCACCGAAGCCGTCAGGTTCCTGACGCGCCGCACGGTGCTCGCCGACTCGAAGTCGATTATCTCTGCCCCCGTCTCCGTCACTATGAAATGCCGCCTCATCCTGTTGAGCTCGCCGTGGTCTAAGCCTGCCCTGTCCAAGCTCCGCGCCTTGTCGAGGAGCCCCCTCACCACAGCCCTGAACTCCTCGGCGTCGCCGCCGTAGCCCCGCGCCCACTCCCCGAAGTAGGGGCCCGCCAGCCTCTCCATGATGAGCACGTCACGGGAGAATGCGTACAGCTTTGGCCCGACGCCCGCGTCGTTCGCCAGCCCGAGGAGTCTCGCCTCCTCCTCCATGGACACCCTGTCGGCGTCTGTGCGCCTGATCTTCACGGCAGCCTCGCATCCCCGCCAGACGCCGAGGAGCACGACACCGACGTGGCCTTTCCCTAGCAGCGGGTAGCCGAGTATGGCGTGTCTGCCGCCGAGGCCGAGGGATTCGACGCCAAGCCACCTGAGCTGCTCAACGCGGCGCAGGGCGTCCTCTTCGTCGTGGACGGGCCAGCAGACGAACCTACCCACATCGTTGTCGAGAACCTTGTCTACCGGGACCTGTTCACTCAAACCAGCGCGGCCTGCCTTTCAGGAATCTATGTAGGTGCAGCGTGAAGCCTCCACCGAGGTAGTCGCCGATCTCACCGTTGAGCAGAACCCTGTGGTGCTGAAGCACCCTCACGGCCAGGTTCTTGGAGACCCCGACGCCTCTGCCGCCGTCCTCGAGCCTGTCAGTGAGTAGCGCCCCAGCCTCAGTGAACTGCCTCTTGCTGAGCACGGCCCACCTGTCTCCCTCTATCCACGGGCCCGCCACGGTGGAACCGTTTCCAGCGTGTCTGGCTAGGAAGCTCTCGGAGTTAGCCGTCATCGCCACAGGTGGGCCAAGGTGCTTGACGGCGCCCGAGATCGACGCGGACTCCAGCTCATAAACGAATACGTGGCGGTTCTCCTCGTTGCTCCACACGGTGGACCTGAGCACCTTGAAGCCTCCGACTGTGAGAGCGCTCCTCAACGCCTCGTGGGACTTGTGGAGTTGTCCCCACAGCGAGTCAGGCACCTCGGCTCTGTGCTCCTCCACGACGAGGAACACGAGGTCGCTTCCCCTGCCATCCATGAGGCTGAGGACGCCTTCCTTGGACGCCTCCGCAGACGGGAAGAAGTACCCGACTTCCGGCTCACCTAGGAAGTCCCTCGCAGCGGCCACGAACGTCCAGAGTGACTCGGGGCTCAGCGCCGACGCGACGTTCCGCGTCGTGTCCACTGGGTCGACGACGACCAGCGGGTCCTTGAACGCCTCTGCGGGCTCCCCCTGCCCTTCGAGGCTGATGACCGTGCCTCGGCGCCACGTTGACGCCGCCTCCAGAAGCCCAGTGAAGGAGCCGTACCTGAGCACCAGTAGCTCACAGAGGTAACCCGAGAAGCCTTTGACCCTTATCTCGGCGCCGTAGACGCCTATGCCGTCTGTGAACTGCTTCAGCAGCCTGACCTCGTCCCTCGCCTCGTCTGTAAGCCTCTCCGCGAGGTACCCGGTGTGGAGGGGCGTCCTGTCTGTGGACGACTTTATCCTGCCTCCCTTCTCGAGCCTGAAGCATGGCACGAGGTCGACGCTGTACCCATCTACCCTGGCCTGTAGGTAGGGGTGCTCGGCGTACGCCTCGACGTAGTCGCCGTCCAGCCGCCTCTTCAACGCTTCGAGGACCCGGTGGAGGTCGTCTCTCTCGTAGCCGCTGCCCAGCACGATGAACACGTCCAGGTCCTGGCCGCCTCTTATCCAGGTGCCGTGGGCGACGCTGCCGTGGAGCTCGGCTTCGGCGTCGAGCCCCTCTTCCCTGAGGAGGGCGTTGATCTCTTTGACGAACACTGTGGTGAACTCGTCGATCTGTTTCTCGTCTGCCTCGCCGGGCTTTATGCGTTCAAGCACCTTTTCTCTTAGCTGTGTGTACTCCATGTCGTTCACCGTAGGTTTGGGTTGCACATTGGATGGATCGACTGAAATATCTACTGGTCCTGTGTGGACTCGGCGAGCGTCGAGTAGATTGGGCCCTGCGGCGTGAGGACGCTTCTCTTCAGCTTGATCCTGTCCACCTGTAGGCGGCCGAACTCGAAGTCACCTAGGGCGGCTATCTCCTCGGCTAGCCTGTCCCTGTTGCGGCCGCTCCTGACTCTGCCGATGGTAATGTGAGGGCTGAACCCCCGCCGCTCACGCTCGAACCCCAGCTTGCTCAGCCTTAGGTCCGTGGACTTCCATATCTCCACGAACTCCGTGACCCCCTCGGTTATGCCCGCCCAGACCACTCGGGGCCTCCTCAGGTTGGGGAAGGCGCCTACGCCCTCGATCATGACGGTGAACGGCTTGAAGCTCGTGGACTTTACTGCCTCCACTGCCTCGTCGACGCGGCTCTGCTCTATCTCGCCGAGGAACTTTAGGGTGAGATGGATGTTCTCGGGCTCCACGAACTTGACGTCTCCCTGTGTGGATTCGAGCCTCCTCCTTGCCTCCTGGAACCTCGTGGCTAGCTTGTCCGAGCTGCACTCCACGGCGACGAAGCACCTTACACTCATGGCGGAGAAGACTCCGCTGCGCCGGGGAATAAGCCTTGGGGAAGAACCATATACCCTTCAGCCATAGTAGACTCGACACCATTTGATGTTTAGATTCTCGGACCCATTCACAGCGCCCGGAAAATGGCGCCGCGGCAACCTTCACACCCACACGGTGCACTCGGACGGCCACCTGACTCCCGAGGAGCACGTCGACCTCTACCGCCGCGCCGGCTACGGCTTCCTCGCCATAACCGACCACGGCAAGTACATAGACACCCGTGGCCTAGCCTCCGCCGGCTTCGCCATGATACAGGGGCAGGAGGTGAGCGTGGGCTCAACCTCGGCGGGCAGCCTCTACCACATCATAGCCCTCGGCATACAGGAGCCCGTGGCGGTGAGAGAGGCGGACCCCGACGAGAACCCGCAGAGGGTCATCGACCTCATCAACGCCCAGGGCGGCGTCGCTGTCATCGCGCACCCCTACTGGTCCGGGCTGACCCACGCAGAGCTGCTGGCTCTGAAAAGGTACTGCGGCGTCGAGGTCTATAACCACACCTGCGAGCTGCTGAACGACCGCGGCGACTCTGCTCAGCACTGGGACGGGCTGCTCACCTCGCTTCGGCACCCCTTGGGCTTCGCGGTGGACGACGCCCACAGCAGGACCCGGGAGCTGCTTCCCAGCGACGCCTGCGGCGGCTGGATTAACGTGATGTCAGAGGAGCCGACGGAGGAGTCCATCCTGGATAGCGTGAAGAGGGGGCTCTTCTACGCGTCGCAGGGGCCCGAGCTCAAGTGCATTGAGGTGGAGGACGGGGTCATACGTGTGGAGTCTTCGCCTGTGAAGAAGATGGCGTTCGTTTCGCTGCCGTGCCGCGGGTTGTGCTACAAGGCGCCGGAGGGGCTGTTCACAGAGGCTTCGTACAGGCCTTCGCCCCGGGAGCTCTACATACGAGTGCAGGTCACCGACGAGTATGGTCGGAGGGCGTGGAGTAACCCCATCTACCAGTATAGTTGACCCGTCTTGGACGCTGTGCCTTTTGCCCTCGTGATGGCTTCCGCGGTGTCCCACGCGCTGTGGAACTACGTGGCTAAGGCGGCCCGGGACAAGGAGTCGTTCATGCTTCTGCTGAACGTGTTCAGTCTCGTCCTGTTCCTACCGGTCTTCTACGTGATACTGCCGGAGATTTGGCTGCCGCTGGAGATCATGCCTTTCCTGTTGGTGAGCGGCGTCGCCGAGACGGTGTACTTCCTAGCCCTCGGGAAGGCTTATGAGACGGGGGACCTCAGCGTCGTGTACCCCGTAGCCCGTTCTTCCCCCATGTTCGTGGCGTTGGCCGCCTACGCCGTGCTCGGGGAGAGGATCACCGGGTGGGGGCTCGCGGGGATAGCGCTGATCTTCGTGGGGGTCTATGTGTTACACCTGAGGGGCTGGGGTAGGGAGGAGATGGTGAAGCCGCTGAAGGCTCTCGGCGCCCCCGCGTCGCGGTACGCTCTTGTGGCCGCCCTCGGGACCACGGTTTACTCGATATCGGACAAGCTCGGAGTAACCGCGGTGGACCCGCTGCTTTACTCGTTCTGGCTGGGCTTCGTCATCACCGGGATGCTGACAGCCGTGACTCTGAGGCGCAGGGGCATCGCCGTCGTCAGGGCTGAGCTGAGGGGATCCGCCGTGAGGGTCTCCGTCGCGGGTGCGCTGATGAAGGGGGGCTACATGCTGGTGCTTGTCGCGATGAGCCTCGCGCAGGTGAGCTATATTCTCGCGTTGAGGCAGGTGAGTGTCGTCCTCGGCGCCGCGCTAGGCGTCGTCATGCTCAGGGAGAGGTACGGCGGCGTCAGGGTCGTGGGCTCGCTGATCATATTTGTGGGGGTCTACCTCTTGGGGGCTCTCGCCTAAACCTTGAAAAACCGTGGCTACATGTCATGGATGATATCGGGGGGCTGATTTCTGAGGCTGGGCGGGATAACAGACATGTCTACTGTGGACTGGTACGGCAACGTGTCCATGGTAGTCTTCTTCGCGGGGTGCAACATCAGGTGCCCGTACTGCCAGAACAGCGCGCTTCTCCCGGTGGACTCGGGGACAGAGGTGGGTCTGGACTACATCGAGGAGAGGATCAAGATAGGCATGGAGCCCGTGCCCCAGCTGGACGCCGTCGTGTTCACAGGCGGAGAGCCGACGCTTCAGCCTGACGCCGTCATAGCGGCGGCGGGGCTGGTCAAGGAGTGGGGGCTCAAGCTGATGCTGGACACCAACGGCACAATCTACGAGGCGGCTGAGAGGGTCCTCGGGACGGGGCTAGTTGACAGGATCGCCCTCGACGTAAAGGCGCCGCTGACGCCCGAGGACTACGGCAGGGTGTCTGGGATACCCGGGCTCGGAGGCGTGTTCAGCGAGTCGGTGAAGAAGACGCTCATGCTCAGCAGGGAGCTGGGTATCGAGGTCGAGGCGCGGACCACTGTGGCGCCCACGGTGTCCGACGACGCGGACTTCATATCGAGGATCGCCGCGGGCATCAAGGACTACGCGGACGTCTACTATCTACAGCAGTTCGACAACCACGGGGAAGTGCTCTCCCCTGAGCTGAAGGAGATGGAGTCGCCTACAAGGGAGCGCCTCGTCGAGCTGGCTGAGTCGGCCCTCGCAGCCGGCATGGAACCGGTGCATATAAAAACCCGTTTCGGGGGACTTGAGAGGATACCTTAGATGGCTAAACGAAGGCTGCTGCTCATCACGGGGATGGCTGGCTCGGGGAAGACGACCCTCGCGGACCTGCTCAGGGACAGGGGGTACACCGTCTTCACCATGGGGGACGTGATAAGGCACGAGGTCAGGATGAGGAACCTTGAGCCGACGCCCGAGAACCTGGGCTGGATGGCGGAGGACATCCGTAAGACCGGGGGCGACGCCGCCGTGGCGCGGAAATGCGTGCCCCTCATCATCGGTGAGCCCAACAACAGGGTAGCCCTCGACGGCATCAGAAGCCTCGACGAGGTCTACGCCTTCGAGGAGGCTTTCGACATCTACATGGTCGCCGTCCACGCGTCGCCCGAGACACGGTACACGCGGCTCAAGAACAGGGGCCGGAGCGACGACCCGACGAACCGGCAGGTGTTCAGGGAGCGAGACCACAGGGAGCTCGGCTTCGGCATGGGCAACGCCATAGCCATGTCCAACTACATTATCACCAACGAGAACGGCGTGGACACCCTGGAGAGGAGCCTCGACGCACTGCTGCGGAAGCTGAGGACCCTTGACGGTGACATGGATTAGGGCAGGGCTTAAGCCCACAGAGGACCCCAAGAAGGTGGAGGAGGCCATCACCAAACTGTTCGGGGAGATCGCCCTCGACACAGACGCCGACGAGATGACTATATCGGCTAAGCTGGACGGCGTGGAGGCCCTCAGCGACTTCAGGAACAGGATCGCCCAGGACAGGATCAGGGACACCCTGAAGAGGGTGCTCACCCGCTGGACGGATGAAGACCGCCTCAGCTTCGGCCTCAACAGGCAGGCAGCTTACGCGGGCCACGTCTCGCTGAACCTCCAGGGCGAGGACCCCATGGGGCCGATTCAGGTCAACATAGAGGGCGACGTTGAGCAGGTCATACGCTACCTGACCGACAAGAGATAAGTCCACTAGTTATCCGTGCCTCAGTATTTATTGATGGGGTGCCTGTATTTTCCGCCAAATCTGATGGTCGAAAACAATATATGATTGCATTTAAACCCATATAAGATTCCCAGAGTGCCTAAGAAACATGGAAAACGTGAAGGCGCGCCTTCATGCATGGGCCTCTGGGCTCAGTACGTTCAAGTTTAGGCAGGAGATGACATGGCAAGAATATTATTAATCGGGCTGGCCGGAGACAGCGGCTGCCAGGTAGCCGCTCTGGGCCTCCATGGGGCCTTGGTGGACATCCTCGCGGCGAACGAGCTCATTTACGCCCCGACCCTAATCGACGCCAAGGAGATACCCGGCGGCATCGACGTGGCAATAGTCGAGGGGGGAATACGGAACACACACGAGGAGGAGACGATAAAGGACATCCGCGAGAAGTCCAAGGTGGTCATCGCGCTGGGCGCCTGCGCCGCCTTCGGCGGCATCCCCGGGCTGGCGAACCTCAGGCCCGGCAAGGAGCTCATGAACGAGATATACAACAACCACCGCGGCACCGACAAGGGCACCATCCCGACGCACCTTGAGACGCTGCCAGAGCAGCACCCCCTCAAGCACTTCGTCGACGTAGACTACGTGATACCCGGGTGCCCGCCCGAGGTCACAGACATAGCCAACACCCTCGTCTCTCTGCTGGGCGGCAAGGAGCCCGAGATAAACAGCACCCAGGTATGCGACGACTGCCCACGTGAACGGCTGGGCGAGTACGAGACGTCCCTCAAACGCATCCACGAGGAGATACCGGACCCCGACAGGTGCCTGCTGGAGCAGGGCTTCTTCTGCCTGGGCCCCGCCACCATGGGCGGCTGCGGCGCACCGTGCCCCCAGTCGGGCAACACCTGCGAGGGCTGCAGGGGCTCCTGTCTTGATGTGGACGACCAGGGGATGGCGATGATAGACGCCATGACGGGGCTGCTCACACAGCTGAAGGACGAGTTCGACCCCAACCTGTACAGCGCCATGCTCTACAGGTTCACCTACGCCGAGAGCGTGGTGGCCGAGCTAGCGAGGAGGAAGAAGAGATGACAGAGATAGTGGAGATTGACCCCCTCACAAGGATCGAGGGGATGGGGAAGATAAAGGTCGAGGTCAAGGACAACCAGTTGCACGACCTCAAGTTCCAGATAACGGTGGCGCCAAGGTTCTTCGAGTACCTCCTCACAGGTAAACGAGCCGAGGAGGCGCCCCGGCTCACACAGCGCATCTGCGGCATCTGCTACGTCAGCCACCACCTCGCCGCCGTGAAGGCGATAGAGGACGCGTGGGGCGTTACGCCGCCTGAGACGGCGCTGAAGCTAAGGCGGCTGATGAACGCAGGCGGGTTCGTGACCAGCCACAGCCTACACAGCGCGTTCCTCGCCGTACCCGACCTCGCTGGGCTGCCGCCCGATAGTAGAAACTTCATAGCCCTCATGGGCAAGTACCCGGACCTGGGGAAGGCGGCGCTCAAGATTCATGCTTATGGTAACAAGGTGGTGGAGGCTACCGGTGGCAGGATAGTACAGGTGGTCACCAGTGTGCCCGGCGGCCAGACGCTCCGCCTCAAGGAGCAGCGCCGAGACGAGCTCATCGAGGAGGGCAAAGAGGTGCTGGAGCTGATGAAGGTCTACGCCGACTTCGTCTTCGACATCTACGAGAAAGACACGTTGACGTGCAGCCAGTTCCCGGACGTGGAGACCAACTTCATGGCACTCGTCAAGGGCCCACAGTGCGACTACGACGTCTACGACGGCGACGGAAGGATCATAGGGCCATCTGGGAAGGAGCTGGCCCGGTTCAACCCCTCCAAGTACTACGAGTACATCAGGGAGGCGGTTTGGGAGCACAGCAGCACCAAGGTGCCGTACTACAAGCCCGAGGGCGTAAGCGGCATCATAAGGGTCGGCCCGCTGGCGCGGCTCAACGTCGCCAAACAGATGCCGTTCCCCGTGGCCCGTGAGTACGAGGAACGATACCTAGAACTGTTCCCACGCACCTGCCTTCAGGTACAGGGCTTCAACCTCGCCCGGATACCCGAGCTCGTAGCTGGCCAGGAGGAGGTCCTAGCCATGCTTGAGGACCCCGGCATACTCGGCGAGGACATCAGGGTCCCAGTGAAGAGCAGGGGAGGCGAGGGCGCGTCGTTCATCGAGGCGCCCCGAGGCATACTCACCCACCACTACGTCATCGACGACAACGGGTTGATCCGCTACGCCAACATCATGGCCCCGACGACGTACAACCACCCTCTCATCCAGCAGGACCTGTACGAGAACGCTAAGAGGTTCGCCTCCGAGATAGCTGACCCCGCGACCCGTGCCGACGCGTGCTGGCGGCTTGAGAAGATAGTCAGGGCCTATGATCCGTGCACCAGTTGCAGCGTACACATGGTGGACTTCGATATCGAGGTGGATGGCAGCGCGGTCGAGGTCAAGGAGGTTGCCTAGATGAGCGCACAGGTGATTTTCTGCACGTGCGGCGGCGTCCTCGACGAGAGGCTGGATATCGACGAGCTCAAGAACTTTTTACGGGCCACGCAGGGCGTCACGGAGATAATAACCACGGACGCCGCGTGCACAAAGTCCGTGAAGGACGATCTGGTAGAGGCCGTGTCACAGGGCTCCCAGAAGGTGGTGGTCTTCGCGTGCACCCGCAGCGTCTGCCAGAAACCGCTTGAGGCGGTGCTGGAGGAGGCCGGGCTGGACCCGGAGAACCTCGTCATAGTCAACGCCAAGGAGCAACTGGCCTGGGTGCACCCAGACAAGGAGGAGGCGACCCGTAAGGCCAAGATGCTGCTCAAGGCGGCGGTCGAGAAGGCGTACAGCGTCGCCCCCACCGAGACGATCTCATACGAAAGGAGTCAGGAGGCGCTGGTAGTCGGCGCCGGAGTAGCCGGCCTGACTGCGGCGAGCGAGCTCGCCGATCAGGGCTACAAGGTGCACGTCGTAGAGAGGAAGCCCACCATAGGCGGGGCCATGACGCTCATCAGCAAGACGTTCCCAGAGGAGGACTGTACCATGTGTCTACGCGGGCCCCAGATGATATCCATGCTCACCAAGCCGGGGATAACATACCACGTCGGCAGCGAGGTTGAGAGCGTCGAGAGGACCCCGAAGGGATTCAAGGTCACGTACGTGAAGACCCCCGTCACCCTCGACATGGAGCCGAAGGCTAAGAAGGGGACCCCCGTCGAGGCCATCCCGGTTAAGGGAGGCAAAGGCTACAAGCTGGTCTACCGGGCGGGCGGCGCCAAGGAGGCGCTCAAATCAGTCATGGAGTCCAAGTGCGGGAGCTGCGCAAGCGTCTTCCCGGCGGGGCTCATGGGGTTCGACGAGCCCGAGGGCGAGAAGACCATCGAGGTCGGCTCGGTGGTACTCGCCACGGGTTTCAAGGACTTCGACCCCACCGGCATACCCAAGTGGGGCTACGGGCTCCCAAACGTCATCACCCAGTACCAACTAGCCCGCCTCCTCGACCCCCTGGGGCCGACGGGCGGCAGGGTGCTGAGGCCGAGCGACGGCAAGCCGCCGCGCAGGGTCGTCATGGTCCAGTGCGTCGGCAGCCGTGACCCGGAGTACAACCCAGACTGCAGCAAGTACTGCTGTATGGCGTCCATCAAGCACGCCACCGTCATCAAGAAGCTCAAGGAGCCGTCCGCCGACATCACAGTCCTCTATAGGGACATCAGGGCAAGCGGCTACGGCTTCGAGGCCATGTACAACGAGGCCAAGAGGCTGGGCGTGGGCTTCGTCCACGGCGACATACTTCACGTCTCGCCCCACGGCGACGCCCTGGGCGTCGAGTACAGCGACGGCGCGGGGAATGCCCAGAGCCTGGACGCGGACCTGCTGGTCCTCGCCACGGGCATGGAGCCCAGCGTAGGCTCAGCCGATGTGGCGGAGCTGTTCAGCGTCGAGCTAACGGACGCGGGCTTCATGAAGGAGATCGATGAGAAGGTCGCCAACATCACGACCCGCGCCCCCGGCGTCTATATAGCCGGCACCTGCTCGGGCCCCAAGAACATCCCGGACAGCATAGCACAGGCCGGCGCAGCCGCGTTCATGGGCGGCGCCTACCTACGGACACACGTGGAGAAGAAGTCGAACACCCCCACAGTGGACGAGGCGAACTGCGGCAAATGCGGAATCTGCAGAAGCGTCTGCCCCTACGAGGCCAT
>JAFGTA010000097.1 GCA_016934355.1 Candidatus Bathyarchaeota archaeon | reverse complement strand
TCGACGCCGCCTCGATGACCTCCCACGTGTCAATGCCGAGCCGCGTGAAGACAAGAGACAGCTCGTTTATCAACGCGATGTTGACGTTTCGGAATATGTTCTCAAGGATCTTAGCTGCCTCGGCGGTCTTCATGTCGGAGACCGGGTGGACCACGTCGAAAACTGTCGAGTAGAGCTGGGACGCGATGCCCGTGCACTCAGGGTTGAACCCCCCCACGATCTTGGGCACCGTACGGATCGGGTGTTTGGTGTTCCCCGGGTCCACCCTCTCCGGCGAGTAGGCTAGGCCGAAGTGCACTCCGGGCTCCAGCCCTGTCTCCCTGAGGACTCTGAGCAGGACCTCGTCGGTGGTTCCCGGGTACGTCGTGCTCTCCAGAATGACGAACTGGCCCTCCCTCAACACCCCTCTGATCGTCTCGGCGGCGCTTACAATGTAGCTGAGGTCAGGCTCAAGGTTCTCCTTGAGGGGCGTCGGAACACAGACTATGATGAAGTCGCATTCACGCATCCTCTCTGCGTCCGTCGTTGGGTGGAGGCTCTTGCCCACATGTCGCCGGAGGGCGCTGTTCTCGATGTCTAAGACATATGACTCGTGTTTGTTCAGCGAGTCCACTTTTCTCTCGTCCACGTCGTACCCGATGACGCTGAGCTCTCTGCTGAACTCCAGTGATAGGGGAAGCCCCACGTAGCCGAGGCCGATGACGCCCACAACAGCTTCTCGGCTGTCGATCTTGTGCCTCAGGACTTCGCCGAAACTAGATTCGGCGTACTCTGTGTCGGCTTGGGATTCGGCTTGTGTTGACTGCAATACTGGTTGCTCCGGTGTCGAGATTTCATGGATTTGGACTAGATATTAGAGTTCGAGTGTAGCACCGTGGAACATAATTAGGCGCCGGAGAGACCGAGCTAGAGTCATCTGGAAAAAACTAAATATATTGTGTAACCGGTACAATGTTTTGTATTGAAAAGCGCAATCAATCGTTTAGGGTTTTAATTATATGCACACACAATATTCGGGTGCTTGTCGTCTCTTTGCGTCTCGAACAAGCCAAAACAAGGTTCTTGAACAGTCGAACCCGATTGAAAGTATACTGAAAGCGTATTCTTTCGACCACCATAGCGTGAAAAGACCATAGTTAATGAATGCTTGAGGAATATGCCTCCGGGAATAGATGGATCGCGGAGCCACTCCGACCCATGTGAGGCGCGGAAAAAGGGTTTGATTTTTTCTTTTTTTCCGTCTTGGTCCCTCAAGATTGACAACTGGTGGGAAAGTGAGAACCGCTGATGATGGCACTCGGCCTATTATCCTCGAATGAAAAGAAGCTCATGGGGGTGGCCGAGCAGTGCACACAGTGCGGTAAATGTTCAAGCGGGTGCCCCGCTGCGAGGCACCTCGACCTCAGGCCGCGTAAGATAGCGTTGATGGCTCAGAGGGACCTCATCGAGGAGCTTCTGGAGTCGGGAGTTTATTGGCAGTGCACCCAGTGCCACCAGTGCATGGAGAGATGCCCAAGGGAGGTCACGCCCTACGACATCATCATCTACCTCCAGAACCTAGCGGTGCAGAGGGGCTACGACTACCCTCGCGACCTGAACGTCCTGCTGGGCTCCGTCAAGAGGCACGGAACAATACAGCTGCCACAGGAAGCCTTAGACAAGGAGTTCGAGAACTACCAGAGAGACTCCCTGAACCTGCCTACGGTGTGCGGCCCTAGAGACATGGAGGCGTTTCAGAGAGCCCTCGAAACGCTGATGGAGCGCGCGGCGCCTTGAGGTACGCGCTGTTTCTGGGCTGCTGGATCCAGACCCAGCAATACGGCTACGAGATGTCCACCAGGAGGACGATGCCTCTGCTGGGAGTCGAGCTTCGAGACCCCGAAGGGTTCAGCTGCTGCGGCTACCCCCTGCGGAGCCTTAACGACGCCGCCTGGTTCTACCTCTCAGCTAGGAACCTGGCCGTTGCTGAGAGAGACGGTTTGGACATGCTGCCTCTGTGCAACGGATGCTACGCCTCGCTGAACGAGGTGAAACACTACCTTGACTCAGACCCCGAGTTCAAGGACAGCGTGAACGAGGCGCTGAGCCTTGAAGGCCTAGAGTATAAAGGCACGAACAGAGTCAGGCACGTCCTAGAGGTACTGCACCAGGACGTCGGGATCGACAGGATAAAAGACACGATCACTACGCCTCTGGATGGCCTGAGCTTCGCGACGCACTGCGGCTGCCACGCGCTGCGGCCCAGCGACTTCAGGTACACGGATGACCCCGAGGACCCCCGGATGCTCGACGACCTGACGCGGGCGCTGGGCGCAGAGGCGAAGTACTATCCGGAGAAGCTTGACTGCTGCGGCGCCAGCCTAGTCATAAGCGACTACGAGGCGGCCTTCAAGATAACTGGGGCTAAGCTTCAGGCTGTGCAGCGGAGGGTTTTCGATGGGCTCGTCACAAACTGCCCGTTCTGCTTTAAGATGTTCGACTCCAGGCAGGAGGTGGTGGGCAAGATTATACACGACGAGGGGCTCAGCCTCCCCGTCTTCTACATCACCCAACTCCTAGGCCTCGCTCTCGGCCTAGACGAGTTCGATCTGGGGCTCGGCTTCAACCATAGCCCGGTCGAGGCGGTCATCGAAAGAGTCGGAGGGCGTGAGCGGTGAGCGGATCAGTCGTTGTTATCGGCGGAGGCATCGCTGGGATACAGGCGTCACTCGATCTGGCCGACGGGGGGACCCAGGTCTGCCTCGTCGAGAAGGCGCCCAGTATCGGCGGTAAGATGGCTCTACTGGACAAGACGTTCCCTACCATGGACTGCGCCATCTGCATCCTCGCGCCTAAGATGATCGAGGTATACCGCCACCCCAACATCCGGCTACTCACCAATTCGGAGGTGACGGGGGTCCAGGGCGAGGCTGGGAGATTCGAGGTCACGGTCACGAAGAGGCCCAGATACATAGACGAGGACAGGTGCGTGGGCTGCGGCGTATGCGCAGCCAAGTGCCCTGTCAGGGTGGCGGACGAGTACCAGATGGGGCTCAGCGACAGGAAGGCAGTCTACATCCCGTTCCCACAATCCGTCCCACTGGTCTACAGCGTCGACGCGGAGAACTGCCTGTACCTCACCAAGGGAGTGTGCAGGGTCTGTGAGAGGTTCTGCGAAGCGGGGGCCATCGACTTCACCCAGAGGGCTCAGACGCTCAAGCTGGACGCGGCGGGCATCATCGTCGCCTCGGGGCTGGAGACGTTCGATCCTTCGATTATAAACGAGTACGGGTACGGCAGGTTCCGCGACGTGGTCACCGCGATGGAGTTCGAGCGCATGGTAACGGCGACAGGACCCACAGAGGGACAACTGCTGCGCCCGTCGAACGGCAAGCACCCCAGAAGCGTCGCCTTCATCCAGTGCGTCGGCTCCCGCAGCCTACGCGATGGCTACCCCTACTGCTCCTCGGTGTGTTGTATGCACGCCACGAAGGAGGCGGTACTGGCCAAGGAGCACACGCCGGACGTCAAGGAAACGATCTTCTACACAGACATCAGGGCGTTCGGCAAAGGGTTCAGAGAGTTCATCGATAGGGCTAGAGCAGAGTACGGGATCAGGTACATCAGGGCTAAGCCGGGAGAGATCAGGGAGGACCCGGACACGGGTGAGCTGCACTTCTGGTACGAGGACACCCTCACCGGGGAGATTGAGAGGCATGAAGCAGACATGGTGGTGCTCTGCACCGCTCTAGCCCCCAGCAGGGGCAACCCAAGTCTGGCTGAGGTCCTAGGCGCAGAGCTGGACAAGCACGGCTTCTTCAGGCAGCCTGACCCGCTGATGGCGCCACTATCGACGACCCGCGGCGGAGTATTCGTCTGCGGGTTCTCTAACGGCCCAAAGGACATCCCAGATTCGATCGCGGAGGCCAGCGGGGCGGCAGCGATGGCCTCAGCCCTCATCAACGACGATTCAGGTGGATCGTGATGAGCGGCGGGGGCGCACAGGAGCCTAAGGTAGGTGTCTTCCTATGCCACTGCGGCACCAACATCGGTGGGGTTGTTGAGATACCCAATGTCGCCGAGTTCGCCAAGAAGATACCGGGTGTAGCCTACGTCGAGGAAAACCTCCACACCTGCAGCTCGGAGGGGATAAACCACATCAAGGAGGCGGTGAAGAGGGAGGGACTGGAGAGGGTCGTCGTGGCCGCGTGCACGCCTAGGACACATGAGTCTCTGTTCATGGACGCGGTGGAGGAGGCCGGGCTCAACAGGTACCTGTTCCAGATGGTGAACATCAGGGAACACGACTCGTGGGTACATAAAGACCGGGGGGCCGCCACCGAGAAGGCCATGTATCTCGTCCAGATGGCAGTCGCGAAGGCGAGGCGCCTCGAACCCGAGACTCGGCGCGAGATAGAAGTGGCGCCCATCTCCCTCGTGGTGGGAGCGGGCGTCGCCGGGATGACAGCCGCGTTATCCCTCGCGGAACAAGGCTTCCAAGTCATCCTCGTTGAAAAGGAGAAGGAGCCGGGGGGCCTCGTACGGGAGCTCTACGACCTGACGCCGACTAGGCAGGACGCCCGCAACTTCCTTCAGCCGATGACCGAGGCGGTAAAGAACAGCGACAGGATACAGCTGTTCACCTCTTCCAAGGTGACAGAGGTGAGCGGATTCATGGGGCGATTTAACGTCAACATCCAGTCAGGCTCGAACACACTATCGACTGAGGTAGGGACCATCATAGTGGCGACGGGAGCCGAGACCCTCACCCCGGAGGGCTACTACATGTACGGAGAAGTAGAATGCGTCGTCACACAGCTTGAGCTCGAGAAGATGCTACGCGATGGCCCCCTCAACGTGCCAGACTCTGTCGCCTTCATACAGTGTGTTGGCTCCATGGAGGAGAAGGGGAGGACGTACTGCTCGAGGATATGTTGTGGGGTGGCGCTCAAGAACGCTGTGCGGCTCAAGGAGCTCAACCCCCGCGCCGAGATCTACATACTGTATAGGGACCTTCAGGCGTACGGCGTCGAGCTGGAAGCTCTCTACAGGGAGGCCCTCGAAAAGAGAGTTAGGTTCGTTAACTACACCCCAGGGAACCCACCTGAGGTCTCGAATACGACGGATGTAACAAGGCTGAGGGTATACGATACGCTGCAAGGCTCCAACATGGAGCTGGAACCAGGCCTGATCGTGTTATCGGCTCCGCTCATCCAGCACGAGGACGGAGAGAGGTTAGCTAGGCTGCTGAGGGTCCCCCTCGGCTCGGACGGATTCTTCCTAGAGGCTCACCCCAAGATGCGACCAGTCGACTTCTCGTCGGACGGCATCTACATGTGCGGGACGTGCCACGTGCCTAAGAGCGTGGCTGAGAGCATCTCCCAAGGATACGCCGCGGCGTCACGGGCAACGATACCCATGAGGAGGGGCATGGTAAGAGTCGATGCGGTAACCGCCATCGTAGACCCCGAGCTTTGCGTCGGATGCGGGGCGTGCGTCAGCGGGTGCATCTTCGACGCGATACAGTGGAGCCCCATCGGAGAGCCCCGCATCGTCGATGAGGCGTGCAAGGGCTGCGGGGTCTGCACCGTCGAGTGCCCGGTAGGGGCGATGCAGCTCAGATACTTCAAGGACAACCAACTGATCCCGGCGGTCCAGGGGCTAATACAAAAGTCGCCCTTGATGGAAACGAGAGGCTCCCCTAAGCCCACCGTGCTCGTGTTCGCGTGCAGGTGGTGCTCCTACGCCGCGGCGGACTTCGCGGGCGTCATGAGGCTCAGCTATCCGGCTGACGTCCGTATACTCCTAGTCCCCTGCTCGGGGAGGGTTGACTTCAGTCATATATACGAGGGTTTCAGAAGCGGGGCCGACGGGGTGGTGGTCACGGGGTGCCTGGAGGAGCAGTGCCACTACATGGACGGCAACCTCGTCGCGAAGAGGCGAGTGGAAGTCGCGAGGAAGGCGATGGATGTCCTGGGGATAGACAAGGAGAGGCTAGAGATGTTCTTCTGCAGCGCAGGGATGCCACGGGAGTTCGCCGAGCACATGCGGAGCTTCTCTGAAAGGATCAACGATCTGGGCCGGATAGAGCGCGATACAGTGAGGGCGTTCAGGGAGTTGGAGCTGGAGGCCGCGGCGGGTAGAAGCCATGTATGAGATACTCAGAAAGCAGATGTTCCCCCCAAACATCAAGATGCTCCAAGTGAAGGCGCCCGCCGTGGCCAGAAAGGCTCAGCCCGGGCAGTTCGTCATCATCAGGACCAACCAAAAAGGAGAGCGAATCCCCATCACGATAGCAGGGGCGGACCCCGCGAGGGAGGCGGTCACCATCTACCTCGCGGAGGTGGGAGTATCCTCCCAGGAGCTGGGGCAGCATGAAGAGGGGGAGCACATACTGAACTTCTCGGGGCCGCTCGGCAACCCCATACCTATTTTGGAGTATGGCGGCGTGCTTTGCGTCGGAGGCGGGGTATTCCAGGGGGCGAACCACTACCTCGCGGAGAGGCTCAGCGAGAATGGCAACACGGTAACATGCGTCCTCTACGCAAAGAGGAGCGACCACTTCTTCCTCACGGAGGAGGTAGAAGAGACCTGCAGCGAGGTTCACTACGCGACCGAGGACGGCTCGAAGGGGCATGGCTCCCTCGACTTCATGAACCGCCTCCTGAGGGCAAAAAAGTTCGACAGAGTCTTCGCCTTCGGCCCCACGCCGATGCAGAGAGCCGTCTCGGAGATGACGAGACCACTAGGCATACCGACGAGCGTAAACCTGTTCCCCATCATGGTGGACGGGACTGGTATGTGCGGCGCGTGTAGGGTGACCGTGGGCGGCGCCACCAGGTTCGCCTGCATAGACGGCCCTGAGTTTGACGGCCACCAAGTGGACTTTGACGAACTGGTCTCCCGGATGAGGTACTACACGGCGCAGGAGAAGGTTGCGATGGTGCTCCAGGAGCGGGGGGTAGTGTGACTCGGCTCGACGCGCCTCAAGCCGAGATGCCCAAGCAGCCGCCGGAGACCCGAGTAGGCAACTTCGACGAGGTCGCGCTGGGCTACGCCGAGGAGCAGGCGCTCTCAGAGGCTTCGAGGTGCCTGGGCTGTGCGAACCCTCAGTGTGTGAAGGGCTGCCCTGTTGAGGTGGACATACCGGGCTTCATAGCCTTCATCAAGGAGGGCAGATACAATGAGGCGGCCCTGAGGATCAAGGAGACAAACTCGCTGCCGGCGATCTGTGGCAGGGTGTGTCCGCAGGAGAGCCAGTGCCAGAGGCATTGCGTTCTGGGCGTACGGGGGGAGCCTGTGGCGATAGGCAGGCTTGAGAGGTTCGCCGCCGACTACGAGAGACATCATGGTAATTCAGCCAACGCGGAGCAACAGCCGGCGCTTGGACGCGTGGCCGTCGTCGGCTCGGGGCCCGCGGGGCTCACCGTGGCCGCCGAGCTCCAGAAGAAAGGGTACACGGTGGAGATCTATGAATCGCTGCACGAGGCAGGTGGCGTTCTCATGTACGGGATACCCGAGTTCAGGCTGCCGAAGGCGATCGTCCAGTCCGAGATCGAATACGTGAAGAGGCTAGGTGTCAGGATACACCTGGACTCCACAGTCGGCAGGCTAATCACAGTGTCCGAGCTGTTAGAGGACGGCTTCGGCGCAGTCTTCATAGGGAGTGGCGCAGGGCTGCCAAGGTTCCTTGGAGTGCAGGGCGAGAACCTCAAAGGCATCTACTCGGCCAACGAGTTCCTGATAAGGACGAACCTGATGAAGGCATACAGGTTCCCAGAGTACAGGACCCCCATCACCGTCGGTAAGAACGTTGCTGTGGTAGGGGGAGGCAACGTCGCCATGGACTCAGCTAGGTGCGCACTAAGGCTGGGCGCGGACAAGGTCTACATTGTCTACAGGAGGGGCGCCGGCGAGCTCCCGGCGAGGAGGGAAGAGGTCGAGAACGCCGAGGAAGAGGGCGTCATCTTCAGGCTCCAGACGAACCCTACGCGGTTCATCGGCGATGACAGGGGGTACGTGACCCAGATGGAGTGCATCAGGATGGTGCTGGGCGAGCCGGATGACTCGGCTAGGAGGCGCCCGATACCAGTCGAAGGATCGGAGTTCCTCATGGAGGTAGACAACGTGGTGGTGGCGATAGGGCAGACCCCTAACCCTATAATACAGCAGACGACTCGGGGGCTGGAGGTGACGCGGTGGGGGACCATCATCGCCGACGAGGAGACGATGAAGACGAGCATCGAGGGGGTCTACGCCGGCGGCGACGTGGTGAGCGGCGCAGCCACCGTGATCAGCGCCATGGGAGCCGGCAGGAGAGCCGCCGGAGCCATTCACAGATACATTAAAGGGAAGCAGGCATAACCGTTCACTCGGCTACGTAGCAGGTCGTCGTTGAAATGATGCCGTAGAGATTACGTATCCTGCTGAGGACCAGGTTCTGAAGCTGGTCTATGTCGTTCACCTCGACCTCGACATACATATCGTACGGCCCGTAGATGTAGTGGGCGTCCTTGACACCCTCCAGGCTCAGTATCTCGTCCTTCAACATGCCCTCTATACGCGAGTCCACCCTGAGAAACACCAAGGCTCTATGGTACGGAGAGTTATCCTCTACAAGCATCCTAAATAGGAGACAAGAGCCACAGTTATTGGGTGTATTGGAGGCATATACAATACGCTTTTCGTACCATTATAGGAATAATGGACTCTGATCGTTACCTGGGGATCGGCGAACCAGCCTTAAAACGTGATCTATAAATACTGTAATTACTGTATATACTTTAAAAGGGGATGGGTTCCATATTGCAGCGTTGTGTCAACAATACTGCATACTCCAGACTCTCTTTAAGATAAAGAGTAAGAAGATGCGAATAGATCGACTGGATCTGCAGATACTTCGATCGCTAAGCAGAGACGGCAGAAAGCCGTTCAAGGAAATAGCCCGAGAGCTAGACGTTAGCGATGCCACTATAAGGAAACGCGTACGGCGGATGCAGAAGGACGAGGTAATCAAGCAGTTCCACGTACTCATCGACTACGACAAGATAGGCAACTTCATTAAGGCCTTCATAGGGCTGAAAATAAACCCGCCGAACCTCATGGAGATCGTCGGCAACCTAGAGAACCACCCCGACATCCAGGTGATGTACAGGACCACCGGCCCGTGGGACCTGTTCGTCGAGGTGATCGTCAAAGACATGCAGGAACTGAACTGGTTCCTCGAGAAGAAGCTCAACATCGGCGGAATCCTAAGCACCGAGGTGAACATCGTCATCGGGCCCTACAAGCGGTGCCCCTGTACAAACATCTAGAATGACAGATTCATAGCGGAGATACCGAGTAGACGACCGCTAAGATTCATATTCTAACTCGTGATAGTATCAACTGGTCTTAATGTCAGACAAGATCCGCAAGCTCCTAAACCCATGGAACATAGCCGTCGTCACCCTGGTGGTCGGCCTAGTCCTCGGATACCAGGTTAACGACGTCATGACGTCGGGTGTAATCACGAGACTCCAAGGCGAGGTGGGTGACCAGAGCACCCAGATAACGACGATGCAACAGCAACTCGATGAACTGCTGGACAGCTATGAGGAGACATCGGAGAACCTGTCAAGAGTAACACGGCTTTACGACGAACTCAGAGCGAACTCTATTCAAAGATATATGTACGACGACCTTCTCGAGGATTACGAAACAGCTGCAGAGGACCTAAAAGACTATAAAGATAGGGCCAAAGATCTCGAAGACGAGAACGAGCAACTCGTTGAAAGCTACGTCACTCTCTGGAACAAATACAGCGACGTTAGGATTCTCTCGTGGACGTACTTCGTGGCGAACGGGCTAACGGTCAACCTCACCACAACGAAGAATGTTTACGATGCTACCAATAATATTGCAGGCATCATCAGCATACATTACCTAGATGGGCAGCCGTTCAACGGAAGCTTCAAGCTTATTCTCAGGAGCGACTTCTACACATCGGGAACCAGTTCCAATGAGATCGCTGTTTACGGTGAGGCGGATTACCTGTTCAGGAATCCATTCATCTTCGGTACCGGCTCATACTCTTTGAGCGTCTCCAGCATCTGGGACGCGGATGGAAAACTCATAGTAGGCTCCTCTGAGGTCAGGGACTACTACATCCAGATACAGTATGGGTAACTACTAGAAATTACCTAGAAAACCAAGTACATTAATCGAAATAGGGTTAATATACCCCCCACTAAAACCTAGCAAACATGGTAACCGGATGCCATCGACAGTTAAACATTAAAAAAAAGGTAGCTGGAAGCGCGTCACATGGCTCCAAGTATGTTGATCATCGAGAGGGCGAAGACCTTGGTTGTTAAGATGACATCCTCGACCTTGATGCACTTGTTGGCTGAATGTATTCACTCGCCGCCTCCCCCGTGGACGTAGTACAGGTAGTCGACGCCCTCGCCATAGCACCTGTCGAGAACCTCCCTCAAATCTTGCCTTCCTTCTTTCAACACATTGTCGCCCTTGAGTTCGACACCGAGGCGCCGCAACGCATGGAAAGCCTTAGTCAGGGCGCAGGTAGCCACCTTGTCGACGCATGCTCCTCTATCCCAGAAAAAGCCGTCCGCTTCCCTCAGATGAGAACAGGGGGGATCCACGTCTCAGGATCACCACTAGGCGCCCTGTCATAGTAGCTGTACATCATCATCCGTGGGCCGCCACCGACCCCGCGTGCTTGGCGACAACGATAACCTGGTCTCTAGCGGTCTCCACAAGGCCTATCTGAAGGTCGTTCTTACACGCTTCTCCGCCATCATCGCCTCTATCTCGGACTCGTCCCCTGTGACGCTTCTTGTCTGTATCAGCTCCTGCATGAATGAGGCGACTTGGTTTCGATGGGTGTCTATGTATTCGAGAACACTATCCTCTGTGACATTCTGTCGTCGGGTGAAGAGTTTTCACTGTATCTTTAAGGGATATTTAAATGGAGATACTAGAGGAATACTACACGACTCTAATGCATCTTGTTTACATTTCTACTTCGAATCCCTGATTGATGAATTGATAGTTACCTGGTTCTTACATGGCTCTCTAAGTGTTCTTCGTTGGGTTACCAGCGTTAGTCGTGTTGTTTTCCTCATGCAATAGCCTGAGTTTCTTTATCTCGAGCTTAAGAAGATACATCGCGTAAAAGATGAGGCTGCACAAGATCAGAAGCGTCCCTATGATCAAGAAAGTGAAGGTTACGAGCGCCAAAGGGACACTGAAGTAGCCTGTCAACTGGTAGCCCCTCACAAAGAGGAAACCGATAAAAAGAGAGGTCAGAACGAGCAGAGTGCCGGGTAACCCTATCATGTGCAACGGTTTGTCCTGAACCATAAGCTTGAGTGCGACAGCGACCAGTTCTAATCCGTGCGTTAAGGGGTCCTTCTTGGAGGTGTTCTCTAGTCCCTTGTAACGGATAGTCGTTGGCACCTCTATAATACGTAGCCCAAAATGTTTAACAATAGAGAGCTGCTCCGTCTCGACGCCGAAACCGTCCTCGCTCATGTCGGAAAATAGTCTGAGTGCATCCTTTGTGAATGCTCTGAACCCACTCTGAGCGTCCTTTACATTTTTATAGGCAGTCTGTGTGAATGTGTTCACGACAGATAAACCGACTCTACGATAAAGTGGCGCATCCATTGACGCCCCCTTGACGTATCGTGAGCCTATCACGAGGTCTGCCTCCCCATCGAGGATCGGCTTAACGAGGCGTGGTATATCGTCAGGGTTGTGTTGCCCGTCGGCATCCATGACAACTATGACGTCCGGGACTATCTTACTGGCTAGATTGAAGCTCGTTTGTAGTGCTCTACCTTTCCCCATGTTCACCTGGTTTCTGACCACCAGCGCGCCTCTCGCCTCAGCTATTTCTGCGGTATCATCAGTCGACCCGTCGTCGCATACGATGACCTGCTCCACATACCTAAAAACCTGCTCCAGAACCGCTTCAATTGTCTTCTCCTCGTTGAACGCCGGGATGCAGGCTACTATGAATGGCTTTACTTCATCATGCCCTATTGTGTTGCTCATGGTTACGGAGAGGGGTTGCTGCACGTGGGTATCCTCGTCTAGATTTCGTGGAACAGTATTCGATATTAAAGTGTGAGTGTAGTTAGTAGCACGAACTTAGCAAAATGTATACATAATCGTTGCTTAATATAAGGTATACAAGTTTCCTAATATTACTAATAGAATGCTTTTTTATTGACGCATTTTCAATTTGAAAAAGGTGAATTTAGCTAGTCTAATGTTTAATAAATATTTACTTCAATGATTTCTTAAAATATTAGGATATACCAAATCCTTTGAAGCCACCTTTAATATGTTTCTTGTTCTGCTCTCTTTGAATATTTTTCAGTCTATCCAGCAATTCAATATAATAAGGTTCCGCCGAAGTCTTGATTTTGTCTTCGATCTCCTTTATCGCATCGTCTATAGTACCGATATCGTATGGCTTTTGAACCATGTTTCATTACGATGCCTTGTTTAAACATTAAAAATATCATGTAATGTATATGATCAGAAGAGATGATGCATGTATTTTATTTGTTAACGTTATGAAAACAAATACTTTTTTTTATCATATTTATATCAAAATAGGCACCGTTTCCTTCATGATTTTTAAACGGATCAACATTGTATAAAGTATATCATTTTGTTAATTAAAGGTATTCGTGGTATGAAAAAGAGTGCATATAAATGCAAATAAATTGACTTTATTCATACCTATATTAATTATTACATTTAAAGAAAAAATCATGTATACGAAGAGAATCTGATCATATAATACTCGTATATCAGAACGAATATCATTTGGTTCGGATCGATTCTATAAGAAAGTTATCAGCAGTAAAGCGTATGGTGCACGTAGAACAATGTTTGAAGCAAATCGACGGAACAATCGGAGACCTTGAAAGAATTTTAGAGTGTGATACAGATCCTGCGTTTTTCCTCCTGCTTAACCGTTTTCTGAGGACGAGAGACAAGTATCTAAAACTGCAGAGGAAAAACAGAGTCTATAGATAGCTTCAGAGACGCCAATATGTACTTCTCAACTATGTATCCTAATGTTAAATAACTGAAGCGAATTTTCTGCGAAATATCTCCTTATATATCCTCGCTCTTAGGAAGGTGAGTTCGCCTCTCACCTGGTCAACGACAGATAGACAGTTTTCGAGAATAGCTAGGTCATCGTTCTCGTCGTATTTCATCACTATCTCGAGGGTTTGAAGCAGCAACAGCTCTAGCTTCTCAAAATTGTTTAAATCATTTAAAGCATTTTCACGAGAAAAGTCGCGAGAACGATCATCGCTCAGAGCCTCATGCCTATCTGCCACAGCGTTTCAATACGGCATGTGAATGAGTGAAAATAAGATTAATGATTTTACTATCCATATGTTTTCACTCTTTGGCCTTAGGGTTACCACTCATTCGTGAAGAATCAAGGAACTCTTTCAATGGGCTTCGGAGCAGTCCGATGACACGTGGTGAAAAGACTTCTCGACCCCATCACGGGCTGTTTCTCCGATGACGCCGCCGAGTAGGTTAAGGAGAGGCTGTTCACGTACTTTGATCGCGTTTGTTGATACCGGCCCACTTGTTACTAAGCCTCGAGGTCCCGATTATTATCTTGAGGACACGCCACGAAACGTCCTCGATCAGGTACTCGTGAGATATCCGCACAGGGGTCTGCCTCGACGACTCGCTCAACGCCACCTCGATCGCGTCGAGCACCGCCTGCTCGTCGAGCCCCGAGAGGGTGATAGTGCCGGCGTCCATGGCCTCGGGCCTCTCAGTGGACTCTCTCAGGTTCACGGCGGGGAAGCCGAGTATGGCGGATTCCTCACTGATGGTGCCACTGTCGGATATTGTGCAGGAAGCGTTCTTCTGCAGGTGTACGTAGTCGAAGTAGCCGAAGGGTTTCATGAACCTCACCGCGCTATCTACTTCTAAACCCTTCAGCGACTCGAGCCTCCCTGAAGTCCTTGGGTGAGTGGATATGATGACTGGTTTGCCATACTTCTCCGCGACGGCGTTCAATATGTCAATGATCCTCCGCATGTTCGCCGAGTTGTCTACGTTCTCCTCCCGGTGGGCGCTAACGAGGAAGTAGCCTCCGGGCTCGACACCGAGCCTCTCAAGTACCTTGGACTGGTTGATCTGGACCTCGTAGTGCGTGAGAACCTCGTACATGGGGGAGCCCGTCAGGTAGATACGTCTGTGAGGCATCCCCTCGGAGAGCAGGTGCCGCCTCGCGTGCTCGGTGTAGACGAGGTTGAAGTCGGCTACGTGGTCGATTATGCGGCGGTTTATCTCCTCGGGGACGTTCTGGTCGAAGCACCTGTTGCCTGCCTCCATGTGGTAGATGGGAATCTTCAAGCGTTTCGCCATTATGGCGGCCAAGCTGCTGTTGGTGTCACCTAGGATCAGGACGGCGTCGGGGTTCTCTTGCTTGAAGACCTTCTCGGACTTGATGAGGGTCTCGCCAAGCACCGTGCCGAGGGTCTCGGTGTTTACCTCGAGGAAGTGGTCCGGCCGCCTGATGCCCAGCTCATTGAAGAATATCTCGTTGAGCTCGTAGTCGTAGTTCTGGCCCGTGTGCACGACCTTGTGGTCAAGGTACCGGTCGAGGAGAGCCATTACCCGTGAGAGGCGTATGATCTCGGGCCTGGTTCCTAGGACAGTCACCACCTTCAGGCTGCTTTTACTCATTGCGGGTTCCCTGCTCTACTTTCTCGGGGTAGGTGTCGGTGTCCTCTGGGTCGTAGAGCTCACTCGACCAGAAATGCATGAATAGGTCCCCGTTGCCGACATTCACCAGGCTGTGAGTGTACAGGATGGGTATGTCCATGTATGAGGGGCGTTCCCCGTCGAGTTTGTATTCGATGACTTGCTCGGTTCCTATCCGCCTCATACGCACCGTCGCCTCGCCTCTGATGACACTGAACCGCTCCACCTTTCTGCGGTGGTAGTGGTTGCCCCGTTCCACGCCCGGCTTCGTCGTGGATATGAAGGCTTGACCTCCGTTCAGGGACTTGACTGCCTCGAAGAGGGTGCCCCGGCTATCCTTCTTCAACTCGTACGGGACCGGGTAGTGATTTGGCTCGATGTATGATCGGAAAACGTTGAACAGTTTGAGGTCGAACGGGTCGCTTAGATCAGGGATCACGCCCTCATCAATGTACGTCGACTTGAAACGTTTCAGTTTACACAGGAGCGCGCTCACCGTGATCTCGTGTGTCGGTGCAACGTGCAACTCTTCTTCTACCCCGTTTACCATCACATTAAATATTATTTGTACAAGATCGTCTACGTAGATGAATCCAACGGCCTTGTCATCGTGTATCTCAGGCTCCTCTCCGTGGGCTAATTGGTGGCTGAATGTGGCGACAACTGAGTTATAGAAGGGCTTGCAGAAGGGGCCGTATACGTTGGGCACAATGAGTCCAGTGAACACCGCGCCCACCTCGTGCGCCCACGCTGATAGCATGATCCGCGCCTTCTTCTTTGACCGTCCATAAGCCGTGTCACTGCCCTCCTGCGTTGAGGACGTGTAGATTAAATGGGGTTTGTGAACTGTACGCTTAAGACTCGCGATGAGTCTATCCGCCAACTGGATGTTAGTGTTATATACTTCGTCATCCGCTCCACGGTTCACGCCTGCCAAATGGACCACCGCGTCACAGTTTTCAAGTAACTTGTTTAACTCGTCTGTTGATTCAAAGACGCCGCGTCGCGAGGGTATAAGCGTTATTTCACATTTAGTCTTTAGGTAGTTGGTTAGGTGAGAGCCGATGAAGCCCGTTTGACCCGTGATCCCGACCTTCATTGGTTCACCTCTGGATCGTTTCGCCAATGTAATGAGGAATCTCCAAGGTTGATGCGGGTTCAGGTAGTTTTCCCTTGACATGGTCGCTTGAGGCAAGAAGTTCAACGGCTTCATCGAGCGTAAGCCTGCGTGTGTTGTAGGAGGTGTATCCCTCGGCGGGTGCCTCGCTGTGTTTCCCTGAGCTGTAGAACTCTTCGTAGTTTATCTTCTCAAGGTTTTTTATTCTGAAGAAATCGTCTGTGCTTTCAGCCTTCATCAACTCCTCTCGGGTGACGAGGGTCTCGTGCATCTTCTCCCCTTCCCTGACGCCTATTGTCTTGATGCCTTTTGTGTGGTTGAATATGGTGGCCATGGCTTTCGCCAGAGTCCCTATTGTGGCTGCGGATGACTTCTTCACTAGTATGTCCCCGTTCTCGCTGTGCTCTATGGCGTATAGCACAAGGTCGATGGCTGTGGGAAGAGGCAGCAGGAACCGGGTCATATCTGGGTTCGTGACTGTAAGCTGCCTGCCGTTCATTATCTGGTCTATGAATAGGGGGAGCACGGAGCCTCTGCTGAACATGACGTTGCCGTACCTGACGCCGCAGTAGACGGTGTCGCCGTTGAGGCGTGCCTTGGCGGTCATGAGCTTCTCCATGAGGGCCTTGGTCATACCCATGGCGTTTATTGGGTACACAGCTTTGTCGGTGCTGAGGATGACGACCTTCTCGACGCCTGTTTCCTCGGCTGCTTCGAGGACGTTGCTGGAGCCGAGGATGTTGGTCTTCACGGCCTCCAGCGGGAAGAACTCGCAGGTCGGGACCTGCTTGTAGGCGGCGGCGTGGAAGACGATGTCAACATGCTTGATGGCTTTGCGGACGCTGTCTCTGTCACGGACATCTCCTATTATATACTTGATTTTGTCGGTGTCGAGGCGTTTCCTCATGTCGTACTGCTTCTTCTCGTCCCTGCTGAATACGATGACCTCCTTTGGTTCATGGTCTCTAAGTATTCTTTCTACCATCTGGTTTCCGAAGGAGCCGGTTCCCCCGGTGACGAGTATGGTCTTGTCTCTGAGTAAGTCCTCTTTTATTATGACTGAATTCATGTTTGTGGCTCCTTGAGGTGTTTGATGATTCGTGGATTGGTGATCGATATTAGAAGTTGAGTGTAGGTATGGACAACAACCTTTAATTCTGGTTAAGCGCCGTCTTACTGTCTTATATCTATAACTTTTTATTTAGGATTAATTCAAAATGAACCCATTTTTATCCTGTGGAAAATCAATATTATTAGCTATTGTTTTCCTGTAGGATGATTACGTTTCGAGTGTAGTAAACCTGACTTCAAAGTCACGTCTTTCAATATTCAAAATTGGTTTTATTGATGGGGTTAAAACATGATGCTTAGATATTTTTAATGGGATGTCTGGGTTGATGGTGACCCTTCTGGCCTGCTAACAACGATGAACAAGGTATGATATCTGTGTTTTGGGTTGTAGTTGGTTGTTAATATCTTGTTTTAGATATCTTGTTTGCTTTGAGTCGTGGAAGTTGGTGGGGCAGGTTTTTCTGTTTGTGCTGATATTTTAGCTTTGTCTAGGTGTGCTGGAGCTGCTGGACTTTTTCGGTGTGGTGTATCACACGACTATCCATCATATGACTGAGGAGGCTCACTTCATCGTTACGTTCAGCTTAATGCCCATTATGCTGGTGTTGATGTTTGTCTGGGTTATCTGTGCATATTCGCTCGTGAGGGAGAATGGCTGGTGGTTATAGCTCCCATTATTTTCTGCGTCCACGATATGGGACTGCCGATGTCTGTTACTTCTCTGTAGCTGTGGCGGTGGGTTTGCGTTTCATGGCTCGCGTGGATTCTTTGAGGGCTTTTCTTGCTGTGTTGACCGGATTTAATACTATGTCTCTGGTTTACTGTATGTTTTTTTTCCACTGGGTATAAAGAGCCCCTTAGAGAGGTTACTATGCTCGAGTCAGCGCTATACAGCATTTCGAGTTACTTTGTGTCTCTTCTTGTTGTTCCGTTTCTATTCATATGGGTGATAAGGCACTTATTGGTGAGGAGGCTGAGCATAACTCCCGTCGTCTGATTTCAGCTAGAAGCCTCTGATTTTATTTGCGATGGAGGTAATTCCAGCTGGATACGTACTGGAGGCTATTCTCCAAGATACCTGGTAAGCCTCGAAGCACCCACTCTACCCCTGTTGATTCGATGACCTGTACCAGCCAGAGCCACAGCTCCCATTGTACAGAGATCTGTCCGTTTCAGGCTGTCCTCAAGCCTCATTATATCATATAAAAGGAAGTCACAGTAAGCCATGCCCAGTGAGCAAATGTTATGGATTGAGCTTGCTGTAAGGTGAGTGTATCTAGGCATTATGATGCATTGGTGCGACTCAGCGACTCCTACAAGCGCCTCCTAAAGTCTCAGGACCTCTTGGATTTCTAGGATCAACCAGGTGTGTGCCATCATCCTACTCGCCGTCGCGCTCAGATCGATCTTGCTGCAGCCGGTGTGCATCGCTCCGGCGACGCCCCCGATATTTTCGGTGAGGTAACGCTTTGTATTCGTGTACACATCTTCCAGCCTGTTAATCTATTGCATCTTATCCGAGCTGAGATCCATGAGAGAAGACAATATAACAACGGCTTGATCCGTGGGGATCGCCCTCCTCAGCCAAAATTACAATGTGGGCCTTGTGAATCCACAGATGAGCATCGAACAACACCTGCCAGCTCCGCTCGACCACAGTAAATGTAGTCACTGGCGCTGGTGTCGAACTCTTTGCGAAGCCACCCTCATAGACACCGGCTGCTGAATCGGCAACATAAGACGGGTAGTAGAGAGAGATCACCAACCTCCCCGTCACCGTTATCAACACCCACAGCCACAACGACCACATCGCCGACAACCACCGCTTCGACCACGTAGCCATGCTCGACTACCTCTAGAGCCATGCGGTGCTAGGCTTCAACGTCACCCGCTGGTTCAGGGACGGCGACGTCATCGACCTCGGCACACGCAGCTTAGAGGTGCTGCACACACCGGGGCATACACCGGACTCGTGTTGCTTCCTCGATCGTGAAGACAGACTCCTATTCACCGGCGACATGTTTTACACCGGCGGTATCTACACATACCTCAACGGCGGAGACATTCCCCCATTCATCGAGAGCTACGAGCGGAGGTTAAGCCACTACGACGAGTACGACCGCCTCATGCCCAGCCACAACGAGCCGTGGGTCGAGAAGCAGCTCCTCAAGGACGTGTACAAGGCCGTCGTCGACATAGCGGAGGGCAGGGGCAGGTATCTGGAGGGCACGGACAGGGGCATCTCCATCAGGAAGTACAGCTACCCCAGGTTCAGCATCGTCACGAGAGCCGACTAAGCCTAGCCTTGGCATCGTCGAGGAGGCGGACGCAGCCGGCTAACACACCGTCACCCACCTCCCTGTGCTCGGCCCCCTCCATAGTCTCAAGCAGGCCGTCACGAAACCTTTCGCGTGTGAAGCAGCCCGCCCTCCTCACGGCGTTAGCTCTGAGCCGCTCCCGCAGCCCCTCGTCGCGTAGCACCCATCCGACGCGGCCCGCCGCCTCCTCAGCGGTGTCGTAGCCGAAGCCCGCCTCCCCCTCCCTCTCCATGAGGATGTCACGCCAAGGCCCCCCACACCTGTACACCACGGGGACGCAGCCGGCGCTCATGGCCTCTAGCACCGATATGCCGAACGCCTCGTTTCTCTGTGTCGATAAGTACACGGACGCCCTCTTCATCAGAGACGTCACCTCGCCGCGCCTCGGGTTCAGGTACATGTCTATATGTCTGCCGCTGAGCGCCTCCATGACACTCTGGCTCCTGTGTGTCGTCGCCCCGGCGACGCACGCCCTGACCCCTCTGAGGTGGCCGAGTATTTCAGGCACCAACTGCAGGTTCTTCCTGGGGGTGAGCCTGCAGACGGTGAGCACCTGACCCGTCTTGGGCTCGGAGCCGTACGGCACAGAGTCGATGAACGGGTGAAGGACCCTCGCCTCCACGCCCATGCACCGGGAGACGTTGCCTGCGTTGTAGAGCGAGTTAGCCACGAGCACGGGGGAGGGACACCTCTCGGCTAGGACGTCGCACACTCTCCCGTAGACACTCTTGCCGAACTCCCAGAGGGGCACCTCGTAGGGGTTGCCCTCGGCGCCGATGAGGGGCTGGCTCTGGATGTACGAGACGTCGCTGACGTAGGGGTAAACCTCGCCGTAGGTGTTCAGGGTCAACGCCTCACCCGTCTGAGCGCGGTGCAGCAGCCAGAGGTACTGGGCGGAGCATCTGAGCCACTGTATGGAAGTTGAGGGGCTCAGCTCCGCCTCCTGCGTGTGCCGCTCCTCGTCCGGCCTCCAGCCATGGCCCCAGTAAGCCTCGACCCTCTCCCACCGTGGCCTGTCTAGCGTGTATAGGCCTACCCTGTACCCCGCCTCCTTGAGCAAGCCGATCATCTCTAGGCACATCTTCTCGGCTCCGCCGACGCGGTTCACAGAAGGGTGGATCAGGGTGACGCTCATCACGCTAAGGGGCTCCGGCGGGGGCTTATTGTCACTGTAACCGGGTAGCCCGCGGACCGTTCACGCGGCGGGCGACAACGCTTTATGCGGTCGCCCAGCCTTACTCGTGTTATGGCTTACTCAAACGGTACCGAGGGAGAGATAATCGTGCCTCGGAAGTGGTACGAAAAGCTCCCGCGTCCCGCCTGGAACAGCTACCCGAAGGTGGTACAGCCCGACGGCTGGTTCGAGGTACACAGGCTCACAGACACCGTCCACGCCATCTACGAGGACGGACAGTTCGAGGAGGTCATCAGCTACCTCGTCGTAGGCGAGGACCGCGCCGCCCTCATCGACACCGGGAACGGCATAGGCGACATCAAGGCTCTCGTTGAGAGGCTCACCGGTCTCCCTGTGACTGTCGTCAACACTCACACCCACGGGGACCATATAGGCGGAAACCATCAGTTCAGCGAGATCGCTGCCTTGGATACACCCTTCAGCAGGGAAAGGGCGGAAAAGGGCCAGACAAAGGAGCAGATGGGACACTACCTCGACGGGGACATGGTGTGGAAGCCGCTACCGCCCTACTTCGACGAGGAGAGCTGGCGTATCCATCCCTTCAGCGTCACGAGGTGGCTGAGGGACGGCGACATCGTGGACCTCGGCGGTAGGAAGCTGGAGATCGTGCACACTCCGGGGCACAGCCCCGACAGCGTCTGCCTACTGGACAGGGCGAACAGGGTACTCTGGACGGGTGACAGCTTCTACCCAGCACCCATCTACATCTACAGTCCGACGACGAGTCTTGACCAGTTCATCGACAGCTTCGCCAAGATGGCGAGCCTTGCACCCCACGTCGACTGGGTGATGCCCAGTCACAACGAGCCTAGGATGGAGAAGCGCCTTATCAATGAGTGCTACGAGGCAGCAGTCAGCATACGGGACGGGACGGCGGTCCTCTACACGGAGGGCACAGCCTCCGGCGTCAAGGTACGCCGCTACGACTACGAAAGGTTCAGCCTCATAGTCAGAGCCGACCGCCCCTAGGTCATCCTCTTCACTGGGGCCCGCCTTCGGCTCCTCGCCCCGTACCTCTTGGTCAGCTCCGCGTACCTAGCCAGTATCATGTTTCGTAGACGGGACTCCAGCACATGGCGCTCGCTCCGCAGGCTTCTCTCCTGATCCTTCAGCATGGCTATGCGTTCCTTTAGCTCGATCTCCTCTAGGTCGGAGAGCCCCTGAGCCGAGTCCACGGTTTCAGCCGACACAGAAACCCGATATAAGAATACTGTCACCTCTTGCTGAAAGCAGGGAACCTTTTAGATGCCCATTCTCCAGATAATATATCATGCTGAAACAAGTCATCGAGGTGATGGACCTCCTGGACAGCGCCACCGTTGATGGCGCCACGGTAGCGAAGCTCCTCAGAGACAGAGGCCTGAAGGATGTCACTGTGAAGACGATCCAAGGCGAGGAAGGGAGCACCGATTTCATCAAGATCAAGGTACCCGGTACCCGCGGCAAGGCCGCGGACGGCGACGCGCCCACCCTCGGCATAGTCGGCCGCCTTGGCGGCATTGGGGCACGCCCCGAGCAGATAGGATTGGTGTCAGACAGTGACGGCGCCACCACAGCCCTTAGCGTCGCGCTGAAGCTGGGTGACATGTTGGGGAAAGGCGACGCCCTGCCGGGCGATGTCATAGTGGCGACCCACATCTGCCCCGACGCCCCGATCAAGCCGCATGAGCCGGTGCCGTTCATGGGCAGCCCAGTTGACATAGCCACCATGAACAGGCACGAGATAGACCCAGAGATGGACGCGGTGCTCAGCATCGACACCACCAAGGGGAACCGGATCGCCAACTTCCGGGGTTTCGCTATCACTCCCACAGCCAAGGAGGGCTGGGTGCTAAAGGTGAGTGACAGCCTCCTTGACATAATGGAGATGGTCACGGGGCAGCCGCCCAGGGTGTGCCCCATCACCACACAGGATATAACC